>JASGGP010000153.1:0-10956 GCA_047604985.1 Lacrimispora sp.
GTCAGAGGTGTCGGTAAACAGCCTTCTGTTTTCTATAGATACTCCCTTGGAATCAGGAATCAGGCGGATGTCCTGATATAAATATTTGACCTCCTGGGCCTTCGGGGAAATGGTCCTGTCCGCATAAACAATTCCGTTTCCGCAGAAGCTGTAATCCGTGGGACGGTCGCCGAAATCTCCGCCGTAGGTCATATGCTCTTCACCGTAAGCGTCCTTTTTCATCAGAGACTGGTCAATATAATCCCAGATAAATCCGCCCTGATACATGTCGTATTTATCCTCTAAATCCGTATACTTTTTCATTCCCCCAAGGGAATTTCCCATGGCGTGCATGTACTCGCAGAGAATAAAAGGCTTTTGGGGTTCTCCCTTAAATACTCTTCCACCTGGTCAGGTTTGGCGTACATACGGCTTTCCATATCACTGGTCTTATCAAATTCCCGGTTCCAGAACACGCCCTCATAGTGAACCAGCCTGGATGGGTCCCGTTCCCTGTAAAACTCCGACATAGCCAGAATATCCTCTCCTGCATAGGATTCATTTCCACAGGACCAGATCAGCACGCTTGGATGGTTTTTATCTCTCTCCATCATGGACCTTGCCCGGTCCACCACGCACTCTTTCCACTCCGGCAGACTTCCCGGCACATTCCATGACGGCTCGCAGGCTCCCATCTTCTGCCATGAGCCATGGCTCTCTAAATTCGCCTCGTCAATAAGGTAAATCCCGTATTCGTCGCAAAGCTCGTACCACAGGCTCTGATCAGGATAATGACAGGTACGTACCGCATTGATGTTGTGGCACTTCATGAACCGGATGTCCCACATCATGTCCTCTTCTGTAATGGAACGGCCTTTTCTCACATTGAATTCATGGCGGTTGATGCCCCGGAATACGATCCGTTTTCCATTGAGGAGCATCATGCGGTCCTTCATCTCAAAGCAGCGAAAGCCCACTTTCTGTGGAACTATTTCCCTTCCCTCTCCCTGGTCATCGTATAATACAACAGTCAGCTCATACCGATAGGGATCCTCTCCGCTCCATAAATGAACATTGGGAATCCGGCCGGAAAGCTCAACCTTCTTTTCCATTGGAACAGCTTCCCAGGAAAGAACGGTCTCTCCCGAACTGTCTTTTAAAACGGCCGAGACTTTTCCGCTGGGCTTCTTTTCAGAAGAATTCTCTGCATGGGAATTCTCCGTCAGGAAATTTTCTGCCGAAAACAGATTTTCCAGGGAAAGCTCTGCCGAAACAGGCCGTCCCTGTAATCCTCTGATACATCTCCATGAATAAAAATATCTTTTACATGACATTCCGGAACGGCATATAAATACACCTCCCGGAAAATCCCGGAAAACCGGAAAAAATCCTGGTCCTCAATCCAGCTCGCGCTGCTTCTTTTATAAACCTCCACAGCAAGACGGTTGGTTCCATCCTTTGCCGCATGGGTGATTTCAAATTCCGACGGGGTAAATGAATCCTCTGAATATCCGATAAAGGTTCCGTTAAGCCATACGTAAAAGGCGGTTTCCACACCCTGGAAAGAAAGAAACAGCCGTTTTCCCTTTAACGGATTTTCCAGTTCAAATTCCCTGACATAGCTTCCCACGGGATTGTCCTCTTTGTCCGTATAGGGAGGGCGGATATCTGCCAGACCATCCCAGGGGTACATGGTATTGATGTACTGGCACCTGCCGTATCCCTGGAGCTCTATGTGGCCCGGCACCTCTATGGAGCCGAAACCGCTCAAGTCAAAACCGGGTTCATAGAAATGTTCTTTCCGCAGGGACGGATTTTCCCCATAGGAAAATTTCCATGTCCCGTTCAAGGATTGGCGCAGGGCCATCCTTTCACTGATACGTTCCTCTTCTGTCTCGTAAAAGCGGTGATCGGAATGAGCCGGAAGGCGGTTTACCCCGAAAACCTGAGGGTCCTCCAGCCATTCCAGTTTTGCAGTTTTCTGTTCCATTGAACGAAATCCTCCTTATCTAAAAACTCTGGATTCATTATAATCGACTACGGAAAAAGAATCCATTGCATTTTTACAATTTCATGCACATTTTATTCCTTTACCGCTCCTGCAGCGATTCCCGCCAGAATATATTTCTGGAAAAAGATATAAATAAGTATGGTGGGCAGCATGATAATGATAATTCCTGCCGCCAGCTTCTGCCATGACCCCTGCTGGGCATTGGCGTAATTCATCAGAAAGGTGGTCAGGGTGCGCAGCCTGTTTTTCGGCATATACAGATAGGGAATATACATATCGTTAATGATAGTAATCGCCTTGATAATGACAACCGTAGCCGTAGCAGGTGCAAGCAGGGGAAAGATGATCCTGGAAAACAGCCCGAAATAAGAACAGCCATCCAAAAGGGCGCTTTCATCAAGAGATACCGGAAGCGTGGATATAAACTGCCGGTAAATATACAGCTGCATCAGATCAGAGGCCACATAGATCACAATCGGAGCCCCAAGAGTATTGTAAAGCCCGATGCCGTTAATTATCTTGAACCTGGCGATTTCCGTCACAAAGCTTGGAATCAGCATTCCCAGGAAAAACAGGCCCATAATTACCTTTTTCATTTTAAATTGAAACCGTTCCAGAATGAACGCTGTAATCGTTCCAAAAAGCACATTGAAGCATATGCTGACTGCAAGAATGATCCCTGTATTCTTAAACCCAATGAGCAGATACTTATCTCCCAAAACCTTTTCAAAGTTCTGCAGGGTAATTCTCGCCACCGGAGGCAGAAGAAGGGGAGAGGTGTTGACCATATCCGCTTTTGTCTTGAATGCGGCAAATAAAGTCAGAACAATAGGGGCCAAAACAATTATCACCATTCCGAGACACAGAAGCTGCTTTAACCCCTGTTCCATTGTACGTTTCTTCATCTTACTTTTTTCCCCCTTTCCAAACGATTCCGTGAATGATCTTATTCTGGATCAGATAAATAACGATGATCATGACCATGATTGCCACCGCCATGGTAGAAGCCAGGCCGAAATTGCTGTACTTAAAGGCCGTATCAATGGTATAAAGGGTGAAAGTGGAGGAGGCATATCCCGGCCCCCCGCTTGTCATAACATAAGGGATATCAAACACCTGTAGTGCCCCCCGGATATTGTCAAACAGGACAAAGTCCACCATCAGCATAATGGAGGGAATCTGGATATACCGGAACATCTGCCAGGCATCCGCTCCGTCCACTCTGGCCGCTTCCTGCACATCCTGAGGAAGAGACTGTAATGCCGCCATAAAGAGAATGACGTGATACCCTGAAAATCTCCAGAGGGAAACAAAGGCCAGCACAAAGTTTACGATTTTGGGATCGGAAAGCCAGTTTCTTATAAAGCCCTCCAGATGAAGTGCTGTTAAAATCCCGTCAAAGGCTCCGTTAATGGGCGAAAAGAAATAGGAAAAGGCGTAGGATATGGCCACTCCGTTGATGATATAGGGCATGAATACCATGGTCTTGTAAAATTTTGACGCCCGAAGCCGTGAGGTTAAAAGAACCGCAAACATCAGCTCAACCGGGATAAAGATTAAATGTGCAAAACAATACACCGCATTGTTTCTAAGGGACAGCCACAGATCCTTATTGTGAAGCATGGAGCTGTAATTATCAAAACCAATTGTGTCATAGGTTTTGGAATACCCATCCCAGTTGGTAAAGCTCATACGGATTAAGTCAAAGGCCGGAAATACCACAAATCCGATTAACAGCACCATGGGAATGACAAGAGAACATATAATAAACCTTTTTTTCTGTTTTTCCAGTGAATTCATAAATACCTCCTGATTCTGGTCTTAGAAGAAAAGGGGACCGGGTTTCCTCACCCTGTCCCCTCTCCCTTTCTGCTATTTTATTCCCAGCTTTGTCCTGGCTCCTGCCCATTTCGTATTGAGTCCGTCAAGCTCTGCCTTTAAATCAAAACCATCGGTAAACATCTGTGCCCCCAGCTTTTTATAGTCAAATGCAATTTCATTCTGGATGGCCTGGAAATTGTCCCCGCCGCCGTCATACATGACCAGTTCCTTGTCCGGCTGCTGCTTATCCGCCTCTGCCAGAATGGGATCCTTATCTTTGGGGAAATTCTTCATGGAGGAAGCGCTGGTTACATAGGAAAGATAGCCCGGATACCAGTCTTCACTGTAAAACCACTCTACAAAGGCCTTTGCCAGCTCCGGATTCTTGCTGTGGGTGGTCACTCCCATAAAGGAATCGCCCTGTACAATAACACGGAAAGGATCATCCTTGGAATCCCTTACAGGAAGATAAAAGGTTCCAAGCTGTGAATAATCGTCGGTGCCGTTTTGAATATTCTGAAAACCAGTCTCCCAAAGCGATGAAGGCCGCTTTCTTGTGCAAACAGGGCGGTCACCTGATGTTCCATTCCCAGAGGATCTTTTCCGAACACATTGCTGTTGAATAAGCTGTAGACCTTGTTGTATGCCTTGTTAATATCGGTTCCGTCTGCAAAGGGAGCATCGCTCTTTGCCATATCGTTCCAGTTCTGGCCGTTGCCGCCTTCCAGTGCAGGCATAAATTCCATATATGGATAATCCGGCCACTCATCCTTTGCTCCAAGAGCAATTGCCATAAAGTCCGGGTCTTTCTTTCCGTAGTAATCCTGAAGAGTCTGGGCTGCGGTCTTAAATTCCTCCCAGGTGGTGGGAACCTCTACTCCGGCCTCCTTAAACATGTCTTTCCAATAGTAAACATATTCGTAGCCGGCGGTCATGGGCACTCCTAAAATCTTGCCGTCCAGAGCATAGCCGGCGGCCAGCTCGTTGTTTTTCGTCGCTTCTAAGTCTGATAAATCCAGTAAGTAATCCTTAAATCTGGATAAGGTGAAAGGCTTGTTAAACATGACATCCGGAAGCTGGTTTGCCGAAGTTCTCATCTTCATGGAGTTCCAGTACTCGGAATCATCCTTGATTTTTTCCACTTCAATATCCGCATTGGGATATTTCTCCTGGAATTTCCCCACCATATCATTCTGATCAATGTAATCCATTAAGTTGTTGTCCCAGATGGCAAAAACAAGACTGCCTTCCAGGTCTTCATTTGCCTTTGTTTTTTCCGCTTCAGTCACTGCTCCCTCCGGAGCCTTTGCTGCGGTTGTCTCTGTTTTCGATGAGGAAGAACAGCCTGCCAGCGTTCCCATTGCCATTGCGGCAGTAAGTCCCCATGCCAATACACGTTTTCTCATTTCGTCATACCTCCCTTGTTTTGATGCACTTATCTTACCATTTCAAAATGCCTTTCTCTATGAGATATGGTTTGAAAACTTGATTTTTCGTCAGGTATTTGTCTCATCTTCGGTATCCGCCTGGGCTCTCTCCCCGAAGCTTTTTAAATACCCTTGTAAAATGCTCCACGCTGTTATAGCCCACGCTCTGGCTATTTCATATATTTTTAAATCCGTGGATTTCATCAGCTCTTCCGCTTTGCGGATGCGGACCTCTGTGAGATAATTGCTGAAGGTCATGCCCTCTTCCTTGGTGAATCGAGTGCTGAAATATTTTTCATTGAGCCCGATAAAGCCGGCCACGCTTCCCAGGGTCAGCTCCGGGTTGGCATAATTGTCCATAATAAACCGTTTGGCACGAACCATCATATCCGCCTGCTTCCGGTCCCAGTGGTGGGCGTTATAATCCATAATCCAGCGGAAATAATTATTCAGCCACAGCTCTAAGCTCCGCATTTCCTCCAGACGGCCGATCTTCTCATAGTAATTGACCTCTTCCGCAAAAAGAAGGCTGATATCCCCATGGTTATCGGAAATCTTCCAGGACAGGGCGCAGATTAAATGAAGGCAGGTTTCTTTGGCGTCTTTTAACTCTTTTCTGTGAAGCTGGGAAAAAAGCCATTTCTTTTCCTCTGAAACCACCAGCTCATCTCCTACCACCAGCCCCTTTATCAGCCTTTCATAATCCTTACCTGCCTGACATACCTCCTCAAAGGAAACCACATCTCTTTCCCATGGATAGCATATTTTCGCCTTTCCCTTTAAGCACCGGAGTCCCAGCCACTGCCCGGCTTCTTCAAAAAGGGGCAGAAAATCCTCTGCCCCCTTTCCCGGACTGCTGATTCCCGCAGAAACGGAAAGATTCATAAAATTCTTCCAGACGCTGCAAAGCTGGGTACAGGCAGAAACCGCATTTTCCTTATATTGATTGGAGTCGGTTATGCGGTAGAGCATGACATAACGGGAAGGAGCCACAGCTCCCAGAATGCAGCGTGCGGCAACTCTTGGAATCTGTCCGGAAGCTCAATCATGGGCTTTACCAGCTCTTCTTCAAAATTTTCTCCAAACCTAAGGGATTCCTTATGAAAGTCCTCGATTTCAAACTGCATGACCAGATATTCCTGCTGAAAAAAGGGCTCGTAAAGGCTTCGCTTTCCCATTGCCATATCTCCAAGCATCACGGAATCAGGAATTTTTAAAGCAGGAACTTTTTCCTCTTTCTCTTCCCTTAAATCTTTCCATACCTCTGTTTCCAGGCGCTTTAGCATGGAAATCAGAGTTTCCCCGGTTAATCCGGCCTTTAAAAGATAATCACAGGCTCCCAGGCGAAAGGCGTCCCGGACCAGCTTAAAATCATCGTAGCCGCTTAAAACCAGTACTGCGGGCATATTTCCCAGACGGTTTAACTCTCCCAGCAGGCCGATCCCATCCACGACCGGCATTTTCATATCCGTGATCACAAGATCCACCGGATGATTCCTGATGTATTCCAGAGCCTGCTGCCCGTGAATAGCGTCAGACACAATATGATATCCCATGGCCTCCCAATCGATGAGCGCGCGCAGAGTAATCCGGATGATAGTATCATCATCCACAATCAGAACATTTCTCATGATCCTTCCGCCTCCTCTCTTCCTATGGGAAGCCTGATTATGGTCTTTGTAAATTGGCCAGGCCGGCTTTCCATCTCAAATCCGCAGTTCACGCCATAGTTAAGGACCAGCCTTGTCCTCACATTGGTGATTCCTATGCTTACATGATCCTTTCCCTCTTCCATTTCCTCTTTGCCGGAAAGCAGACCTTCAAGCTCTTCATTCGTCATTCCCTTTCCGTTATCCGTGATTTCAACGGAAAGAAACCCTTCCTTTTCTTGTACTATAAGAGATATCTTTCCCATTTCTTCCATCATATCGCTAAAGCCATGAACAATGGAATTTTCCACCACAGGCTGCAGGATGAGCCGCGGAACAAGGCAGGAAAGGCAGGAATCCTGGATATTGTATTCGATCTCAAAACCATCGGAGTAACGGATTTTCATCAGATAGATGAAGCCGTCCAAAACCTCCAATTCCTCCTTTAAGGTATAAAAGCCTCTGTTACTCCGGAAAGAGCAGGACAGGATTTTGATTAAGGCTTCCGCCATGCGGGCGATGGACTCATACTTGGACATCTGGGCGATAAACCGGATGGAATTTAAGGAATTTACGAGGAAATGAGGGTTAATCTGGGACTGAAGGGCCTTGATCTCCGCCACATGCTTCTTTCTCTGCTGTTCTTCATTTTCCTGCATCAGCTGCTTCAGCCGCCTTGTCATCCGGTTAAAGGAATGGATCATGAGGCGCAGCTCCGCCTGGCCCTTAGGCTCTACATGGACCAGAAGATTTCCCTCCTCCACCTTTTTCATCCCTTCCACCGTGGTGTGTATGGGCTCAATAATGCTTTTTAAGAAATAGCTGGAAAAGCGGTAGAACAGCCAGAACAAAATGAGGGTAACCCCTACAATGACGGCTGCCGTCCGGTTAAAGCTTCTGGTCAGGATTTCATTATCCACCACACTTACGATTTTTAAGCCTGTTACAGGTTCCTCGGTAACAACTCCTGTATACCGTTTTCCATCCTCTTGATAATGGAAAGACCGCTGTTTTAAGGAAAGGTTCTCCGGCAAAAGCTTAAAGGTTCCTTCCGCATCAAATACGGCTTCCCCCGCCTCATTCACGATCATGGTGGAACCCAGTACTTTTTCCTTGTTATAATCTTTTATAAGGCCTGCGGTCTGAGAGGTGACAAACAGAGCCGTCATTTCTATGACCCCGTCCCGGTCCACATCAGGGCCGGGAGAAAAGCCTGCTGCTATGGTCAGGGTATAGGCGTTTCTTCTGGAATTTGTCACACTGTGGTCATAAAATCCCACTTTGACCACATTGGGATTTGCCAGGGCTTCCTGATACCAGGAAGAAGCCTTTAATTCCTCTGTGCTTAGGATTATATCATCCTTCATATACGTGTGGTCCCCGTCCCTCATATAAAAAATAGCAGACAGGATATCCTGAACCGGAACCATTGCATAATTGAAGGATTCCGTCAAAATCTTTGTATAGTGGTATTTGGCCGCCACATCCTTTGTATTGGTTTTGGCTGCGTTTCTTATAACTTCATTATCGTTGACATAGACGAAATGGGATAATCGGAGAGATACATCCTTCACCTCGCCTCCCAGAGTGGACACGATGTTGTCCTGGGCACGGCGGATGTTGGAAACTGCGGAATCCACCATCATGGTGCGGATGATGAAAATAGACAGCAAAATGAGAAGAAGAATGGGAATGACGATGAGGGCGAAGAAGCTGCTGTAATAAGAAGCCTTTAATTTCTGCTTTTTATTTATCCACATCTTCTTTCGCCCTCCTCGCCGGTACAATCATAGAGCTATTATACAGGGAAACTGCATGAAAAGCAACGGGCTGTCAGCGGACAAAGCTTTCTATCCGCGTCTCAAGCTTCACCCTTTCCCCTTTCTTGATCCGGTAAGAAACTGCCGGTATACAACTATTTGGATAGAGCACATTTGTATTGGGGTCTGCCTCGATGACCACTCCTGCCGCCTCCGGACCTTCTCCTGATACGGAACAGCCCTGGCCGGCATGAGATACGGATGCCTGGCTTTTTTCTGCCTGCTGCTTATAGCCTTCCGTAAATTTTTCCACGGAAAAACCGCAGTCATAGGCTGTGCAGTCATACTGGCTTTCGATCTCGTGAAGCCTTAGGTGGCCGTAGTCCTTGGGAATAATGGTGGTTGTCACCGATATTCCGGGAAAAGGCTGCCATCTGCTGACGACCCGGTCTCCCATGACTTCATAGGAATCACTGATCTTTCTCACGAACACGTAATCGTCCCCATCTATGACAAAGGCCAGAGAGGAATCAGGGGCATTTTCATGAAGCACGATCTGGCTTCTGGCGACGGAAAAGCCAAACCGGGTGGAGTAGGCGAATTTGGAATACTTTTCCGGCACATGGCCGTGGCCGTATTTTTCGCAGACTCCGGCCGGATAAGCCACCACGTCCTTTCCGCGGCGGTGCATGACCATGTCCGCCTGCCTGAGCATCTTTATCTCATCCAAGGCAGGAAGCGCCTCTGCTTTGGCCGTCCAGAAAGGATGGCTGTCGGGAAGTCCCAGACACAGCAGGGTTTTCATCCCCCAATAAGGTGAGCCGGGCGCATTGTAGCGTTCCGCCATGATAAGGTTTGGATAGCCGTAGCCAATGGTCAGCACCCCGTCCCTGTCAAAAATCTTCCGGTCCAGCCACCAGTTTAAATGACGGGCCAATATCCCTTTCACCACTCCTACAGGTATGCTGTCAAGGCCGGCAAAGACATAGGCAGACCAGAAAGCCGCCTGACCGAAACGATAGGAAAGGCTTCTTCCGTAAGGAAGAGCAGAACCGTCTTCGTCAAACCAGTAAATAAAGTCTTCCGCAAAAAGCTTTGCCCTTTCCTTAAACCGACTGCTTCTTTCCGGGTCCTCATCCTCCATGGCAACCGCATACATAAGCCCATAATAATGAAGGGCAAAGGAAATATAATAATCCTTCTGGCTGGAGCCTCCGTCCCGGTACCAGCCGTCTCCGATATAATAGCTTTCTATTTTTTCAAGGCCGGAGGCCAGCCGTTCCTTGCTGTAAGGGCGCTCCAGCTTTTGCAGTGCCACATTGACAAGGATCATGAAAAACTGCCAGTTGCAGTCCGGTATGATGTGCTCGTTGATTCCGTAAAGCCATCTTGCCAGGTTCTGCTTCTCTTCCTCACTTAAGGGCTCCCATATCTTTTCCGGTGTAAAAATCAGGCCGCTTGCAATGGCCGCCATCTCCACAAATCTCTGGTCGTAATCCCCAAAGCCGCCCCAGTACTCCGGGTGGTCCGGGTTGGTGCCGTTTGCAAGACCTTTCCGGTAAATGTCCTCGAAGCCTTTACCTCCTCCCAGCCACAGAGGAACCAAAGCCCATAAGGGCCGGGAAAAGGCTTCCATCTCAATGCTGACCTGGGGATAGGTAACTCCGCTGTCCCCCAGATGGAGCCTTGCACAGCCTTCGCTGTATAAGGGCTTTAAAGGGTCCAAAACCTGGAACATCCATTGCTGGAAATCCTGTTTTGTTTCAAGTTTCATATATATTCGCCTCTTTTCGGAAATTCTCGATTATTACCAGTATGGATTCCAATCCTTGGAAAGCCTTGTCAGGGCCTCCATATAGAAATAATCTCCCCAGATATTGCACTCATCCACCCCTTCCGGCGTGCAGGTATTGTAGGGGGACTTCTTGGAATAGGTGCTGTGGAGCACCAGACCGTTGGATTCCTTTAAATCCTTTACCCCATAGTTCTTCACTACGGAGTCCATGATCTTTTTCGCTATGGACGTATAATAAGCGGAGTCCTCTTTCTCCATGTATTTTGCCATTTCAAGCATGCCGCAGGCCGCAATAGAGGCAGAGGAGGAATCTCTCGGCTCCTCGGAGCCTTCACCGAATTCCAAATCCCAGTAGGGAACCAGGTCTGAGGGAAGATGCTCCAAAAAGTATCCGGTCACATGCTTGAAATCCTCAATATATGACCGACGTTTCGTATAGCGGTAAGCCATGGCACAGCCATAGACGCCCCATGCCTGCCCTCTGGCCCAGGCGGAGCCGTCCCGGTAGCCCTGG
>JASGGP010000154.1:0-10952 GCA_047604985.1 Lacrimispora sp.
GACGGATACATTCTTTTTATCATGAAGATACCAGGTTACCATTACGATTATAAACGGAAGCAAACCAGGCATTAAGCTGTCTAAAATTCCCTGCAGCTGGGTCGTGCTCTCCCCATTGGTCCAGGAAATGGGAGTCGCCAGTGAAACAAATTGGGCCGATAATCCGCCCACCACCGTAAGGCCGAGAATGGATAGGAACGCCGTCGCCTTTGCGATCATGGCCGGAGAGAATATTTCAGAATCCATGATTTTCATGCCTTCACGGAAGCCAAACTGTACTCCCCATAAAGAAAAGCCGATGGTGATTGCCGTCCATAAGACCATGAATATGATGGGTCCCATGACATTGCCTTCCAAGGCGAGCCCCATGCCAAAGCTTAATAAAAGGGCATTGCCGGTACTGGCAAAGAGGGAATCCCCAAGTGCGGCCATGGGGCCCATTAAGCCGGATTTAATTGCATTAAAGGCATCATCAGGAATATCTTCCCCCTTTGATCTCTGCACCTCCATTGCAGCTACGGCTCCGATCAGAGGCGTTCCAATGGTGGGTTCTGTGTTGAAAAATGACATATGGCGGCTAAGGGCATGACCCATTTCCTCTTTGTTTTTACAGATCTTCTTTAAAACAGGCACCATACTCCATGCAAAAGCGACGTTTTGCATACGCTCCCAGTTCCAAGCTGAAGTATTGGACATGATCCAGCGGATAGCGACTTTATATATATCCTTTTTTGTTACTTCATTATTCCTATTCTCAGCCATTTAACACACCTCCTCCTGATTTTCTTTATGCAACATACTGATCATGGCCAGACCGATTCCGATTAACGCCACCGTAAAAATAGGAAGGCCCAAAGCAGCAATCAGAATATATCCGATGATAAAGTATCCGATTAAGGATGGGGTGGACAGCAGCATCTTAAGAAGAACCGCCATACCTAATGCAGGAAGTATTCCGCCGATAACGGTAATAATACTTGTCAGCCATTCAGGAATAAACTGTACAATATTCTGGGCTGCAGAAGCGCCGAAATATAAAACCAGAAATGCCGGTACAAAACGGAATACAAATGCAATGATCTGCGGCAGGCCCATGGTCATAAAGGTCAGCTTAGCCACATTTCCTTCTGCTGCATACTGATCTGTTTTATGCACCAGAAATGAGTTAATGGTTGCAAACAGCTGCCATACGAAGGTACCGATCAGGCCGAGAGGCACTGCAATGGATACAGCCATTTCAGCTGTTACACCGGTTGACAGGGCAAGAGCCGTTCCAACGTATCCTGCAATGTTAATGTCGGAAGCCATTGCTCCGCCCGGAGTGACTGCGCCAATATAAAGCGCGTTAATTGTTGCACCGATGATAATCCCATTTTTTACATCGCCCATGATCAGCCCAACAATTAAGCCTGCCACCAAAGGCTTTCCAAACACGTGGTAGGATACCCCCTGACCGCCCAGCCATGGTGTGGCGATCCAAGCCAGATAAGTAAAAAGTGCGATAAGTGCTGCCTGAATAAGTGTCATAAATAATCCCCCTCTGTTTTTTAAAATTTATTTACAGCCTGACCTGGAACCGTCTGCATATAAATCTCTACATTATCAAGTGCTTTTAATGCTGAAACAGCCGCATAATTGTCATCATCTAAATGAACTGTCTGCGCATATTTTTTTCTTCCGGGAGCCATTCCCACATTGCCCACATTAATGGTCCAGCGGTAACCGGGATTGGCTTCCACCAGCATTCTGGCGGTAGCCGGAGCCTTTGTAATAATCATCACGTCGCTTTCGTTGTAGCTGCCCAGAATCTTCGCCCCGTCTTCCGCCGTCGCAACCACGAGCTCCACATTTTTCGGCGTAGCCATTTTTAAGGCTTTTAAAATAATGGCATTGGCTGCAGAGGTATCGTCAACAGCTATAATCACTTTTGCTTTCAGCTGTTTTAACCACGCAGTTACCACCTGTCCATGAACCAGGCGATCATCTACTCTTAAAAACATAGTAACCCTCCTAAATATATTTAATATTTTTCAACTTCCGTCAAATCCAGTTTTCGGCCTCCAATAATCTTTATATCTTCCCCATTTTTCTCCCATTTCATCTAATGCTTGCTTCGTTCCGCTTCTCTCCAGTTGTTCTGATATCCGCTGAGCAAATCAACAAAGCGCTTTGCTGTCAAGTGAGGTCTTGTGATCGCACTGCCGACAACAACCGTATGGGCTCCAAGGAAAACACATTTCATCGCATCCTCCGGCGTGTAAATATGGCCTTCCATTGCCATATAAGCCTCATCCCCAAAATCTCTGCACATTCTTGCAAATTCTCTCAAATCCGGAAGCTCAATATCCTTGGTGTCAGCCGTATAGCCATACAGAGTAGGGCCGACAATATCGGCTCCCATCTCAACCGCACGTTTTGCTTCGTCATATGTAGCAATATCTGCAAATGTCATTGCTTCCGGAATAGCAGCCTTTACCTGGGTAAGAAGCTCATATGCCGCCGTCTTTTCATGAGTGATCTGTTCCGTACAATCAAGCGCAATAATATCCGCTCCGGCCTCCCACACTTCTTTTGCGGCTTCCAAGGTAGGTGTGATAAATACATCCGTATCTTCATGCCAGATTTTGTAAAGTCCGATAATCGGAAGGTCTACTGCTGCCCGGATCGCCCGGATCTGCTGGGGACTGTTGGCTCTGATGCCCACAGCGCCTGCCCACTTGGCGGCCTGGGCCATCTTCACCACAATGTCTTCACTGTAGATTGGGTCGTCATGCTGTACCTGGCAAGATACAATCAGTCCGCCCTTAAATGATTCAAGCATTGCTCGTTTCCTTGGGTCATTGGTTTTCATGAGAAAATCCTCCTAAAAAATTAAATCACTTACGATGTCCTCATTATAGCATAATGATCATTCATGCGCAATCATTTTTTATCATTTTTTATCTTTTTTTATAATAACAGTATTCTTTTTATCATTTCCTTTCATAATAGCAACAAAAAAATCATACCAGGCTTCTCGTTTTCCAACTGGTATGATTTTTTTATTTCCTTATACAAATATCATGTTTTCCGGCACTTCTCCAACACTTTCCCCCTCAGCACTGTCACAAATCACCTGGGTGAACGCGGATATCTCAGAAAGCTTTAAATAATTCCGTCTCCCTATTTTACTGTGATCAACGAGAAGATAAGATGCGTCGGAATTCTCAAGGGCAATTCTTTTCATCAAAAGGCTTTCCATTTCAGTCGTATAAACCATCCTTTGGGATAAGTCCACCCCCGAGCACCCGAAAAACGCTTTGTTAAAATAAAATTGTTTTAAAACATCCTGGGCCACCGGACCTACATTCATGCTGTAATAAGGACGGTGCTGTCCTCCTATAACGAATATTTCAGCGACAGGATTTGATGTGCTGTTAATTAACAGTTCATTATAGGTAACAATCTTTATTTTCCGTTTTTCAAGTATTCTCATTAAAGGAACCATGGAGGTTCCCGCATCTAAAAATACACTGTCGTCATCCTTTACATACTTTGCAGCAAATTCAGCAATTCTTTGCTTCTCCTTCTTATGTAGCATCTTCTTTTCTTTCATCGTTAGTTCTGCCCCATCTGCCGGCGGTTCCTGGTTTTCATCCAGGGTGGCCCCGCCTAAAACCCGCTTCAATTTCCCCTCTTTCTCTAACTTTTCAAAGTCACGGCGGGCCGTTACTACCGAAATTTCCAGCTCTTTGGCGATTTATTTTAAATTTATAATTCCTTTTTCATTCAGCTGCTGCATGATATACCGCTTACGCTCTGAAGCTATCACTCTTACACCTCCGTAAATTCAAGTAATATTTTCTATATTATCACATTTTATCATTTTTGAACACTGATCTTTAAAATATTATCATTCTTGATTGAGGATTCCAATGGCAGGCGAAGCTCATATGGGAATTGTCTTTTCCGACGATAAAAATATTCAGGAAAAAGGAAGGGCCGTAAACCAATGCCCTTCCTTTTTCCTTACGCTCCGATTCTGGATTCCAATCCCAGGCTCAGCGCATATTGATGAAATTCTTCCAAATCCTCTTCATACAACATTTTACCGCTTACTTTATAATTTTTCCCCATTTTCTCATACTTGATTTTGCCAAGAGTATGATAGGGAAGCAGATTGATCTTTTTCACACCTAAATCCTTTAAATATCTCAAAGTCTCTTTTATCAGCTCAGGGTCATAGTTAAACCCTGGTATAACCGGCATGCGGACATTTACCTTATCCGGGTCCTTCTCTAATAAGTACTTTAAGTTTTCCTTAATCAGCTTTCCGTTGCCCCCGGTAACCTCTTTTAAAATATCGTCATCAAGGTGCTTAAAATCATAAAGGAAATGATCAATATACGGTTCCGCGATCTGAAGCGTCTTTAACGGATAGCTTCCGGTCGTCTCTACCGCTGTGTTTATTCCCCTTTCCTTTGAGGCTTTTAAGATCGCAAGAAGTCCTCCAATCTGCACAAAGGGCTCCCCTCCGCTGACGGTAATGCCTCCTCCCCGGGAATTATCATAGTAATCCTTGTCTTTCATGACCTCTTCCATAATGGATTCCAGCGCCATATCATTTCCCTGAAATTCAATGGCGTCATAAAGGCAGCTTCTCTCGCAGATGCCGCAAAAAATACATAAGTTCTTGTTATAATGGAAGACGCCTTCTTCATCAAAGGTAATCGCCTTGGTAGGGCAGTTCTTTTCACAGGCCCTGCAGCCCACACACTTTGTTTTCGTATACAGCAGCTCCGGCTCCATGCTTTGGGTTTCCGGATTTGCACACCACGGGCAAAACAAGGGACAGCCTTTTAAAAACACAGTTGTTCGGATGCCGGGGCCGTCATGGGTTGCAAAACGCTCGATATTGGTAACCTTAATCATACAGCATTCTGCTCAGCAATTCTTCCTGAATATCTTTAGTCAGATTTACAAAGACCGCGCTGTAACCGGCTACCCGGACAATAAGGTCCGGATAGTTCTGCGGATTTTTCTGCGCATCTTCAAGAATTCCACGGTCTACAACCGTCACCATGAGCTGGCAGCCTCCTTTCTTGAAATAAGTATCAAACATCATTTTGATTTTTTCCCGGTCCCTGTTAAACATCCTTGGCGTAAATTTAATATTCTGGACACTTCCTCCATGGTATTTTGCTTTAAATAAGGAAAGAGAATTCAAACAGGCGGTAGGACCGTTTTTCGCCGCTCCCCCTTGAGGATTGTTGGCAGGATTTAAGTACACCCCTGTTTTTCTTCCGTCAAGGCTTGCAGAGGTTTCATGGCCCCAATCCGTATTGGTCTGGTTATTGGATATTACAATCAGGAAATATCCCATACCGTAATCAATTCCTCTTTGTCGGTTCCCTTTCGCCACAAATTCGTATAAATCATTTGCCAGGGCATCGCATTCCGTCTTATCATTTCCATACTTATCCTGGTCAATCAAATCTTTCCGGATTCTCTCATAGCCTTCAAAATTGGCAAGCTGGGCTTCATGAAGTTCACTTAAGGTATATTTCTTATCCATGAATACCAGCTTTTTTATTGCCCATAGGGCATCACTGGAGTTAATATTTCCATAGGTTTCATTGGTTCCCCCCAGAATTTCAATGCCTCCGTCTAAAACCGCTTTCCCTCTGCCCATACAATCATCCATCAAAATTGAGGTGAACAGGAAAGACACTTTTTCATTCATCACCTCATAGGAACGGTACTGGGCCTGAATGCTTAAATCCAGATAGTAGTCCAGCAGCTCCTTGTATTTATCATATAGGCTGTCAAATGATTTGAATTCAGAGCAATCCGGAATTTCCAGAAGTCCGCTTTTGCGTTTGCCGTCCATGGGGTCAATCCCGCCGTTTAAGGTAATATTCAAAATCTTCAAAAGATTGATTAAAATGTTTGGAGTTCCGACGCTTTTTCCCTGGATAACAAACTCGCCGCAGCCAAAGGGTACATACTGTTCTGCAGTTTTTCTGTCTATCCGCATGGCATACTCAACTGCGGGAACATTTACTTCATCATTATATAAGGTCGGATAGGTGGCTCCGCTTCCAATACAGTCATATGCCCGTTCCATAATATCCTGGGGCGTTTCTTTGTTAAAACGCAGCGTAAACTGGGGCTCCACATAACGTGTGTCCTTGCATACCCTTAAGCAAATGCGGGAAAAGGTGTCCGCTTCCCTTGGATTTTCACGGCCATAGCCTCCTACAATAATGCGTCCGTTTACTGTCGTCCGCCTGTTTTCAATCATCTTCCATAGGGATTTTAAATACCTGTAGGCTTCCTCTTCATCAATAAGCCCTTTATCTAAGTCCTTCTGCAGAAACGGTCCGAGGACATCATCCATTCTTCCATAATTGATGACTCCGGCACAAAGGGCATAAATCCAGAACAGCTGCAGAGACTGATGAAAGGTTTCCGGTTTGTTATTTTTGATAAAACGGAGATCTTCCTGCATCAGTTCAAGATCTTTCAAACGCTCCTCACTTGCGCCGGCTTTTGCTTTTTCTACAAGATCAGCCTGATGGTCAATGACATCCTGCAAGAGGCAGATGCTTTCATAGCAGGCTTTTAAAAACTCATTTTGTTCTTTTGAACGGATCAGCTCCTTTAATCCATTGAGGCCATTCTTCATTAACATCTTATAGTTCAGCATCATCCCGGACAGCCTGGCAGTCGCCATCAGCGGGTAGGTACAGTCAATGAATCTGCCAATGGTATCCTCTGTCAAAACGTCCTGGCAGTAAATTGCTTTTGTATCATGATCCTGCCAGTAATCGTATAAAACATCAACCCTTTTCTTCTCCTCACCGGTTGACAAGGTTTCCTTAAACGCCCGAAGCTTGTGAAATACGCAGTAATGGCCGACACCGCCGATACTGGTAACGCTGCCAAAACCAATGGGCAGAAAATCGAGTCTGCCAGCCAGTAAGTCATCTCCTTCCATAGACCGGAACAGCACAGGAAAAATCGTCTTTAAACAGTTAATCTCTCTTCTGGCCTTATCCATTCCCTGACTGTCCATGTGGGCCCTTGTATATGCTTCCATAATAGCAAGCTGTTCCTGGGGGGATTTTTCACTCGGTATGGGCTTTGATACCTCAACATTCTGTGCTCCGTCGATATTTAATTTCTTTTTCACAGCACGTTCCTCCTCTTTTATATTTTTATAATGGCGAGTTTTCGGAATTTATTAATCCATATAAATGTGTTGACATCTTTAGATTTAATATAACACCGCTAATTATCAAAGTCAATCATTTATAATCTTTTATTATCATTTTTGTTCTTTTGTTATAAAGACCCGTTCAAAAAATGCGCAAAGAAAAACAGCTTATAAGGTTACGTTCCTTTAAGCTGTTTTTCCTGGAATTTTATCAGGTTTTGCAAAATATCAGCGATATTTTGTTGATTCCATCTCCGTTTTTAAGGCATTATGGAACTCCCGGCTTTCACTCCTATTTCTAAAAATATTTATCATATGCTCCGTCCACAGGGATATCCTGCTCCAGCCCGATCACTCTGGGCCACAGCCCTGTGTCATCAATAATAAACCCCATAATCATTCCCATGTGGCTATGTAAATGCCTGTGCTGGGCAAGAATGAGCGTAAACCGCATATATTCGCATTCCAAAGGCCTCTGGAGCAAGTCCTCCTCCTGCAGGTTTTGAAGGTAGCTGAGAATTTTCACCTTAATGCCCGCATAATAATGAGTCAGTTCCTCTCTTGTCAGCTCTTTTTCGCAAGGTATGTCAAGATTATTTAAATCACGGACATGAAAGAGCGGTTCTTTAAAGCTTTTATCACGGGGATTAATAAACCATAAATCCAGGGAATGAAGCATGTGGTAAACGTGCTTCCACATAGGCATATGGCAATATGGTTTACTCCAGAGATTATCCGGAATGCAGTCCATTACATTCTTCACCTCCCATAAAGCCCGTTCCGTCTGATCCCTGATGATATCTAAATAGCTGTCCTGCTCCATATAAAAACTTTCCTTTTCAAAAGATTATTTAATCCGCTGCCTTACACAAATATTTTAACGGTCCAAAAGGGAAATCATGATATTAAGAATATCCTGTTTACTTACAGGCTCAGAATGTCCCATAACACATATGTCAAAATCAAACGTTTGAATCGCCTCAATCAGGGAACGCAATTTATTTTTATCCAGAAAGCAATTATTGTAATAATCCACTCCTACGGCATCCCCAATAAACAGGATTCTTTCCGCAGGTACAAAAACACAGACGCAGTCCTCACTGTGAGGAGATGGGACAGGATGCAGTTCTGCAGAAATACCACCCAAGTCAATTTTCATATCCCCATGGAAAGAAATGTCTGAAGTCTTTACAAATATTTCCGAGAGCCGGGGATATTCTTTCCGAATACAGGTGTCGGCAAATTCGATTTCAGCCTTTGAATCCAGCCTCTTTTTCATTTCGGAATCCGTCCATTCCCACCTTGCCATTTCCGCCAGTTTATCATTGGTCCTTTCATGGGCAAACGTAATTCCATCTACGGCGTGCATACCAAAGGTATGATCCCAGTGCCAATGTGTAATTGCAATAAAGTCCGGTTTTCTTAACCCCGCCTTACTTATAGAATCATGGTATTGCTCCACATGTCTTTGTGAGTTGCCGGAATCCACCATTAAAGAATACTTTTGCCCGTTTATATATCCAAGAGCCGGCCTGTCCGCCTCCTTATTATGCGCAGTATAAAAAACACGGTCTGTTAATTGCTTTAATTCCATATAGTAAATCCTCCTGGTATATTTATCGTTTTATACAAGCTGCCATCACCAGTAAGCTCATGTTACATTCACCCCCTTTCATCATTGCGATTAACCATTCTGGGTACAGTTTGCGGCATCAATGGCAATCACCAGCATTAAGCCCATAAGTTCATCGGCTGGATTTACAATATCCACCACATAGGTATCTCCCCAATGGAGTATTTCCTTTGTAATATGAACAACAGAGCTGCTCCCGGAATATACATCATAATCCCAGCCCAGAAAGTTTCCTTCCGCCCTCCAGCCATTGAAATCCACATCATATTTGGGCCGAAGCAGCGTAAACTTCTTTTGTATGCTTCCCCGTGTCGCTCCGCCGACTTCAATATCAAATGCCGGAAGAAATGTGATCAGCCTTTGTTTTATCATACCGACTTCACTTCCGCTGCTGTCATAAACATGCAGCCGATGTCCCAAAGCAATAAATTCCGCTTTCACAAAATATTTTCTGTTACCGTCCTCATCATAGACATCATAAGAATCTGTCCATGAAAATACTCTCTGTTTTATAAGAAGCTTCATATTCCTTGTCCCTTTCCCTATTTCTTAAATACAAGTCTCAGGTCATGCCAAACGTATCACCAACATGCAATGGATGAGAATATTCTTGTATGAGCCTCTGAAACACACGATACGCCGGTTTTGCTGTGTAGTCATCCCGCATGATACCGTATTGATGAAACAAATCTTCTTTCGAACTGTCCGCATCCCGGAGACCAAAAAGTTCATAGTGAGAAATATTTAACTCCTGGTGCAGCCGATAGATCGTCCGAACAATCTCCTCAAGAACTTCTGCCTGACGTGTATATGATCGTTCTACCTTTGCAACAGGATTCCTGCCCGTCGGCCATCCGTTCTCTGTGACACGGATGGGAATTGAAGAAGGAATGCCTGCAATTGCCAGACTCCGTTCCCTCAAATCACGCAGAATGCGTTCTGCAGAATCGGATATTTCTTTTAAATTTAAAGGCTGGTCATCAAACACATCCACATAAAAATTATGGCCTACAAAGTCAACAGAGGTAAGAAAGTCTTCCTTGGCTTCCCTGGCAAGTTTCTCCCAGAAATCAGGAACAGCTGCCGGGCTTTCCGGAACAGACCCGAATCCCACCTTTAAGTTTAAATTACGGTTTCGCGCCTCTTTCTTTGCCGTTATAACCCCTTCAATCAAGGCGCTCATAATATAAGGCTTTGAGCCTTCCATAAATGATAAGTTCGGTTCATTTGTAATTTGAAGAGACGTAAGATGAGATCCATACCGTGCTACGACTTTCCGAATAAAATTAAGCCATCCATTAAATTCCATTTCCTGTTCCTGCTGATCTGTCCAGTCACCGCAGCCAATTGTCAGTTCCTCCAATAATCCCTGCTCCAGATAACGGTCTGCATTTAAAAGCGTTTTTTCTTCCCACGCTTTGGTGTAAACGAGGTAATTTCTTGAAAACAGTTTTCCGGAAGAGCCTTGAAGATCTTCAATGGCTGCCCGTATTTTTTTATAATCGTCTTCCGGTCCCACTGCCAGGCCAAAGGGCGTTCCTGCTGCGCTGAGAGGATAAATCCCAAATATTAAGCCAGATGTGTCCATTAAATCATTCCTTTCTGCACCTCCTGGTTTTTATTAAAAAGGTGTCCTTGAAGTATTTAATTTTACCAATCAAGCCGGTTGCTATTCCTGACAGGCTTGATGCAGCAGGTTCCATATCATATTTTACGGTATAAATACTCCGCCATGATAGCAAATAATTTCTTTTGCGCCGTATTTCAAGATTTTTTCCAACGACGCTTTTGCGTCCTTTCTATCCAAGGCATATTTAGGATTGGCAACCACTAACACCTCATTTTCAAGTACTGCCGCATCCCCTGCAATCATGACCCTTTTTTGATTCACATAGACGGAAATATGTCCCGGTGTATGGCCCGGTGTTGCAACGATGGTACAGCCTCCGCACCAGTTAAAAACATCGCCGTCCTGTACTTCCACGTCCACGTCAACAGGCCGGACGCTTCTGAGAATATTGCAAAAGTCCAACCCAAACTGTTTTTGCGCTTCAGGTAAGCCCTGCTGCATCGCCTCCGCCTGTTCAAGCCTCAGAGACTTTAGCCTTCCGGAGATATACG
>JASGGP010000155.1:0-10951 GCA_047604985.1 Lacrimispora sp.
AATTATCAGTCTTACAGAAAGATGAAAAAGAAACTCACGCTCGTCCCCGGAGGCGCATATGATATAACAATAATAAATGCAAAGGAGTTTCTCATATGTGCAGCCCGGGCAGATTTACCCCCTACCGCGACGTAAACTGTAAGGATCTGGCAATTTTTCATGAAGCGACCAGAGATTTGCGGGGAGCCACCTATAAGCCTTATCTGGTGGCCACGCAGGAAGCCAGGGGAATAAACTTCCGCTTTATTTGTAATTCCACATTCATGACCCGCCCTCCCGAAAACGCCATCACCATGGTATCCATTTTTAAACCCTTTTGCAAAGATACGGATAGGGATAAAGAGTTAGACAGAGCAATTGTGACCAATATATGCAGGATGGGTTGTTACCGTTCATAATGCGCCGGGCGGATTCCCCTTTGCTTCTTCATGGGAAATCCACCCGTCAAATTTTCTCTTCTGAAATTTTCTCTTCGTGAAACTTTTTCTTAAAACGCTTTCCGGTATATGTCAGCCATTTCTTTCTTCCCCAGCACCCGTATGCCTGATAAGGTTCTTGTTCCCTGGAAAGAGCATTTCCCGGCCAGTTCTTCTAAATCCTCTTCCTTTATTCCGGCATTTAATTCCCGCAGGCTCACCGGCATTCCAAGACTTTGGAAGAAAGCTTCCAGACGCCCGATTCCCTTAAGGGCTGTTTTTAAGGGCTCTTCAAAATCCATCTCCTCATTGAGCACCCGGACGGAAAGCTGCGCAAATCTCATGGGATCATCTTCGCACACATATCTGGCCCAGGAACAGAACAGGGCGGAAAGCCCGGCCCCGTGGGCAATGGACGGGTACATTCCGGACAGCTCATGCTCCAGCTGATGAACCTGCATCAAATATTCCCTTCCAAGACCCGTAAGGTCATTATGGGAAAGGCTTCCCGCCCACATGAGGGTTGCACGGGCTTCATAATCTTCAGGGTTTTTGTCCGCCACAGCCCCTGCTTCCATAACCGATACCAAAAGCCCTTCAGCGATCCGGTCCGTCAGCGGCGTATGCCTGGTGGTCCCGCCCAGATACCGCTCTAAGGTGTGCATCATGATATCCACGGTTCCGCAGCCGGTCTGGAACTTATTCACCGTAAAGGTCAGCTCCGGGTTACAGATTGCAAAGAGGGGGCGGTGGGTTGGGCTGTTAAAGCCCCGCTTTAAGCCTCCGTCCTCATTGGTGATGACGCAGGACAGGCTTGTCTCGCTTCCTGAAGCGGACAGGGTGAGAATATTTCCGTGGGGCAGGGCCTTTTCAGGAGATACTTCCTTTAAAAAGAACTTCCACGGATCAATTCCTGGATTTAAAGCTCCGTCGGCAATGCACTTTGCAGAGTCGATGGCGCTTCCTCCGCCAACGGCCAGAATAAAATCCACATTCTCCTTTTTACAGAGCTCTATGCCTTCTTTGGCAAAGGCCAGGGTGGGGTTCGGCTGCACGCCGCCAAAGAGCACATATTCCACTCCGTGATTCTTTAAGGAAGCTGTAACCGCATCAAGGAGACCGCTCTTTCTGACGCTGCCGCCTCCGTAGTGGATCATGACCTTACGGAAACCGTATTCCTGAAGAATGGCCCCCACCTGCTTATGGGTGTCACGTCCGAATATCATCCTTGTGGGGACACAGTATTCAAAATTATTCATTTCTGACCTCGCTTTCTGCCGCGGAATGCGGCGCTGCCTTTATTCCTTACGGGAATTATATCACGGATTCCTTATATTTCCAATACAGGCTCACCCTATTGTCCACCATATGTTACTAACCACTCCTGCCGTTTCATCCATATAAATTCATATTTCTGCTCTTTTTCGCATATCTTATTTTATATGGGGAAGCCTTTCAAGCCTGCTTTCCCTTTTCACATGGATTGACAAGGAGAATGCTTATGAAACTATCTCAGGTATCCAGACATCATATCATTATTTATATAGAAGTCATTGTTCTGATCCTTCTCCTGGTCTCTTTCTTTTTCATATCTCCAGGCGGAATGTTCCCATTTCCGGTTGCAAACCAGAACGGAAACGCCAGTTCCTCGGAAGCCAAAAAATTTATTAAATGGGTGGATTTTGACGTTACCGCAAAGGCCATGCAGGAAGCTTTCCGGTATGATGTAAATACCTGCCAGTCAAAAATCCATTTAAACTGGGTGGACTTACTTGCCTACCTTGGCGCAAAATATGGTGGAGACTTTTCAAAATATTCCACCAAGGATTTGGATGGGCTGGCAGAACAGCTGCTTTCCGGCAAAACCATAAATGAGCTGACGGAAAAGATGAAATATTATTCCTATTACAGAGAGGCCTATGGCGCTGTCTTAGACGGCCTGGTGGGCCGGTATGAGATTCAGATTCCTTCGGAAAACGCCCCCCTTTACGCAACTCCTGCCCTGCTGCCTGACGGCACTGTGGACCCTGACAGAGTCTGGGTCACAAAATACGGGCTGAAAGGGTTTTCTCCCATTGCCAAGGGATATCCCTATAATGATTTTGACGACTTCGGAACTTCCCGGTCCTATGGCTACAAGCGCCAGCACTTAGGCCATGATCTCATGGGTCAGGTGGGAACTCCTGTCATTGCGGTGGAAAGCGGATATGTGGAAGCCATCGGCTGGAACCAGTACGGCGGCTGGAGGCTGGGCATACGCAGCTTTGATGGGAAGAGGTACTATTATTACGCTCATTTGAGAAAGAATTATCCTTATCATAAGTCCTTAAAACAGGGCAGCATTGTGACCGCCGGAGATGTGATCGGCTATCTGGGGCGCACCGGATACAGCCGGACGGAGAATACCAACAACATTAACCAGCCTCATCTCCATTTCGGGCTCCAGTTGATTTTTGACGAGTCCCAGAAAGAAGGGAACAATGAAATCTGGGTGAACTGCTACGAGCTCACTAAATTCCTTTCCTTAAACCGGTCCGAAACGCTGAAAGACCAGGAGACAAAGGAATATGACCGGATTTATGACATGACAGACCCGGGCATACCGGAAAACTTTTTGGCTCCGGAGCCGCCCAAGGAGGAAAGTTAGGAGACTGCAATCAAATGGCAGTCAAATGAACATCAAAATAAATTATGATAAAATAAAATATGGTAAAATAAAAGGGGTTACTGCAAAAAACGATATTTGCAGAAACCCCTTTATATATTTTACTGTTTTACCTTTGGCTGCTGCTGGGTGATGCAGTGGATATTTCCTCCGCCGAAGGCAACCTCCTCGGTACGGACTCCCACCACCTTGCGGTCCGGGTACATTTCCTGAACCTGCCTAAGGGCCAGCTCATCGTTTTCGTCGCCATACTGAGGCACGATCACTCCGCCGTTTACCACAAGGAAATTCATATAGGACGCAATGGAGATCTCGCCGTCTTCCCTGGGAAGAGTTCCTTCAACGATATCAATGGCCTGGGCTCCTTTAAGAAGTACCGGCTTTTTCGTAAGGCAAAGCTTATGTACTTTCAATTTGCGCCCCTTTGCGTCAACCGCTTCAGTCAGGGTTTTATAGGCGGCCTGAGCCTCTTCATAAAATGGGTTTTCTTCATCCTCTGTCCAGATACAGGCCACTTCTCCCGGCCTTACATACTGGACAACATCATCAATATGCCCGTTGGTTTCGTTGGGGTCAATGCCGTCCTTTATCCAGATGACTTTCTGGCAGTTTAAGTATTCATCCAGCATGTCCTCAATTTCTTCCTTGGTCATATGGGGATTTCTTCCCTCACTTAAGAGGCACATTTCCGTTGTGATCACAGTTCCCTCTCCGTCTACGTGGAAGGAGCCTCCTTCCAGCACAAAGCCTTCGGTGCGGTAGGAATCAATGTTTTCCATTTCACAGACCTTCTGGGCTACAAGATCATCCTGGTCCCAGGGGAAGTAGAGGCCGTCCACTAAGCCGCCCCAGGCATTAAAGGTCCAGTCACATCCCCGGATCCCGCCTTTTTCATTGACCACAAAGGTAGGGCCGCAATCCCGGATCCAGGAGTCGTTGCTGTTCATCTCGACCACACGGATATCAGAGGAAAGGTGGGCACGGCAGTTTTGGAACTGGGCGGGAGAAACGCAGACCGTAACCGGCTCAAACTGGCGGATGGTCTCTGCAACCTGGGCAAATACAGACTGGGCAGGCTTGGCGCCGTTTCTCCAGTTGTCCGGCCTTTCCGGCCACAGCATCCAGATCTGCTCTTGTTCCTCAAATTCTGCAGGCATACGGTATCCGTCCTGCTTTGGTGTTGATTTTTCAATTCTTCTAGCCATAGCTTATACCTTCTCTTTCTTATTTTTATCGTTTTCTATGAACAATTACCTCGCCGATTATCAGGAATATTACGGCGCCCACGGTGATCGGAAGGACCGCTTTTAAGGTTTCCGGATCAAAGCTTAAGGGAACCGCCGTGAAAATCAGGGCAACGATGATCAGTACCATGGGAATGCCAGCCAAAACTTTTAAGAAAGCAGGGCTTCCCGGAACCTTAAAGGGCCGCTCCGTATCCGGGTCTAAGGTTCTCAGCTTAAGGAATGCAGGAAAAACCGGCAGGTAGGCAAGGAGGAACATGACCAGATTCAGTGCAAAGAAGCACCAGAACAAGTCCTGATTCGGTATAAAGGGAGCGATGATGAGCACAAAGCTGGCTACCAACCCGTTCATGACTGCCGCGCCCACAGGCATGTCATTCTTCTTGCTCCTGATTTTAAATACTGCGGGCATATCCCCATGGTCTGCCGCATAGGCAGCCACATTATTTACTCCCAGAGACCAGGAAACCATGTTTCCGAAAAGCGTAAGCAGAAAGCCTATGGCAACCACAATTACAATGATTCCTCTTGTGCTGCCTGTCAGAAGCTGAACGCTTGCAATCAGTCCGGTGCTGGTGCTGATCTGATCGGACGGTATGGCAACGCCGATTCCAAATGCCATAAAGATATAAATTGCTGCAATGACCAGACCTCCTGCCACAATGGCCTGGGGGATCTGCTTTCTGGGATTTTCCATATCATCCGCAAAGGTACAGACCACCTCAAATCCAAGACAGTTAAACAGGATGACGGATATGTAGGACAGGCTGTTTAAATCAAAGCTTGGGAGCATGGAGGAAAGAGTGTATTCATTTGCCACGCCATGGGTCACTGCACCGTAAATTCCCAGACCTCCCAGGGTCAGCGCGATGAGTATTTTAATTACTGCCGCTCCGTTTAAGATCCAGGAGCTGTCGCATACAGAGTAAAAGCTGATAAAAACAATGATCCACACAAAGACAAGCTCTATAATCAGTGACGGGAGAAGTCCCATCTGTCTGCCTGTCAGCAGATCAATGACCTCGGGGAACATGAGCGCCAAAGAAGCCATCCACAGCGGGAAGTTGATCCAGTAATACCAGGACGCTCTCCCTCCCCATTTTTTTCCAAAGGCCTTTGATACCCAGTCATATAATCCTCCATCTCCTTCATAGGTTGTCCCAAGCTCTGATGCGATCAAGCCATATGGCAGCAAAAATGTGATCAGGAGGAAAATCCACCAGAAATACTGGGAATTACCGATGGCCGCCACCGGACTTGCTGCTTCTGCCACAAATACGACGCAGATTACTGTCATAATGGCATCAATTAACCGAAATTTCTTCTTTGGCGCGTCTGACATGACGATTCCCCCTATCTGATATGGCGTTCATTCATGAACGTTTCCAACTGTTCCTTGGCTGCCGCTATCTGAAGCTCACTTGGCGCCTGTTCTCTCTGATACTGAGTAAAGTATACAAGCAGGCCTCTCATTGCAGTCAGACGGTTTCCTGCCTCTAAAAATGCGATGGAGCTTTCACTGTCAAGAACCTCATCCGTTACATCCTCTCCTCTGGTGGCAGGGAGACAGTGCATGAATTTACAGCCGATATTTCCAAGAGACATTAAATCCCTGTTTACCTGATAATCCTTAAATGTGGCTACCCGCTCTTCCTTTGGGGTTTCATTTTCATACAGCCCATACCATACATCCGTATAAATGAAGTCCGCACCTCTTACGCTTTCCCGGTTATCGGTCACTTCCCAGGTTCCGCCGGAAATTCTGCAGTTTTCTTCCATGATCTTCTTATGCTCTTCCAGCAGCTGGTTTCTTCCAGGCCCGTAATGGACAAATTTCATGCCCAGCTTTGTGGTGATGAATCCGAGAGAAGCACATACCTGGGTTCCGTCGCCTACAAAAACCACCTTGCAGTCCTCCAGCTTCTTTCCCCGGGGAAGGTGTTCCACTATGGTGCAGAGGTCACCGATTTCCTGGGTGGGATGATTGTAATCGCTCATGCCGTTAATAACAGGAATTGTGCTTGCATTTGCCAGTTCAACGATGGTCTTATGTTCAATAACCCTGGCCATGACCACATCAATCATCTGGGACAATACTCTTCCGGTATCGCCTACGGTCTCATGGCCTCCCAGCTGGATCATGCCTGGTCCCAGATACTGGGCATGGCCGCCTAACTGTTCCATTGCCGTTTCAAAGGAAACCCGTGTTCTGGTAGAAGACTGCTGAAAAATCATTCCCAGAGTCTTTCCCTTCAGAAGAGGGGGATTATAGCCCGCCTTTATGCTTTTTTTAATGGCCAGAGACAGCTGGATGATATCCAAAAGCTCCTCTTTTGTGAAATCGTTGGTATCGATAAAATGTGTTACTCCGTTTGCTTTCATGGAAATTCCTCCTGTTTTTACGAATTAATTAAATGTAAATATTGTGCCTGTCTTTCCGTCCAGGGCATCCACCGCTTTATCCAGAGAGGTGATGATTGCCCGCTTTGTTGGATTGAACCTTACAAATTTCATGGCCGCCTGGACCTTGGGAAGCATGCTTCCCGGTGCAAACTGGCCTTCTTCGCAGTATCTGCCCGCTTCCTCAAGGCTTAAATGATCCAGATTTTTCTGATCCGGCTTCCCGTAATTAACCGCCACTTTTTCAACTTCGGTTAAAATCATGAGTATGTCTCCATTGACCTCCTCTGCCAGCAGTTCTGCTGCAAAGTCCTTATCAATAACCGCTGCGGTTCCTTTTAAGGCGCCTGACGGACATTCAATGACCGGAATTCCGCCGCCTCCGCAGGTAATGACAATGGCCTTGGGCCACAATTCCCTGACCGCTTCGATTTCCACGATCTTTCTGGGAAGGGGGGATGGAACCACTCTGCGGTAGCCCCGGCCCGCATCCTCTTTCATGATGTATCCCTTTTCAGCCTCCAGAACATCCGCTTCTTCCTTTGTGTAGAAAGGGCCGATGGGTTTTGTCGGATTCTGAAAAGCCGGGTCGCTTTCCTCTACAACCACCTGGGTGGCTATGGTAACAACAGGGTAATTCTGATTCCTCTTATTCAACGCATATTTCAGCCCCTGCTGCAGATGATATCCGATATATCCCTGAGACATGGCGCCGCATACATCAAATGGCATGGGCGGCGTTACATCCTTTGCAGCTTCAGATGCCAGCAGAATCCTGCCCACCTGGGGTCCGTTTCCATGTACAATTGCCATTTCATATCCCCGTTCATTTAACTCTGCGATGTACTCACAGGTTCTATGAACAACGGCAAGCTGTGCCTGAGCGGTCGCTTCTCCTTTTCCTGACTGGAGAGCATTTCCTCCTAATGCAAGAACTATTTTTTCTGCCACCGGTAAAACCTCCTTTTCCCTTGTTTTGCTGGGGACCACAATCAGCGGGGTCCTCACAAGACGAAAATAGCAGGTTCCATGCCGGTTGAGAATGGAACCTTGAGATAGATATTTGTAACACTTTTCACTTTTATCTACATAAACTCCTCTAAACTTTTGTGCGAAACATACAAAAATTTTGGTTATCCCCCATATTTTGCAGTTGAAAAAACTTTCTATTTTGTTATACTGTTAATGAATTAACTACCGGCGAAGAAAACAGGAGGCACTTATGGCTAAGGACATTACTTTCATTTATAACCTGATCTTGATTGTGGTTTATTCCGGAATACTCTTTATGTCTTTTTCACTTTTCATCCATGAGAAAGATAAAATATTATTGTGGACAGGGATTATATTTACGGCAATTTTAATCGACGACATTGTTATTTTTATGTCAGAGATGTTTGAGAATTTTAATGAATACTACAATAGAATTTTTATGATTGTTCCAACCCATAAGACACTGATCTATCTGATTCTGTCCTTAGGCTATCTGACCATATTCAAACAGCTGTTAAACAGAAGAATCACCCGGATCGATTATGGGATATTAGCGGTGTATGTGACTTTCATGCTTTTCGTGCCGGCCATGGATAACAGCGCCTGGAAAATATGGCTTTACTTTCTTCCAAGCCAGCTCTACAATACTTATCTGGGAACAGAATGCCTTATGATATTAAAAAAGAATCCTGAGGAATATCAGGACTCTTTCTACAGCAAATGGTGCAAAAGGCTTTTTTATTTTACAGCCATTATGAATCTCTGCATTATTGCAGAGGATACCGTCGTGATCTTTAACTTCGATACCTATTCAAAATATTATATCAACATGAATAACCGGAGCTTTACCTCCGATATTCTGTATCTGGTTTACGCCGTCTTTTCCGCAGGATATTTAATGTATATTCTGAGAATTTCACTGAAAAACAACACCATAGTTTCCAATGTAACCAGCCAGACCAGAGGAAATCTTCCCTCTGATATTGAAGAAAGCATCCTGTATCATTTCAGTGAGGAACACCATTTAACCTCCAGGGAACGGGAAATTTTAGGGGTTCTCCTCATGGACAAAACAAACCAGGAAATCAGCGATGACCTTTATATATCCCTTGGAACCGCGAAAACCCATGTCCATAATATTTTTCAGAAAATAGGAGTCGTAAAACGTCCTCAGCTTCTTGAAGTCTATGACATATACCGGAAAGAAAAATTAAGCAAAGAACCGGAAAATGAAATACCGTCCCAGTAGCCTCACCGGGACGGTATTTTTATTTTAATTTATGAATGAACAACCCGCTGCGGAGCTTCGGTTCAAACCATGTGGATTTCGGCGGCATCAAAAGCCCTGCGTCCGCCACATCAAAGAGTTCCTGTATGGAGGTGGGATACATGGAAAAAGCCACTTCCATATCCTCTGTGCAGCGTCTTTCCAGCTCCTTAAGCCCCCTGATTCCTCCGATGAAATCAATCCGCTTATCCGTTCTCGGATCTCCGATTCCCAAAACCGGGGATAAGAGGCTGTCCTGGAGAATGGAAACGTCAAGGCTCTTCACCGGATCTGAGGATTTTAAGGAATCTTTCGCCTTTAAGCAGTACCACTTCTGATCCAGATACATGCCGAAAGACCCTTTCTCTCCCGGAGCAAAGGCTTCGCTTCCCATGCAGGATACTAAAAACCCTTCCTTGATCCTGTCAAGGCATTCCTCTTTTGAAAGCCCGTTTAAATCCCTTACTACCCGGTTATAGGGCATGATCATCAGCTGGTCATCGGGAAACAGCACGGAAAGGAAATAATTAAAGGGCTCTTCCCCCGTATATCCCGGGTTCTCCTGACGCCTTTTAATTCCCACCTTAACGGCAGAAGCCGCCCTGTGGTGGCCGTCTGCAATATAGGTGGCCGGTATACCGGCAAAGGCCTCCCGGATGCTGCAGATCATGTCTTCATCGCCCACCCGCCAGACCCTGTGGCTGACTCCATCCTCCGCCACAAAATCATAGAGGGGAGCAGAGGCTGTGACTGCATTCACCAGCCGGTTAATGGCCTCATTGGAACGGTAAGCCAGGAAAATGGGACCGGTCTGGGCATCTGTGGCATCCACGTGGCGGATCCGGTCCACTTCCTTTTCTTCTCTTGTATTTTCATGCTTTTTTATAACGCCACCTATGTAATCATCAATGGAGGAGCAGGCCACAATCCCTGTCTGGCTCCGTCCGTTCATGACCAGCTTATAGATATAGTAGGCCTTCTGACGGTCTTCCTCAAATGTCCCGTCCTCCAGCCAGTCTTTCAGCATCCGGGCCGCTTTTTCATAAACCCGGCCGTCGTATATGTCCACATCGTCGGAAAACTGGGTTTCCGGCCTGTCAATATTTAAAAATGATCTGGGATTTGCCGCCGTCACCTGGCAGGCTTCTTTCCTATTGTACACATCATAGGGAAGAGCTGCCACCTGACGGGCGTAACGCTCATCAGGCCTGACGCATTGAAATGGTTTCACGATTGCCATACTGTCTCCTCTATTTAATTACCCGCACACGGAGTATGCCCTTAATGGTGTTCAGCTTCTCTACGCTGGCAGAGTCCGGAGCGCTTTCCAGATCGAGAAGGGTATAGGCATACTTGTCACGGCTCTTGTTGGTCATGTCGGAGATGTTCACCCCGCCTGCCGCCAGAATTCCCGTGACCTGACCGATCATGTTGGGAATATTTAAATGAAGCACCGCAATACGGCTGGCTGCGCCGCAGACTCCCATATCACAGGAAGGGAAGTTTACGGAGTTGCGGATGTTTCCATTATCAATATAATCCATGATTTCTTCTACTGCCATTCTGGCGCAGTTGTCCTCGGCCTCTTCCGTGGAAGCGCCCAGATGAGGGATCACGATAGCCCCTTCCATATGAACGGACTTTGGATTTGGGAAATCAGTCACATACTTCTTTACCTTGCCGGACTGTAATGCCTCGGCCATATCATCCTCATTTACCAGAATATCCCTTGCAAAGTTTAAGACAATAACGCCGTCCTTCATGACATCCAGAGCCGCCTTATTGATCATTCCCTTGGTGGCGTCCATAAGGGGCACGTGAAGGGTGATATAGTCGCACTCCCTATAAATGGTTTCCACAGAGGTGATGTGCTTTACATTTCTGGAAAGCCCCCAGGCCGCATTTACGGAAATAAACGGGTCGTATCCGTAAACCTCCATCCCTAAGGAGGAACAGGCATTGGCAA
>JASGGP010000156.1:0-10946 GCA_047604985.1 Lacrimispora sp.
CTTTGACGATTACGGCAGAATCTACTCTAACTGGAGCATGAATTATCAGGATTACCAGTTTCTCCTGGATCAGGACTGGGTGAAGAAAAGCAGGGAGAATAACGGGCATATTGTGTGGTCCATGTTTAATCCGGCCTATATCATTGGGGAAGAGAAAGACCAGACCTATATTTCCCTGGCAAAGTCTCTTCTTAATGATTATACGTCGGGAAACGTCATAGGAACCCTTATTATCAGCATTGACCAGAAAAAATTCAGTGATCTTTTAATGGAATACGCCTATGCAGACGATATGGCCTATGTCTGTGTAGGGGAAGGAACCGTGCTTTTGCAAAATGACATACAGGGAATCATCCACGAAGAGGATTTAAAGCGCCTGTACCGGGAGACGGAGGAGAAAAAAAGCGGGAGCCTTCGGTATCAGACAACGGGAGGAAATTATCTCATAAGCTATTACACCATACCAAAGCCCTGGGTGTTTAATGGGCAGCAGATGAAGGTCTTTCATTTTACCAACTATCAGGAAGTGACCAACCAGATGGAAATGATCGGGCGCAGGATGAACCTGATCCTCTTAATCGTCATATGTGCCCTGATCCTGATCCTGTATCTTTCCATCCGTATGCTGGTAAAGCCCATTGTAAAGCTCAGCGGCCAGATGGAAAATTATACTCTGGATATGGATTTAAAGGATATTGATATGGAACGGACAGATGAGATCGGACGGCTAAACCGATCCTTCCGTCAAATGTCCGGAAATATCCGCCATCTGTTTGAAGAACTGGAAACCGAGCATGAGGTAAAGGAAAAGTACCGCTATGAATCCCTGCGGGCCCAGCTGAATCCCCACTTTCTGTTTAATACCCTGTCCACCATCCGCTGGATGGCGATCATAAGAGGAGCGGATAACATTGTGGACGGAATCGACGCCCTGGCCCATATATTGAAATACAGCATGAGCAGGGAAAACTGTCTGGTAACGGTGACGGAGGAGATGGAGAACATCAGGAATTATCTTTACATCCAAAACTGCCGTTATGGGAACCACTGCAGGCTGGAAATTGATCTCGAGGAAGACCTTATGAATTTGAAAACAGCGAAATTCATCTTTCAGCCCATTGTGGAAAATGCCATTATTCATGGATATGACAAGGACAGAGAGGAAATCCTCATACGGATTTACGGTTTTACAGAGGAGGACAGCCTTAAAATATATGTGGAGGATGACGGGGTGGGCATTTCCCCCACTGTCATCCGGCAGTTTGAGGCTTCCAGAAAGGACCGGGTAAAGGAAAGCAAGCTGACAGGAATCGGGATCAAAAATGTGGATGAGTATATCCGCATTACCTTTGGCAATGAATACGGGCTGACCATAGAAAGCCTTAAGACCCGGGGGACGGCGGTGTTGTTCACACTTCCGGTAATCAGAGAGGAGAAATCAGGGGATGAAAAAGGTAATGATTGTGGATGATGAGGTCCTGGTGCGCCTGGGAATCCAGTCATTGATCAAATGGGAAAACTACGGATACCGGATCGTCTGCGATGCGTCGGACGGGGAAGAGGCGCTTCAAAAGATCAGGCAGTACCAGCCGGATATTGTCCTCACGGATTTAAAGATGAGCCCGGTGGATGGCTTTGAACTGATTGCAGAGTGCAGGGAAAAATATCCCCACATCCAGTTTATTGTTTTAAGCAGCTACAATGATTTTGACAACGTAAGAAGCGCCATGAAAATGGGGGCTTTCGATTACGTTTTTAAATTGACGGTAAAGCCGGAGGAGCTGTTGAAAATCATGGATGAAGCCTCTTCCACCGGCAAGGGGACGGAGACGGCCCAGGAAGCCTCCGCGCTGACGGAAAGAAATCTGGATGTCATAAAAAAGGGGCTGTTTAAAAGGATTTTAAATTCAGAAACCTTTTTGAGTAAAAATCTTGAGGAGCTGACAAAGCTTCCTCTTGCTGTAAACTTTGATCTGCCTTTCTGTATTCTCTCCATTACCATTGACGATTTTAAGGTGGTAAGAAAAAAAGGAGATTTTATGGATCTGGAGCTTCTGATCTTTACCATGGAAAATATCCTCAGTGAGCTGTTAGGCCGTCATCACCGGGCAGAGGTGTTCCAATACGGGGAATACGACTTTGCCGTGGCAGTAAACCGGGGAGAAAATCAGGACCATAAGGCCTTTTTTGCTTCAATGGAAAAGGAGTTCAGCCTCTTTGCCAATTGCGCCAGACAGTATTACGGCCTGGAGGTGAGCGGGACACTGAGCGGGGAATTTACGGGAATTAAAGGGGTAAAGGATGCCATTGCACAGAACCGGGATACCTTGAAAATGCGCTTTTTTTCAGAGCCGGGAAAGCTTCATCCATATGAGGGGGTGCCAGGGAAAGGCTGTCCTCCCGCCCGAATTTCACAGCTCTGTCTTAGAGCGTCTGGCGGCAGAGCATGATTTTTATGGGATCAGAAAATTTCTGGAAGAACTTTTTGACTTCTTAAAAGAGAAGAACCACTGGGAACCGGAGGAAATCCGGTATCTGCTGAGAAAGGACTATGGAACCCTGGCTGCCTCCTTTGCCCGCAGCAGAGCGGATATAGACCTGTTCCTGGATAAAAACGGAATAAACATGGAAACTTCCATCAGTGATTATACATATCTGGAAAAAATCAGGCAGTCTGTATTGGAGCTGGTGGAGCAGTATAAAAAGGAGTATGAGTCTAACAGCGGCAGAATATTGAGGAAAGAGGTCGCCGAGGCAAAAAGCTTTGTCCGGAATCATATGAAAGAAGAGCTGCAGGTTACAGATATTGCGGCCATGGTGAATATGAGCGGCAGTTATTTTTCCCATGTATTTAAAAAGGAGGAAGGAATCAGCTTTGTGGAATATGTATACCGGGTGAGGATGGAGCACGCCAGGTATCTGCTGGAAAGCAGCGATTTGAAAGTAAATGAGATTGCAGATCAGGTCGGAATCTTTAATCCCAATTATTTCAGCACCCAGTTTAAAAAGAGCGTGGGGCAGTCCCCTCTGGAATACCGCCAGGCACAGCAGAAAAAAGCAGAGGAAAATAGCAGGATCTGAAAGAAAATGAGCAGGATTTTAAAGTACCGGCAAAAAAGGGAAGCTGCAGCAGCCGGTAATTGAAAAAAGTGGAAGAAAGACAGCAGGCAGAGGGATATCTCTTGCCTGCCGTTTTTGCTATAGTATAAACAGCAGTTCCGGTTCAGGCGTGACATTCATAATTTGTCGGATTCAGGCCGCCAAATTATTCATGCCGGGCGTCCGCCCTATAGAAACATATAAGCGATTTGCTCTTAGTGAGCGAGCTCACACGAGCAAATTGCTCATATGTTTCTGCATGTCTGAACTAAAATCAAAATTATTGGAGGAAGGTATAATGAGAAAGTGGAAAAAGTTAGGGGCACTCACCATGGCTTCTTTGATGGCAATGTCAGTGATGACCGGCTGCCAGAGCGGTCAGAAAGCAGGACAGGGGGCTTCGCCGGCGACGGATGCAGCGAAAACAGAGGCGGCCAAAACAGAGGAATCAAAGACAGATGCTCCCAAAACAGCAAACGGGGAACCCGTAGTTTTGCGGATGTGGGGAGGCGTTCCTGCGGAAGCCGGACCTCAGGCGGTTTGCGATAACTTTAACCAGCTGTACAAGGATAAGGGAATACAGGTAGAGTATGAGCGTTTTGTAAATGATGATACGGGAAACTTAAAGCTGGAAACAAACCTTCTTTCAGGAGACGGGGTGGATCTTTACATGACCTACACCACCGATTCCCTGACAAAGCGGGCAGAGGGAAACATGGCCCTGGATCTTTCAGAGCTGATTGCCCGGGATGATTTTCAGCTGACAAAATACTTCGGAAACCTGGCGGAAGCATATTACATTAACGGAAAGCCTTATTCCATCCCTACAAAGCTGGATCAGTACGGAATCGTGTTAAATGAAGACATGTTTGAAGCGGCCGGGATCGAGATTCCTACGGACTGGACCTATGATGAATTCCGGGAAATCGCCAAAAAGCTCACTCATGGAGAAGGCCAGGATAAGGTTTACGGCATGTTCTGGAATTCCCAGCAGGATCTGACCTATCTCTTTTCCTATCTGGCAGCCCAGACCAACGGCGGAGATCCTATGTATAAAAGCGATAAGGAATCCAGCTTTGATGATCCTGTAGTCTTGAAATCCGTTGAGCTGATCAATAACATGATGAATGTGGATAAAACAGCTCCCACCCATACGGATTCCGTAACCCAGAAGCTGTCCCAGGAAAGCATGTTCCTGACAGGAAAATCTGCCATGACCGTAGGTCCATGGATTGTAAGAAGCGTTAAGGACCAGGCCAGCTATCCTCATGACTTTAAGACGGCTTTCGCTCCCTATCCGGTAGTGGAAAAAGGCCAGAGAAATTACACCCAGGGCGGCTACGGAGATCATCTGTGCATCAATCCCAAATCCCAGAACATTGACGCTGCATGGGAATTTGCAAAATGGTACGCCACCGAGGGAATGCTTCCTGTAGTAGAGGGGGGACGTGTACCTGCTTCCAATACCTATAATGCCATGGAAGTAACAGAGGCCTTTGTCATGGGAGCCGAGGATTATCTGGATGCAGATACTACTCAGAAGATTCTCATAACACCTGCTGACAATTATGCAGTTCCATCCATTACCAACCATATTGCAGAAGTAAAGAAAATTGCAGTCGAAGAGCTGGAAGGAATCTTTATCGGAAAGCAGACCGTGGAGGACGGCATGAAAAAGGCCAAAGCCAGAGCGGATGAACTCTTGCAGAAGTAATAAGAGAGACAATTCCCGGGGCTGCCGCAAAGGAAGCGGCAGCCCCGGAACAATAAGAAAGGAGGGAACCGCTGTTCATGAAGAAAATCAGGCTTAGCAAACAGTTAAAAATTGATTTGACAGGCTATGCGTTTATCCTGCCCAACATCATCGGTGTATGTCTTTTCACCTTGTTTCCCATGATCTTTTCCCTGATCATCAGCTTTACGGATTGGGATTATACCAAGGGAATCGGCAACTGGAACTTTATCGGCCTTGAAAATTTTATCGAAATGTGGCAGGATGAATGGTTTACCAGTTCCCTGATTAACACCATCATATTTGCGGTGGGAGTGGTGCCGGTGACAGTTTTCCTGGCCCTGGTGCTGGCGGTCATCATTGATAAATACTGCGTTGCCAGACTTCCCATGAGGCTGGCGCTTTTTATGCCCTACATATCCAATATTGTGGCGGTAGCCATCGTGTGGGTGATGATGTATTCTCCCTGGGGTCCCTTTACCCAGATGGTAAAATTCTTTGGAGTGAAAAATCCTCCCCAGTGGCTGGGAGATACCACATGGGCCCTGCCTGCCCTGATGCTTATGACCGTATGGTCGGGAGTGGGATATGCCAACATGATTTATACGTCGGCGCTTCAGGGGCTTCCTCAGGACGTTTATGAAGCCGCGGACATTGACGGCGCAGGTGAGATCCAAAAGTTTTTTAAGCTTACGATCCCGTTTTTGTCGCCTACCACCTTTTTCCTGGTCATTACCACCTTTATCACCTCGTTCCAGGTGTTTGCACCCATACAGATTATGACAAGAGGGGGCCCCGGAACAGCGACTAATGTGCTGGTTTACTATATTTACACTTCCGCCTTTACTTTTTACAAGATGGGGTATGCCTCCGCCATGTCGTGGATATTGTTTTTGATCCTCTTTGGCATAACCATGTTCCAATGGGCAGGGCAGAAGAAGTGGGTCAGCTATTAAGGAGACACCCTGCGGGTATACTTAAATGCCTAAAAAGCATGGGCAAATAAAGTGGAAAGGAGGCGGATGAAATGAAGAATCATCAACGGATTATTTTTAGAGTCCTGTTTACCGTGGTCATAGGTGCTCTGGCTGTTTCCATGATCACCCCGTTTTTATGGATGCTTTCGGCGTCAATGAAGCTTCCGCTGGATGTCATGAAGCTGCCGATTGAATGGATACCAAAATATTTTTATCCCGATAACTATAAAAAGGTGTGGAATGTGGGGGGCCTGGCAGCAAGGGATTACCATTTTGGCCTGGCATACTGGAATTCCTTAAAGATCGCTTTCATCAATCTGACGGGATCGGTGCTTACCAGCACCCTGGCAGGCTATGCCTTTGCCAAAATAAAGTTCAGGGGAAGGAACATCCTGTTTTTGATCTATCTGGCGACCATGATGATCCCCAGCCAGGTGACCCTGATCCCAAAGTTTGTTATGTTCAATAAAATGGGGCTGACCGGAACCCATTTAACCCTGATCCTGCCGGGACTTATTACCATTACAGGCACATTTCTCATGCGCCAGTATTTTATGCAGATACCCGAAGAACTGCGGGAGTCTGCAAGGGTGGACGGGGCCCACGAATTTCTCATATGGGCAAAGATCATGGTGCCGATTGCCAAGCCTAATATGGCATCTCTGGCAATGGTGGTGTTCCTTTGGAACTGGAACAGCTATCTGGAGCCTCTGGTATTTTTAAGCGACTGGAGATTGTATACAATTCCCATTGCTCTTACGAATTTTATTGAAGAAAGTGTGACGGAATACAACCTGATCATGGCGGCGGCAGCCTCTGCTTTGGTTCCGGCTTTCCTCGTATTCTTGTTGGGGCAGAAGTTTCTTGTCAAGGGCCTGGTGGCCGGTGCGGTGAAAGGATAAGATTAAAAATATGAAATATATAACAGAAAATAAGAGAGAAATACCCGTAATACGTGAAGTGGATGTGCTGTGCTGGGCGCAGGTCCGGCAGGAATCGGAGCGGCGGTTGCGGCTGCAAGAGAAGGCGCGGTAACTATGCTGGCGGAACAGACGGGAGATGTGGGAGGAATTGCCACAGCAGGGCTTATGAGCCACTGGACGGGAAAAACGGAAGGTGGATTTTATGAGGAAATCTTAAGCCGTTCAGCAGAGCTTACGGGAGAAGGACGGCAGATCATCAATCCGGAGCGCTTAAAAACAGTTTTCCTTCGCATGCTTACAGAGGCAGGAGTTTTCCTCCGGCTGTATACCTTTGCCAGCGATGCCATTATGGAAGGAAATGTGATTAAGGGAGTGATCCTGGAAAGCAAGTCAGGCCGGGAGGCGGTTCTTGCAAAGATCGTCATTGACGCCACAGGAGACGGGGACATAGCGGCAAAGGCCGGGGCTCCCTATCTTAAGGGCAGAGAAGGCGACGGGCTCATGCAGCCGGCCACCATCATGTTTAAGGTTGCGGGCGTGGATGAGGAGAGAGGCGTTTTTCCTGGCGGCTTTGAAGAAAGCTTTGCCCTGCCTGACGGGGACTTGCAGGAGCTGGGTAAGAAACATCTGCCGGGACCGGCGGGACACGTACTCTTATACAAAACAACACTTCCCGGAGTTGTCACCTGCAACATGACAAACTGCACCGGGGTGGACGGCACAAAAGCTGAGGATCTTACAAAGGCAACTGTGGTGTGCAGGGAACAGATGGATGAGATCACGGCCTTTTTAAGAAGATATGTACCGGGCTTTGAAAACTGCTATATCATCAGCTCCGCCTCCCTGGTGGGAATCAGGGAAACCAGGCATTTTAAGGGAGAAGAGGCCATTACAGAGCAGGATATCCTGGAGGCCCGGGTATTTGACAACTGGGTTGTGGCAAAGGCAAGCTTTAATTTTGATGTGCACAATCTGACAGGCAATGGCCTTGATGAAACCGGCTGTCAAAAGCATTTCCCACAGATCAAGGGGTATACCATCCCTTACGGCTGTTTCGTGCCCTTGGAAATTGATAATCTGTATCTGGCGGGAAGAGATATTTCAGGGACCCACATGGCACATTCCAATTACCGGGTTATGCCCATCTGCGCCAACATGGGCCAGGCGGTAGGCATTGCCGCAGCCATGTGCGCCGCTTCCGGAGCAATGCCCAGAGCCCTTGAAGTAAAAAAGGTCCAGAGCCGTCTGATGGAGCTTGGAGTGAGACCGTAAAGGCCTTATGACCGAAAACCGTGGGCGGAAAAGAAAGGAGAAAGGATGACTGAGTGCCAGAAATATCATTATGACTTTGTTGTGGTGGGAGGCGGTATGTCCGGCGTCTGCGCGGCCATTGCCGCCGCCAGAAGAGGAGTGAAAACGGCCCTGATCCATGATAGGCCGGTTTTAGGCGGCAATGCCAGCTCCGAAATCAGGATGCACATCTGCGGGGCGGACCATCACATGTCGGTTCCCAACGCCAGGGAAACAGGAATTTTAGAAGAAATACTTCTGGAAAACAAGCGGAGAAACCCGGAGATGGTGTATCCGATTTTTGATTCTGTTCTGTGGGAAAAGGTACATTATCAGGAAAATCTTACACTCTATTTAAACACCCATATGACGGAGGTTTTATGCGGCGATGACAGGATTGAGGCGGTATGTGCCATTCAGCTGACAACGGAAAAAACTTTCTGCATTTCCGGTGATCTGTTTTTGGATGCCACAGGAGACGGCGTGCTGGGGGCTAAGGCAGGAGCGGAGTACAGGATCGGAAGAGAGAGCAGCTCCCGGTATGGAGAGTCCCTGGCTCCGGAAAAAGAAGATCCTTATACTATGGGAAATTCCCTGATGTTCAAGGCCAGGGACATGGGACATGAGGTGCCCTTTGTAAAGCCTTTCTGGGCCAATACCTATACGGAGGAGCAGCTCAGGCTGCGGGATCACAGCGAAATCACCTCCGGCTACTGGTGGATTGAGCTGGGAGGCGGAGAACGGGATGTGATTTCCCATGGGGAAGAGCTTCGGGATGAGCTGTTAAAAGCCGTATTCGGGGTCTGGGACCATATTAAAAACGGCGGAGAGCATGGCGCGGAGCGGATGGAGCTGGAATGGGTGGGATTTCTTCCCGGAAAAAGGGAAAGCCGGCGGCTCATAGGCGATTATGTGCTGACGGAAAAGGACTGCAGGGAGAATACCCCGTTTGAGGATGCAGTAGCCTATGGCGGCTGGCCTATGGATATCCATACGGTGGAAGGCTTTTTAAATGAGAATGATGTTCCTACGGTCTGGAATCAGGTAAACGGCATATACTCCATTCCCTACCGGTGCCTCTATTCAAAAAACATCAGGAACCTGTTTTTGGGAGGCAGGGCCATCAGCTGTTCCCATGTGGCATTTTCCTCCACAAGGGTTATGGGAACCTGCGCGGTTGTGGGGCAGGCCGTAGGTACGGCGGCCTCCATGGCGGTAAAGAAGAATCTTGCCCCGAGAGAGCTTCTCGGCTGTGTGGGAGAGCTTCAGCAGGAGCTTTTGAAAGATGACTGCTATATCCCCTTTGCTGTCAACCGGGATGCCGCTGACTGGGCCAGGCAGGCGTCAGTGTCAGCCACCCATTATATCCAGGGATGTGAGCCCGAAAAGGTGGTAAACGGCGTATCAAGATCGGCAGAGGGAGAGTCAAACTGCTGGCGCGCGCCCATAGACGACAGTCCGTCCCTTCTCTTTACCCTGCCCGGGAAGACCCTTATCCGGGAAATACGCCTGACCCTGGATTCCAATTTAAGCCGGGAAATCACCCCGTCCATAAATGAAACCGTGCTGTCCAGACAAAAATCCGGGCCCCCGCCGGAGCTGTTAAAGGAATATGAAGTGGATGTTCTGAGGGAAGGAACGGTTGTGGAGCATGCTGCAGCGCACTCCCAGGGCCAGAGGCTTCAGCGGATATTCCTTAAGGGAACGGAAGGGGATGCCGTCCGCATCAGGGCCATTTCCACATACGGCAGCAGGGAAGCCGCAATTTTTGAAGTGCGTATTTATTGATGAACAGGTAAAACGTTTAAGAATTCTCTTCAGCCTATTGACAATTGCAGAAAAATTTGAGTTAATTAGTACAAAAGGTTGGGGAGGCGGATAATGGCAACAATAAAAGAACTGGCAAAAAGCTGCGGCGTTTCAGTTGCCACAGTATCAAATATATTAAATAATAAGCCGGGAGCCAGTGACAAAACCAGAAAGCTGGTTTTGGAAATGGCCGAAAGGCTGAATTACACCCCCAATGTTGTTGCGAAAAACCTAAAGATGCAGAAGACCAGAAGCATAGGGGTCATTGCAGAGGATATGACCATATTCAGCATCCCCGATATCATCGACGGCATAACGGACTACTGTCAGGAACAGGATTACCAGGTCCTTTTAACGAATTTAAGGCTCTTTAAAAAATATAATGATACCTATTATAACCGGGATGATTATTATGGGCTGGTAGGGCTTGAGATTAAGAAGCTGGCAGAAAAGCAGGTAGAGGGAATTATTTACGTTGCGGCCCATGAGCGGGTCATCCGCTGTATTCCTGATACCCTGTCCATTCCGGCGGTCATGGCATACGGGTATTCAAAAAGCAGGAAAGTGCCCTCTGTGGTGGTTGATGACGTTCACGGCGCTTCGGAAATCATGCAGCATTTAGTGGACCACGGCCATAAGCGGGTGGGCGTCATAACCGGAAAGCCGGACAGCCTTCACGCCCAGGCGAGGCTGGTGGGATATCAGCAGGTTCTTTTTCAAAACGGGATATTATACGATCCCAGCCTTGTGGTGGAAGGGGACTGGACCAGAGGCTCCGGCTATGACTGCACCGACCAGCTTCTGGAAAAGAAGGTGACCGCCATTTTCTGCATGAACGACTTAATGGCAGGCGGGGTCTATGACCGCGCGGACGAGTTAGGACTTATTGTAGGAAGCGATTTGTCGGTGGCCGGATACGACGACAGAGAGCTGTCGGGATACTACCATCCGCCTCTTACCACCATAAGCCTGCCTCTTCACGACATCGGACACAAGGCCAGCGAGCTGGTCATTGATCTTTTAAACGGACAGGAGCTGGAAGTGGATTCGGAAAATGTCTGTTCCGTGGGCTGTAAGCTGCTGGTCAGAAAGTCGATAAATAATATTTCCTCTATC
>JASGGP010000157.1:0-10920 GCA_047604985.1 Lacrimispora sp.
CTTTCCCAGAGCCCTCTGGTAATCCTGGGGCTTTTCATCCCGTTCGATTCCCCAATGAATGTAAACCACCAGATAATCGCAGGCCTCCTGAGCCTTTTGGATCTCCTCCAATAAGATGGTGGGATCGTAGCCGCTTACCATTCCGGGCTTCTGGCTGCCTGCCACCCAGGCTGCATCAGGATAAACCCTGGACGCGGCCAGAAAGCCTATGGTCTTTCCGCTGACTTCGATGGTTTGCAGCTGCCTGGCCCGGTCCATGTTGGGGCCTGCACCCGCATACTTTATTCCGGCCCCGTCCAGGGCCGTGCAGGTATCCACAAGGGCATCGGTTCCAAAATCCAGGGAATGGTTGTTTGCCAGGCTCACGATGTCCACTCCGATTTCATTCATTATAGAAACCTTGGATGTGGGCGACCGGAATGTATACTGCTTGTCCTTGGCCGCTGTTCCCCGGTCACTGAAAGGGAATTCCTCATTGGCCATAAAGATGTCTGCACCGCTGATTTCGGAGCGGAGTCCGTCATCCAGGACCCCATTTATGCCTCCTGCCTTATTATAAGCTGCAGTCACATGATCGGATAGTAATATATCACCTGCAAAAAGCAGATGAACCGGGGAAGCCTGGGCGGTTTCCGAGGTCGGTTCCTCTGTCACCCTCTGACTCTCTTCCTCTGATTCCCCAAGGGTTTCCGAGGGGTTTTCCCCAGAGCTTTCTTCAATGGACGCCGTAAGGCTTGTCTCGCTTACAGTCTCCTTTCCTTTCTCCGTTCCGCCCAATTCGTTTAATGCGATCCACCCAATGAGCAGGACAAAGAGCAGCGGGGGAAAGAAAACCAGAATCTTCATCCAGCCATTCATTTTCTTCATCGGCTCCTCCTGGTTGTTAATAATTTCCACATGATTTCGCGTTTTTCATTACTTTTTCCACAATCAAGGGGATTTTTTCAAGATATCCACAGAAATCACAGGGTTATTTCATAACTTTTCTTTCATACTTCCTTGGGATTGATTCCCATTTTTTTATCTTACACTGGTTCCCCGCATTTGTCAAACGTTACGTCCTGCTCCTTCTCCTTTTACTTATTTACAAAACTCAGGCTGTATTGGAACCAGCCGTCGTCCTCACACCACATGGGAAAATTGGTTCCCCATTTATTATTAAACAGGCAATAGGAAAAGCCTTTTCTCATATCCGGCAGCTCCAGGCAGCCTCCGTATAAGCGTCTTCCTCCAACGCTGATGAGAGGGGAATCCTGGTTTTTAAGCTCTATGATTCCGTCAGCCCCGTCATACACCAGCTTTTCCGCGCAATGCTGCCTCCGGTTTCCGCCTCTTACCACCTCCAAGGGAGAAATCTCCTGCCCCATGATGACCATTTTCCAAAGACAGGGATTTTCCACGTCCAGATTCACGTCAAACCATAAGGCCTCCGGCATTTTGTTGGCGTCCTTATGATCCCAGGAAAGCTGGCATAAAAGCTCCTTTCCAAAGGTATAGGTGATCCTGGCTCCGGCAGGACAGCCATATTCCGTTACAGCCTTTCTGTCCCCTGCCAGCAGGATTTCAACGAAAGAGCCGGCCTTTCTCATGGCCCGGGCTCCAAAGGAATAGTTTCTGTTTGATAGTCCCTCCACAGCTTCCAGTCCGGGTTTGGAAAAGTCGGCCTCGGACCAGACCATGTTTTCCTTAAAGGCATGGTTATACTGGTAAAATTCCGATACCGTATCCAATGCCCCATAGGTTTCATAGGAAAAGCGGCCGAAGCACCCTTCCTCAATCCAGACCTTCCCATCCTTTTCCAGGTAGACAATGGCACCGCTGCCGTCAAATGCAGCCTTCCATTCTCCTATGGCAACAGTTTCAAAGGGGTGGAATTCTTCGCCTTCCAAAGCCCCTTCTTTCTCCGGTTCACTTTCTAATTCCAGTAAGGCTTCTTCCCGGTAAGCTTCCGGCAGCAGCCGGACTGCTTCCTCCAAATAGGCCCGCTGTTCCTCATAAGAGCCCTGGTACCAGTCATAGGAGGCTTCCATATGGCTGATCCCCTTTTCTAAGAACACGGCATTTTTCAGGGCGGTGTTCCTTTCCGTAAAACTGTCATCTGTCACATGATCCCTTTTTCTGGCCCGTTGAAAATCTTCCTTTTTCCAGTTTTCAAAGTCAAACAAATGCTTCTTAAAATCCAAGGCCCAGGTATGCTCGCAGACCATGAGAAGATTTTCCATAAAACCGTGAAATTCCGGCTTTTCCTGATCAAAAATCCCCTTCTGCTTCCATTTGTCCTTAAGGCTTAAAAGCCGGCGAAGCTTCCTGACCTTCACCGGGTCCGAAGCAATGCCGTGAATCCAGGTATCTCCGATCTCTTCTCTTATGACCGGAAGCTCTGACCTTTTTTCCCAAAGCCTTTCGGCATAAGCATCCAGAGTAGAGGCCTCTACCCTGGCATTTGGATAGGTGTGCTCCAGAGCCTCCAGCTTTGCCAGAACATCTGCTTTGCCGGGTATTCCCAGGTTATCTCCCAGAAATACGAATTCCAGAATCTCATCCATGCCTTCCACATAGCAGGTGGAGCCATAGACGGGAGAATACTGGACAAGGACCTGGCTGTCCCCGGAATCCCACAGAAAGGTTTCCGGCACCTTGGTATTCATGCAGGAAGCATTTACGCCGATGTGCAGATACTTTTTCCCATGACCGGCCAGAAAGGGCACCATAGCTTTCGTATGCCCCGGCACATCCGTAAGCTTTGCCGCAATGGTTTTCTTCCCAAACTTAAGATCCAGCCTGTCAGAGTAGCTTAAATCAAAATTCATTAAATCAGCGTCCATAAGCTCCGTATGGGTGGTAAAAGCCAGCCCATGCCAGCCAATATCCCCTTTCATTACGGCTTCTTCCAGCCTTTTTGCTTCTTCCGGGCCCGCTTCCTTTAAATAATGGTCGATCAGAAATGCACCAATGGTCCAGACGAACCGTTTTTTCCCTTCCCGGTTCATTTCCTCTGCAAGGCTTAGAGCTCCCGGAATAAATTCATGAACATAGCTGCTGAGGACCTGGTCCGCAAGTCCGGTATATCCCATATCAAAATGGGTCATAAAGACCACATGGACTTTCTTTATTAATTCATTCTTTATCATTATGTTCCCTTTCTATGTAATAAGGATTTGAAAGAAGGACAGGAAGCCTGGGAAATCCGTTAAAAAGGCTTCTTTTTATTTCCGCCCGCAGATACCCCGCCTTTCCGGGGATCCTGCAAAAGGACAGACGCTCTGTTTCGCAGGGAATTTCCTCCACACCTTCTCCTGAAACCAGATACAGAATGTCGCCTTTTTTCAAATTCCAGAACGTAAACTTAATTTCCCTGTCTCCGGGAATCTCATCTCCCATCAGCTTTCCTGCGGCCTCTGTCTCCATCATAGGTCCTTCGGGAGAAATGGTCAGGAAAGAATGGCCTTTTTTCAATCCATCCAGTATATCCTCCGGGGAATCCGACATGGCATATACACAGGTACAGGGAGAAGCCGGCATCCGTCCCGGCTCATATTTGTGAAAATCGCTTCCTCCTGTTATGGGTATCCTCTTCCCCTCCTTCAGGGCTTTATCCCACCAGCTGAGGCAGGCCCCGTTGGCCTCCGGCATAAGCCCCCCGTTCCATACCTCAATCCCGTCAAATTCCACCTGGTCCATGCCCCATTTCCAGCCGCAGCAAGGACAGAACGGATGGTTTAAAACGGTAAAAGCACCGTCCTTTCTGGCACCCTCAGCGATCCTTTTAGTCTCCTCCAGGGAGTTGGAAAGAAAGCTCCGGAACGGGCGTTTTCTTCCCAGCATTCCCATGTGCCCCTTATAATGAGTCCATTCCACTCCCGGAATCATGGTCACATGAGCCGTAGAGCGAAGCTGGTAATTGTGTGCGTAATTGTTGTGATCTGTGACAAAAAGATAATCAAGCCCTTCCCGTTCCGCGGCAAGTGCCAGCTCTTCCGGGGTCATATTGCCGTCCGACCCGGTGGAATGAAGGTGGGTGTCCCCCTTTAACAGCTTAAGGCTTTTGAAACGGCATACGACCTGGTATGTAACGGTCACCCCCGGTTCCTTTACGTGGTATGCTCCCAAAAGGATGCTCCACTGTCCCTCTTTTACGGCAGCAGAAGCAAAGCCGGCAGAGCTTCTGTGATCGGATATGGTGATCCGGCTCCGGTCTGAGCCTGACCAGCCAAGCAGCTCCCCTTTTTCATCCAGCAGACCGAAATCTATAATATTTCCGCTCCTGTCGTATTGGTAGGAGACTTCCATGGATTCCACCTGATCCGGCACAGAAAAGGGGACTTTTAAATACAGCCCCTCTTCTTCCTTACTGACTTCTTTTTGAAATGTAAATACTTTTTCTTTCATCCTCAACCTCCATCATCCCTTAACTGCTCCCATATTGATTCCTTCCAGAAGAAATCTCTGGGCAAATACGTAAATAATCAGAAGCGGCAGGGTGGATATTACAATAGCCGCCATAATGGCGTTATCCGGTATAGCCGCTGTCCCGGAGGTGGAATCCACGGACATAATCATCTGCTTCAGCATGAGAGGGAGCGTGTACTTCTTCTCATCCGTTATCAGGGTAGCCGGAAGCATGATGGAATTCCATCTGGCCACGTATTCCATAAAAAATACGGTGGCAAATCCGGGAAGGGAAACTGGCATGTAAATACTTCCGAAAATTCTCAATTCCCCTGCGCCGTCCATTCTTGCGGATTCCGCCAGGGAATAGGGCACTGTCTCAAAATAATTCCTCATCATCATAATGCTGAAACCTGACACCAGCCCGTTTAAGACCAGGCCCTGGTAGGTATTCAGCAGGGCAAGCTGCTTATTTAACTGGTATACGGATATCAGGGTTAAGTCCCCGGGGACCATCATGGTCAGCATGACAAAGGAGGACACAAAATTTTTAAAAGGAAAATTCTTTTGAATCAGAACGTATCCTGCCAGAGCAGACAGAACCACCTGTATCACGGTACCCACAGTGGTAATAAAGAGGGAATTTAAAAACGGCCTTGCCATCTTTGTGACCCGGAATACATAATAAAAACCTTCCATGCTGAAAGCCGACCACCACAGCTTGATCCCGCCCTCTGACGAATCGAGAGCCGTTGAAGTGGATACCACAATTACATTCCACATGGGAAGAAACATGGCGAAAAATATGACCGCTGTCAGAAACCAGAAAACCACCTGCCAGAATCCCGTTAAATTATTTTTACCTATTTTACTTTTCATATTTCTGCCCTTTCCATCAGGAATAAATTTCATCATATTTCAGCAGCCGCCTTACCACCGAGGTAATCGCCAGCGTCGCCGCCAGGACAACGGTTGCCGCAGCTGTTGCGGTTCCCACATTAAACTGGACAATGCCCTGTTCATAAATTAAGACCAAAAGGTTTTTCACCTTATCGCTGATGGAAGCGTTCATCATGACGAAAATCTGATCAAAGTTCCGCAGAATTCCCATGACAGCCAGAACAGTCACCACCTTCATGGTAGGAACGATGACAGGAAGGGTTATGTAGCGGATCTGCTGGATTTTTGTAGCCCCGTCCATCCTTGCGGACTCATAGAGAGTTCCGTCAATGCCGATCATGGCAGCCAGAAACAGGGCTGCAAAGTATCCGGCGCCCTTCCAGGCGCCTGTAAAAATCATAATGGTCCTTGCGTAAGCCTCCTCCGACATAAACACCACAGGAGAATAGGCATTTCCCTGGAAAGCCTCTAATATGCCGTTTATCATACCCGATGGGGATAAAATGGCGATCCACAGGCCTCCCACCACAGACCAGGACAGGAGATATGGAATATAAGTGACGGTCTGGAACAGGGATTTCCCGACCTTATTTCTGACTTCGTTCAGCAGCACGGCTATTAACAGCCCCCATCCAAACTGGAAGAGAAAGGTTCCGCCGCCAACGGCAAGGCTGTTGATAAAAGCCTGCCTGTATTGTCCCGACTTAAAAATCTCCTCATAATTGCTTAAGCCCACCATCTCATAGCCTCCCAGAAGCTTCACTTTCTGAAAGCTTTTGAAGATCCCAAGCACCAGCGGATAATAAGAAAACATAAGAAAATAAATAAGAACGGGAAGCAGCAGCAGATAAATCTCTTTATACCGCAATACCCTTTTTCTAAGTGAACCCTTCAAACCAATTCCTCCTGTCCTTTTTAAATGCCGGCCTTTTACCGGTCAGTTACTTTCCGGTCCACCAGCTCTTTCCTCATGCCGCTTAAGCCCTCTTCCACAGAGGCCTCGCCCTTGATCATCTTGATTCCCCATTTGCCCACAATTTCCTTGTAGTCGCTTTCATTGGGAATAATCATGTCGATGGTGGCATACTGTCCATAACTTAATGCCTCATCAACGCCCGGATTGTATCCGAAAAGAGGCTTGAAATCCTTAAAAATGGGGAACGGCGCTCCATGATCATTGCCGTGCTGCTTGCCGATATCCGTCATCTCATAGTTTCCTGCTGTTCCTGTATAATCATGTCCTTCGATTCCCGATGAAAGAAGATTTCCGCCTTCCTGGGTGGCAAAATACTCTAAGACCTTAATGGCTCCCTCAGGATTCTTTGCGTTGGCCGGCACCGCAAACAGGCTTGCACTTCCTTTAACCAGCATATAGCTTCCGTCCGGGGTCTTTAATCCGGGAAGGGAAACGATCTCATAATCATCTGCAGATATGTTGGCTGCCTGAGCATTTGCATTATGTAAACCCACCCATGCGGTCCAGTCTGTTGTCACAGCTGCCTTCTGGGAAGAAGCACCCATTTTGGCTCTCATATCCTTCGTCTTATCAACAAAGGCGGAAGGATCCATTAAGCCCTCATCATACAGCTTTTTAAGCCATTCCCATACAGGGGCTGAAGCATCCTCGGAATAGGGAGCATATTTTTTCCCTGTGTCATCAAGCACCACGCCGTCCTTTAAGCCCACAGCCGCCATCCAGGGCTGGATGTCATAGGTCTCGGATAAAACAGCATCAAAGGGATAAAAATCCTTATCCTGGCTGTTCTCTTTTAATTTCTTAAACACATCATAATACCCATCCATGGTGGGCTCAATGCTCTTGTAATCAATACCCGCCTTTTTAAGAAGCGTGTTGTTAAGGGCTACTACCCTGTGGATCTCCTTTTTGTTAAAGCCTGCATAGACCTTTCCGTCAATGGTAATGTCTTTCCATTCCTTTGGATCAATATTTTCCGATAGAATCTTTGATGAATTTACCTTGTCCGTAATATCCATTAAGGCGCCCTGGGATACCAGGTTTGCGTACTGGCTGGCGGACACATAGATCAAATCATAGGATTCCCCGCCGCTTAGCTTCTGCATCAGAACCTTATCATAATCAGATGCCGGTTTTTCGATCTGGACATCAAGGCCTGTAGCCTTGGACAAAGCCTCCTGAAAGAGCTTCATCTCCTCCTCGTCCTTGCCTCCCGTTACGCTGGCTATGATTTTTACAGTACCCTCTGCCGCCGCAGCCGTCTCCTTGGACGTCTCCGTCTGGCCTGCGCTTGTGGTCTGGCTTTCCTGCTTCCCCTCTGTTCCGGCGCTCCCCTGTTTTCCGCAGCCTGCGGCAGACAATACTACGGCAGCCGCAACCACCAGTGATAAGACTTTTTTCTTTCTCATTTTTTCTCCTTTCTTATTTCATGCCCATGCTTTTGGGGCACAAAGGTGCATCTGTAAGATATTTCACCTTGCTTCCTGGGTTTTCCTTCCCATATAAACTATATTATACTATATTTTATCATTTGTAAATTATATTTACATACTTTTTACAAATATTTTATTAAATATATACTTTATATGTTCACAATACCATAACACATTTATTGCCCCTCCATTTTATTGTTATTATATTTAATATTTTTATATTTTTTCTCATATTTTTATCTATTATTTATAATTCTGTAAAAAAAGAGCGCAGAACACTTTTTCTCTTGCTCTGCACTCTAAATATATTTTATTCAAAAAGTTTAATTTTCAACTTCCCGGAAGATTCCCGGAACCAGGCAGTCCATCTGCTCATAGCCCGGGTCATCCTTTTCTACCTGCTTTAACAGAATCCGGATTGCTTCAAAAGCTATTTTCTTCTCATTCTGCTTGATATGGGTAAAATGGGGGCCTCCGGGGGACAAGTAGTCTTCATCAATACAGCATACGGTTATTTTTTCCCTGTCCTCTTGCTCTTTCTGCTTTCCAAGACACCGTGCAATCCCATACTCCGCGCAAATAACGGCTTCCAGTTCTCTGTTATCCCGCAGATAGGTTTCAATCATATCTCTGTGGTCCTCATTGAAATCCTCGGAATAAATATTTATTTTTTCCGCTCCCTCCAGGCAGCATTCCGCCATTCTCTGGGCTCCTGCTCTTTTTACCGCATCCCGGAAGCCCTTTTTCCTGTCCTTAATGGAAGAGGTTCCGTTTTCCGAAAAGGTAATAAAACCGATTTTTCTCTTTCCCTTTCCGACCAGATAATCCACCAGCTCCGTCATGGCAAGATGGTTGTCCGTCCTTACGGATGGAACGGGAATCCCTTCCATGTTCTTGTCAATCAGCACCATAGGGAAGCCCTCAATAACAAGCTTTAATATTTCCGTATTATAATAGAGCCCGTGGCAGGGCATGACGATGATTCCGCAGACGCCAAGATTCTTTAAGAACTCGATTTCTTCCGTCTCCTTCTCCCTTATTCCATAGGAAAAACGTACGCAAAGCTTATAGCCGGCCTTTGCCGCCAGCTCATCTGCCGCATACATCATATCCAGGCCAAAGCAGGAGGATATGTGTTCAAGAACCAGGCCCAGCATCCTTTCCCCGCCTGTTTCCCCAGGCTTTACGCTTGCCGCCTCTCCATCTCTTAAGGGAAGCCGCTCTAAATCCCGGCTGTCCCGGAAGCTCTCCTCCGGAAGCTGAACAAAGCTTCCTTTCCCCTTAATCCGGTTTAAATATCCCTCGTCCCTTAAGGCGTTTAAGGCGTTGGTAACAGTGATGGTGCTGACACCGAAATCCGCGGCCAGCTCTCCTATCTGGGGCAGGCATGTCCCTTCCTTTAACTCTCCCGTATGGATTCTATTTTTTATATCTGAATAAATTTTTTCGTATAAAAATTGCTCTTTTTTCATCTGTCCCTCAAAATAATCAATTTTGTATACTATTATATCTTTTACTCAGTACTTTTTCAACAAAAATATATTTTTATTTCAGATAAGATCGGACTTTTTTCTGAAAAACAGCAATTTTTATTAAGACCTGTTTTATAAAGCGTGTTATAATTATTTTCAATCAGGAATGGAGTGTGAAATAGATGAATGATAGAACAATAAAAGAAATGATTGACTATATAGAAAGCAATTTGGATGGTCAATTAAATCTGGATGAGATCGCAAAGGAAGCCGGATATTCCAAGTTTCACTTAAACAGAATGTTCTCAGACCGTGTGGGATATACCGTTTACAAGTATATCCAGATGCGCAGGCTTACGGCGGCGGCTGAAAAGCTTGTTTATACGAAAAAGCCTATTATTGAAATCGCCTATGAGGCTAATTATGGCTCACAGCAGTCCTTTACCCTGGCTTTTCGCAGGCTGTATGACTGTACCCCTCAGGAATACAGGGTAATGAAAGTTCACACGATAAAGCTCGATAAGTTTAAGCCGGGCAACAGCATGATTATGTTCTGTAAATCTAATGGGAAAGGTAAGGTCATGGCTGCATGAGTACAGTACCGTATGTAATAGAGCAAACAAGCAAGGGGGAAAGAAGCTACGATATTTATTCAAGGCTGCTGGCCGATAGAATTATATTTTTAGGAGAAGAGGTAAGTGACACTGCTGCCGGCCTGATAATAGCCCAGTTATTATTCTTAGAAAGCCAGGACCCGGGCAAGGACATAAGCCTTTACATCAACAGCCCGGGCGGATCTGTAACCGCAGGGTTTGCCATATTCGATACCATGAATTTTATAAAATGCGACGTATCTACAATTTGTGTCGGAAATGCCGCAAGCTTCGGTTCTTTTTTGCTGGCGGCCGGTGCTCCGGGAAAACGGTATGCCCTTCCAAACGCTGAAATCATGATACACCAGCCCTCCATATCAGGGGGATTAAAAGGTCCGGCCAGCGACATTAAGATCATGTCAGATTATATGCAAAAAAATAAGCAGCGATTAAATTATCTGCTGGCAAAAAATACAGGACGGACAGTGGAAGAAATAGAACGGGACACTGACCGGGATAATTTTATGACAGCAGAGGAAGCCAAGGCTTATGGGCTGATTGATTCTGTTATTTCAAAACGTGAAAGATAATAAAACGGCGGTTTTCATCAAACCGCCGTTTCTATTTGCCTTTTTCACTTCCAACCGCTGTTAAAGCCCGGAAAGCTTCCGGTATTTTATAATGCCAGGACAATTCCTCCGTCATTGGCGTACACAGTGGCAACACCGGCGGTTTCGGTTATAATCACGTCCTTGAATACCCCTCTTTTCAGCATTTCCTGTTTTACAAATTCCGCCCGCTGGGGATTATTGCAGTGAGCAATGACCAGAACCTTATCCTTCGTATCCCCGGCTTCCTTGGCGGCAATATCCGTCATTCGAAGAAGGGCCTTATTGATGCCTCTGGCCTGATCCAGCTTAATGATAACCCCGGACTCAGCACCCATGACCGGCTTGATGTTAAGAGCCGTGGCAAAAAATGCCTGAAGCCCTGTAAGGCGTCCGTTCTTTCTCAAGGTGTCCAGGCTTTCCAGGACAAAATAGGTCTTCATTTCTTTAATGTAAGTTCTGGCCTTTTTTTCAATTTCCTCAAAAGGGAGGGCTGCCTGGCAGAGAGACTGGACGAACAGAGCCAGGTTTAACTGCCCGGCAGAAGCG
>JASGGP010000158.1:0-10891 GCA_047604985.1 Lacrimispora sp.
CCGATGGCTCCAAGACCGATGACACCCAGCTTTCTTCCCTTGATCTCACATCCGGCAAATGCCGCCTTGGCCTTTTCCGCAGCCTTTGCAATGTCCGCATCCTCTTTATTGGCTCTGCACCACTCCATGCCGCCTGCAATGTCCCTGGAAGCCAGCATAAGGCCTGCAATGACAAGTTCTTTCACACCGTTGGCATTGGCCCCCGGCGTATTAAACACCACGATTCCTTTTTCCGCACAGACATCCAGAGGGATGTTGTTGACACCCGCTCCGGCTCTGGCAACAGCCAGAAGTCCGTCCGGCAGCTCCATATCGTGCATGGCGGCGCTGCGCACCAGCACGCCGTCAGCCTCTGTCATATGATCGGTTAATGTATAATCCTCCGTCAGCAATGCGGTTCCGCAGCCGGAAATTGCATTGAGGCAATGAATCTTTTTCATGATTTCCTCCATTCTGTCCTTGTTTCTCCTGACCGTCTATTCTGCGTACTTTGCTTCAAAGTCTTTCATGAAAGCCACCAGTGCTTCTACGCCCGCCATGGGCATTGCATTATAAATGCTGGCCCGCATTCCGCCTACGGTTCTGTGGCCCTTTAAGTTCTCAAAGCCTGCCGCCTTGGCCTCTTTCACAAACAGGGCGTCCAGCTCCTCATTCCCCGTCACAAAGGGAACATTCATGAGAGAACGGTCCTCTTTTACCACCGTGCCCCTAAACAGGCGGCTCTGGTCCAGGTAATCGTAGAGAACGGCAGCTTTCTTTTCATTGAATTCCTTCATGGCCTCAAGGCCGCCACGGTTCTTCAGCCACTTGAACACCTTTCCGCATATGTAAATGCCGTAAGCAGGAGGCGTATTGTAGAGAGATCCTTCATCAGCATGGGTCTTATAGCGGAGCATGGTTGGCGTGCCGGGAAGAACATCTTCTGTGATCAGGTCCTCGCGGATGATGACCACTACCACGCCTGCAGGTCCCACGTTCTTCTGGGCTCCGGCAAAGATCAGACCGTATTTTGAAACGTCAACAGGTTCGGATAAGAAACAGGAGGAGAGATCAGCTACCAGTGTTTTACCCTTTGTATTGGGCAATTTTTTGTACTTCGTGCCGTAAATCGTATTGTTTTCACAGATATAGACGTAATCTGCATCATCGGAAACCGGCAGGTCCGAAACATCCGGGATATAACTGAAAGTTTTATCGGCACTGGAAGCCAGCGCATTGGCTGTGCCGAAAAGCTTTGCTTCCTGGTATGCTTTCTTGGCCCACTGTCCCGTGATGATGAAATCTCCCACACGGTTCCTGAATAAATTCATGGGAACCATGGCAAACTGCTGGGAGGCTCCGCCCTGTAAAAACAATACTTTGTAATTGTCCGGAATTTCAAGCAAGTCCCTGAGATCAGACTCCGCTTCTCCGATGATGGTCTCAAAGAGCTTCGTTCTGTGGCTCATCTCCATGACGGACATGCCGCTGCCCTTATAGTCCAGCATCTCTTCGGCTGCTTCTCTTAAGACTTCTTCCGGCAGTACGGCTGGGCCTGCGGAAAAATTGTACACTCTGCTCATATCTCTTCCTCCTCAAATTTTGGGTGTTGCGATGTGGTGCGGTTTGGTGCGGTTGGACCGTTCGCCATGGCATTCATAATTTGGCGGGACGAATTCCTTGGCATAAGCCTGGATGTGGGCCGCCAAATTATTCATGACGGGCATTCGCCCTATAGAAATGATTGCAGAATTTTCGCTTAGTGAGCAAGCTCACACGCGCAAATCCCACAATCATTTCTGCATGGCTCACTAGATCTTCAAGTCTTCGGCATCAAATGCATCCTGGATGGGGGCTCCCGGGGATACCATTGGGAACACCTTTTCATCGCAGTGAATCTGACAATCTATAACAACAGGAACGTTTAACTCAATGGCTTCCCGGAGCACCGGCTCAAATTCTTCCTTGGTGGTGACGCGGTAAGCCTTGGCTCCCATTCCTTCTGCTACCTTTACAAAATCTACCTGATCATTCAATACTGTATGTGCATAGCGTTTTCCATAGAACAGGGTCTGCCACTGGCGAACCATGCCCAGAACGTGGTTATTTAAAACCACCTGGATGATGGGAATGTTGTAGCGGGTAGCCGTGGCGATCTCATTCATGTTCATGCGGAAGCACCCGTCTCCTGCCACGTTGATGACCACCTTATCCTTACAGCCCATTTTCGCCCCTAAGGAAGCTCCCAGGCCGTAGCCCATGGTTCCCAGGCCGCCGGAGGTGATGAAGCTTCTGGGCTGTTTGTATTTATAGAACTGGGCCGCCCACATCTGATGCTGTCCGACCTCTGTGGTAATGATAGCATCTCCCTTTGTCACCTCGTAGATCTTTTCGATAATCCCGGGGCCTGTTAAAGTGCCCTTTTCATAGCGCATGGGATACATCCTTTAAACGGTCAATATGGGCCAGCCATTCGTCATGGTTTATGGGATCCAGACGGGCATTCAGCTTCTTTAAAATCACTTTTACATCGCCGATGACGCTGGCATAGGTCTTTACATTCTTGTTGATCTCTGCCGGATCTACGTCAAACTGCAGGATCTTTGCCCTTTTTGCGAACTTGGACGCATTGCCGGTCACCCGGTCGCTGAAACGGGCTCCCACCACGATCAGTAAGTCGCATTCCGTGATGCCGAAATTGGAGGTCTTGGTCCCGTGCATTCCAACCATTCCGGTATACAGCTCGTCGTTCCCGTCCAGAGCTCCCTTTCCCATGAGACTGTCCGCCACAGGGGCCTGGATCTTGCGGGCAAAGGAACGAAGCTCCTCTGATGCGCCCGACGTAATCGCGCCCCCTCCTACAATATATAAGGTTTTTCCGACTTGCGGATCATCTGTAAGGCCCGGTCCAAATCCTCTTCGGTTATGGTATCCTCCTGGCGCAGAATGGGCTCCGGAGCATGATATTCATACTCAAAGTGGCTGGCCGTCACATCCTTTGTGATATCCACCAGCACTGGTCCCGGCCTTCCGGTCTGGGCGATCTTAAAGGCCCGGCGTATGGTATCCGCCAGCTTTGAAATATCCTTTACAATAAAGTTGTATTTAGTAATGGGCATAGTCACGCCAGCGATGTCAATCTCCTGGAAGCTGTCACGGCCCAGCAGGTTTACGGCCACGTTGCAGGTAATTGCCACCATGGGAATGGAATCCATAAAGGCGGTGGCAATTCCGGTTACCAGGTTGGTAGCTCCTGGCCCGGAGGTAGCAAGGCATACGCCCACCTTTCCCGTAGCTCTGGCATATCCGTCCGCCGCATGGGCTGCTCCCTGCTCGTGGGAGGTTAAGATATGGGTGATTTCATCCTGATGCTTATAAAGGGCATCATATATATTTAAGATGGTGCCGCCCGGATATCCGAAAACAGTATCCACTCCCTGTTCTTTCAGGCACTCTATAACGATTTCCGCTCCTATTAATGTACTCATAGGCTGCTCCTCTCTTCTTTAAATTTCCAGAATGGCTCCCCGGCTGGCAGGTGCTGCCATAGCCGCATACCGCGCCAGATATCCGCTGGTGACCTGTGGCTTTCTGGGCTGCCATTTCTCTCTGCGGGCCGCCATCTCTTCATCCGATACCTTTACGTCCAGACGGCGGTTGTCAATATCTATGGAAATAATATCTCCCTCTTCTACCAGGGCAATGGGACCGCCTACGGCTGCTTCCGGACATACATGGCCGATGGAAGCACCTCTGGAGGCTCCGCTGAAGCGTCCGTCTGTAATGAGGGCTACCGAAGAGCCAAGGCCCATTCCCGCAATGGCGGAGGTGGGGTTTAGCATCTCTCTCATGCCCGGGCCGCCCTTTGGTCCCTCGTAGCGGATGATCACTACGTCTCCTGCCTGAATTTTGCCGCCTTTAATGGCCTCAATGGCATCTTCTTCGCAGTCAAAGACTCTGGCCGGACCTTCATGCTTTAACATCTCCGGTGCAACGGCGGAGCGCTTCACAACCCCTGAGTCAGGAGCCAGATTTCCCTTCAGGATGGCAATGCCGCCGGTCTTGCTGTAGGGATCTTCCACAGGTCGGATGACATCCGGGTTTTTATTTACGCAGCCCTTGATATTTTCTCCCACAGTTTTTCCTGTAACAGTCATGCAGTCCAGATTCAGAAGATCCAGCTTGCTGAGCTCGTTCATGACCGCGTAAATGCCTCCTGCTTCATTCAAATCTTCTATATAAGTAGGACCTGCCGGAGCCAGGTGGCAAAGATTAGGAGTAACCGCGCTGATTTCGTTTGCAATTTCCAGATTTAAATCCACCCCTGCTTCATGGGCAATGGCTGGAAGGTGAAGCATGCTGTTGGTGCTGCAGCCCAGGGCCATATCCATGGTCAGGGCATTGCGGAAAGCTTTCTCCGTCATAATGTCGCGAGGACAGATATTCCTTTCCAACATCTCCATAACTGCCATGCCTGCATGCTTTGCCAGCTTTAACCGTTCCGAATATACGGCAGGAATGGTTCCGTTTCCTTTCAATCCCATGCCCAGCACCTCGGTTAAGCAGTTCATGCTGTTGGCCGTATACATGCCGGAACAGGAGCCGCAGGTAGGACATGCTTTCTCTTCATATTCCCTTACCTCCTCTTCCGTCATGTTTCCGGCGGTATAGGCTCCCACCGCTTCAAACATGCTGGAAAGGCTGGTCTTATGGCCCTGCACACGCCCGGCCAACATTGGTCCGCCACTGACGAACACTGTGGGTACATTAATACGGGCTGCAGCCATTAAAAGTCCGGGAACGTTCTTATCACAGTTGGGAACCATGACCAGGGCGTCAAAGGCGTGGGCTTTGGCAAGGCATTCCGTAGAATCCGCCACCAGATCTCTGGTAACCAGGGAATACTTCATGCCGATATGTCCCATGGCAATTCCGTCGCAGACCGCAATGGCCGGAACCATTACCGGAGTTCCTCCCGCCATGGCAACTCCCATTTTGACCGCATCCACAATTTTATCTAAATTCATGTGACCCGGCACAATTTCATTATAGGAACTGACAATGCCGATTAAGGGCTTCTCCATCTCTTCCTCTGTCATCCCCAGCGCATTAAACAGGGATCTGTGAGGCGCCTGCTGCATTCCTTTTTTTACTGAATCACTCTTCATCTGCTGCACACTCCTTTTCTTTTTTTCATAATTGCTGATAATATGGAAATCCGGGAGCAGGCAAAAACCTCAGGCTTTCTTCTGCTTCCGGCAATGATTGGTTTATTTTTTGATCCGGTCCGCAATGAGGCTGCCCATCTCTGTGGTGGAAACCTTTTTGCAGCCTTCGGAGAAAATATCCGCCGTCCGGTATCCTTCCGCCAGCACAGCCTCCACCGCAGCCTCCATGGCGTCGGCCTCCCGGTCTAAATCAAAGGAGTAGCGGAGCATCATGGCCGCAGATAAAATGGTGGCAATGGGGTTTGCAAGGTTCTTTCCCGCAATGTCCGGAGCGGAGCCGTGACTTGGCTCATACATTCCGAATTTGCTCTCATTCATGCTGGCCGAGGACAGCATTCCGATGGAGCCTGTGATCATGCTTGCTTCATCCGATAAGATATCTCCAAACATGTTCTCTGTCAGAACCACATCAAACTGGCCCGGGTTCATTACAAGCTGCATAGCACAGTTATCCACCAGCATATGGGTCAGGGAGACCTCCGGATAGTCCTTTGCCACTTCCTCCACCACCTTTCTCCAAAGTCTGGAGGAATCAAGGACATTGGCCTTATCCACGCTGATCACCTGCTTTTTGCGCTTCATGGCAATATCAAAGGCTTTCACCGCAATTCTTCTTATTTCATTTTCATTATAGGTAAGAGTGTCCACAGCCGTCATGACTCCGTCCACCTCCCTGGTATACCGGTCCCCGAAATACAGACCGCCGGTCAGCTCCCGCATGATTATCATGTCAAAGCCGTCCCCTATGATTTCCTTTTTTAATGGGCAGGCCTCCGCCAGTTCTTTATAGAGATAGGCAGGGCGGATATTAGCAAATAAATTAAGACCTTTGCGGATTGCCAGCAGCCCCGCTTCAGGTCTCAAATTCGGTGCCACATCGTACCATTTTGAATTTCCTACATTTCCGCCAACTGCCCCCAGGAGAACGGAATCACTGTTTTTTGCTGTTTCCAATGCCTCATCGGTTAAGGGAACGCCATATGCATCAATGGAAATGCCGCCCATCAATACCTCTGTATACTTGAACTCATGGTCGTATACACGCCCCACCTTATCGAGAACTTTTCTCGCCTCTCCAATGATTTCAGGCCCTATCCCGTCGCCGGGAATTACTGCAATGCTGTAATTCATCTCCATTTCTCCCTCTATATCACTGTACTATGCTAATGTATTTCTTCTCATAATAGAACATTTATCGGGATTTTTCAACTAAAATAAAATATTTTTTCAGGAAAAGAATATATGAGATTGGAATTAATACCATGAATTCTGGTTATGGAAGCCGTGGGCCGCAAAAAGCAGAGGTGCAAAAAGTATTCCGCTTTCTGCACCTCTGCCTTATTTCACAACAGCCGGTAATCCTTATATTCCCTTATTTACCGTTAAGCACTTATCAATAGAAGCTTTCTCAATTTCATTTACATTAGAGGAATTATCCGTTCTGGTATAATAACAGGTGGAATCCTGGTTCAATGAGCCTACATTTAAGGTAAATGTTTCCTCAGAACCATTTTTCTCATAGGTATAGGTAATGACGGCGGCCGGATTATCAAGTCCATAGCCTGCCAGTTCGCTTTCCTGGACCTTGTAATTGGTACAGCTTTTCACCGTTAAGCCGCTTAAGGAATCAGCCAGGACATTTAAGCCGGAGTTGTCGGAAAGCTTGTTGTCCGGGGAGTCGGAGGAATCCCGGTACCACTCCACGGTCCCGTCTTTATCGTCAAGCTTCTTCTTCACATAATGTTCACTGGCCCCCGCCTTCGTTATGGTAATGCCGGTTATATCGCTGCCTTCAATGGCGGGAAATTCCTCCAGGGCCTGGAGATCTTCAAGGCCGCTGTCCGTCTCGGTATAAAGGGAGGAGTTGATAAGGTAAGGCGTATCCTCCCCCTGAAGGAGAGCATAATAATCCCCGTCTGCTGTGGTGGAGCCCAAAAGGATGGTTGACTTTGTTCCGTCCTCTGCCGTGACCTCCACCTTTCTTGCCGGGGCATCCAGGCCATAGGCACTTAAGCCGTCGCCTCCATCCAGCTTCCGCACGGCCTCAAGCTTTGAAGCTGTGGAAGCCAGGGAATCCAGCTTCGCCTGCTTTACGGGAAAAAGCTCATCCCCGTCGTATTTCCAGGCGTCATCCTTTTTCGTAAAGGACAGCTCCTGCCCTTTATAATCATAGGAAATTGCGGAAACGCCGGACAGATTCGTCATATAGACCTTGGCGTCTTCCTCCTTCTGTTCCGTCTTTTCCTGGGAGCGGTCCATGTATTGACCGACTCCCGCATAGAGGATGCACAGGACCGCAAGGCCTGCTGCTCCCAATAATAAACCGTTCTTTTTCATGTTCACGCCTCCTTCTACAGACGCCTGCGCTTTAACCAGATCACCAGTCCGGCGGCCAGCGTCAATACCGGGATGACAAATATGAACAGAATGCCCCACAGTCCCCCGTGAGTGACCGTGTTATAGGTTACTTCCAGGCTCTTGGATGGGATGGATACATTGGAAACGTCATCGAAATTAGAGGTCACCGCATTCATGAAAATGCTTAAGTTAGTCAAATTAGTAAAGCTGGTGTTTAAGCTTTCATCAATAAGGGTCGGAGTGCTCATAACCGTTAAGCGGGCTGTCCCGGAGTCCAGGGTCTTTTCCGACACGGCTCCCAGAATATAGGTTCCCTTTGTCTGGCCGTCAGCCGTTACCAGCATTCCGCCTTCACTGGTTTCCATGAAAGGCGTCACTTCTAATCCGTCGGGAATATCCTGATTTTGGGTCAGGGCCCCAGACTGGAGCACAAGGGCCGCGCTCTTTGTATCAATGCCGTTTGTCACTTCGCTTCCAGGCTCAATGGTCGGGAAAATGTAATAGGGGTTATTCTGATAAAAATTCTTTGTGTCCGCCGCAAGGCCGTCTTCCAGCTTTAAGCCGTAGTCACTTATAAGGGCTTTCAGGTTTGGCCGTTCCTTATCGCTGTATCCGGCCAGAATCATCACATTTCCGCCGCCGTTTAAATAATCGGAAAGCATCTTTTCCTCATCTGCGGCCAGATCTGCAGCCGGTGCATTGATGAGGAGCAGCTCACAGTCTTCCGGAATGCTTCCGGCTGTAAGCAGGTTTAAGGAGGTGACCGTTAAATTGGACTTTTTCAGCATATCGGAAACCGTGGCTCCCAGGGCTGCTTCTCCGTGTCCTTCCGTCACATAAACCGTTTTCTGCACGTCGCTGGTCACATGGGAAATGGCTCCCGTAAGCTGGCCTTCTCCGTCAAATTCCGTTTCCTTGCTCTCTCCATAATAATAGTAGGATTCCTGATCATACTTGATGATATCGGTCAGGGCAATGGATTCCGTCTTATTGGTGGAATCGCAGCTTACAAATAAGGTATTGTCCTTTGCATTTAACTTGTTTACCTGTTCCGGGTGAAGAACGGAATCCACAGTCACCACCTTGATGTGGCCGGATAAGTCCTCATATCGTTTTACAAAGCTGGTGATTCTCTTGTCTACGGAACCCGGATCAGCCACCACATAAATCGTAACGTCTTTATCCAGCGAGGCCAGCAGATCCTTTGTGGTGCCTCCCAGAGAGTAAATCTGGCTGCTGCTCATATCCCACTGCCGCACCTTTTCCGGAAGACGGCCTATAATCATGTTCAATACAATAACGGCAGCGATGACGATCACCGAAAGGATCGCCGTATAGCCGCCTTTCTTTAATTTTCTGTTCATCTCCATCCTCCTAGCTCCATCTGCGTTTCTCTACAGACTGTACAGTCAAAAATACCAGCAGGAATATAATGCTGATATAGTAGATCAGGCCGCCTGCGTCAAAGAGGGAATTGCTGGAAAAATTCCGGAATACATCCGTTACTGCCACCTTTTCCAGTATATTTGTCAGGGAACGGTCAAGAAGGGTCCTTTTCAGGAAATAGATTGCTAAAATGCAGACAATCCCTGCCGCCTCCAAAATCGCTGCCAATGGGCCGTGACTTGTCACCCGGTGAACGATGAATACGGCTAAGGACCAGAGGATGAGAAATCCTATGGCAGAGCCAGAAGCGGTTGTTGGCAGAAAGCCCACCAGGTTAGGCCACAAAAGCAGCAAAAGGATGATACCAAAGGATCCTACCGCAGCAATGATCTGACTCTCCGTTAAGGAAGAGATGAACATGCCCAGGGCAATATAAAGGCAGCCCAGCAGGAAAAATGCCAGAATTGCGGCATAATCTCCCTTTAAATTAGCCGTTCCGTTCAGCTTGATGATGAGAGGGCAAAAGGCAGAAAGAACCACCGGTACCGCAAACACGGTCACCATGGAAAAGTATTTTCCCAGAACCATTTTGCTCACGGATACAGGAGCGGTCAGCAGCATCTGGTCCGTCTTCATCTTTCTTTCATCCGCAAAGCTTCTCATGGTAAGCACCGGAATGGCGATCATAATAATGGTGACCATGCCGGATAAGGTGTAGGAAAAATACGGATATCCGCTGGTCATGTTGTAAGCCATAAAGTAAATTCCTATAAACAGCACCATAAAGGCGATAAATACGTATCCGGTCATGGACTGGAAATAGGACTTTAATTCTCTTTTATAAATAGCGGCCATTACTCTTCATCCCCCTCTTCCTCATCACTTTCACGTCCGGCCCCTGTAAATTCCTCCTCCGGCTCATCGCCAAAGGCCTCCTCTTCCAAGGCTTCCTCTTCTTCTGTTATTTCCTCTTCTCCGGCTATTTCCTCTTCTCCGGAATTCGCTTTCCCTGCTTCCTCCGCCTCTCCGGTCAGCTCCAGGAATACCTCCTCCAGAGAGGCCTTAGTGGCTTTCATGGAAAGAATGGGAAGTCTCCGGTCCGCAAAGGCAAAGAATATGGATTCACGGATGTCCTCTCCGTTCTCCTCATCTTCTCCGCCGATGCCAAATGATACCTTGCAGACTCCCTCTTCGCCGCTTTCCCGTACACTAATGTCCTCTGCCCGGGAAACAGACTCCAGAGTGCTGTAAATTTCCTCTGACTCTCCTTTTATCAAAAGTTCCATGCCTGACGTTCCCGCCATCTGCCTTTCCAAGTTCTCCGGCGTATCACTGGCGATCAGCTTCCCCTTGTCAATGATGAGAATATGGTCGCAGACCGCACTGACTTCTGACAAAATATGGGAGCTTAAGATCACTGTATGGTTTTCTCCAAGCCTGCGGATGACGTCCCTTATTTCAATGATCTGCTTCGGGTCCAGGCCCACGGTAGGCTCATCCAGTATGATCACCGGAGGCAGGCCGATAACGGCCTGTGCCAGGCCCACACGCTGCCTGTAGCCCTTGGAAAGATTCCGGATCAGCCGGCCTTTCACATCATTTAATTTCGCCAGCTCCAGAACCCCGTCCACAGACTCTTTCCTTTCCTTTTTAGGGATTCTCTTTAATTCCGCTGCAAACATCAGCTGCTCTTCCACGGTCATATCCACATAAAGCGGCGGAAGCTCCGGCAGATAGCCGATGTTTTTCTTCGCTTCCTCCGGCTCCTCTAAAATATTGTGTCCGTTGATCAGCACGTCTCCCTCCGTAGCCCCAATGTATCCTGTCATAATATTCATGGTGGTGGATTTTCCGGCGCCGTTGGGCCCTAAAAAGCCGTATATCTTGCCGTCGTTGACGGTAAAGTTCAAATGATCCACAGCCAGATGACCGCCGTAATC
>JASGGP010000159.1:0-10807 GCA_047604985.1 Lacrimispora sp.
CTGTAGCTTAAGGTCACTGCACATGATGACCAAGGGTGATAGCTGGGTAATCTTATTCTAAACGCTTACAGCAGAAAAAAATGAGGCCCGCAGGAAGCGCGGGCCTTTATGGTTACCCCAAATTTAAATCCAAGACATTTCATTTATGACATGATCTTAATTCTTCGGGAAAGAACCAGGTTGAGGAATGCAATAACGGCCGCCGCCATAAATACGGACTGATATCCGACATGCAGCCACAAAAGCCCTCCGAAAATTGGAATCACCATTGAGGCAATGTGCTGCAGGCTTACGCCTGTGGACAGTGTCGGTGTTAAGTCGGTAAGATCGACGGCGATTTTCCGTACATATGTTGAGCGCGCCATTTCAACCGCAGACATAGAGTTGTCAATGACATAGCATCCGGCAATGATTATCACAGCGACGCTGGCAGAAAAAATTCTGTCCGAGAATGCGTAACCAAGACAAATGGCGAATAATAGAATGGCTTCCAAAGTCAGGACGAACCGCTCGCCGCGGCTGTCAATCAATTTACCGATTACTTTCCTTGTGCCTATACTGATAAGGGCAACCACCATGCCCAGAACCGCAAACATCTGAGGCTTTACGCCAAAGACCTTAATCAGTACCCACGGGGCGAACGTCAGAAAAATTTGGTTCCTTGCGCCGCTGATGACGGCCAGTACATAATAGAGCGAATACCGTTTTCTAAAAACAAATTTTACCTTTCGAACCTCCGGTCCGGTTTTCTTCATCATACTCACTGCAAAAGCGGCAAACACATAGAAAATGGTACCGGTAATAAACGCGGTCTGATAAGTCATGTGCATGAAATTAAAGCCAAGAAAGATATAAATATAGGCAATAATACTTCCTGATAAGCCGAACGCGCTGACTGTTCCAAGCCTGGCTCCGAAAGATTCCTGGTTGGACAGAGACATGCCGATGGACGGGGTAACAGGCATAACCATGTGTGTGCCGAGGCTGTACATCATCATCCAGATAATCATAAGAGCAAAGGTCGGCGACAGCGTACCCAGCCCAAGCATACCAAGCCCTGCCGCTGCCATACCCAGCATGGCAATCCGTACATCGCCGAGGAAACTTAATGCCGCCAGAGTTAACATAATAAAAAAGCCTGGCGCCTCTCTGGGTACCTCAAGAAAACCTCTGGTATCCTCTGATAATTTGAATATATCACTTAAGTAATTGTTGAATATTGATGTATTGATGCCGGCACCGATTCCAGAGAATAGCCCTGCAAGTAAAAACAAATTAAAGTCCCGTTCAATATGGAAGTTTGTGCGTAATTTCATTCATTTACCAGCTCTCATAATAGTCATAATTTCCAGTAATTATATCATATGAAATTAATGCTTTCAATGAGTTTTATAAATTGCATTTCAGGCTTTTTAGGGAACAAAGGAGCAGGCAAATAACAGATTTATTCATTTAACGTCAGCTTATGGATTAACTGCTCATAATGAGGATATTTTTCCGTTAAGTCATTTCTATTAAATAACTCAAAATCTGTGAATTCAAATCCCGGAGATACCATGCAGCCAACCAGGGCATACCCCTCATTATTCATGGCAGAACCAAATATATAACCTTTTGGCACCAATACCTGAGGCTTTTCCCCCTTTTCAATATTGAGCCCAAGCTGTTCGGTAAAAAGCTCTCCCTCCGGGTTGATCATATAAACGGTCAGCGGGGAGCCAGAATGATAGTACCACATCTCATCAGATTTCAGTCTGTGAAAATTAGATACTTCTCCGTCCCTAAGTAAAAAATAGATACTTGTCCAAAGCTTTCTGGAACCTTCAAAGTCAACGTTTAATTCCTTTGATGTTATAGTTTCCTCTGACGTATAAACTTCTTTATAAAATCCGCCTTCCGGATGAGGTACCATATTTAAAGTTTTAATAAAATAATCTGCGGTATACATAGTGATACTCCTTTCGAATTTTCCTTATTATAATATTATATCGGATTATTTCGGTATGTAAATTTAATTCTATAAAATTTATATATTTAATACCATATTTCTATAGAAAAGCAGTTAAATATTTTGTGATTTCCAAAGATGTGGTATATAATGGAAGTAAATGAAAATTTAAAGCAGAGTCACAGATGAGAAAAGGTATAATTATCTCGCCAATACTAAACTGGATAAGGTGACTTATATGGATATTCTGTGGAAGTCAGAAAACACGATGCCATAATTAAGACAGAACGAAGGCATAAGCCATATTTCATAATTAATTATGAATCGGGTGTTTGAGGGCAGGGTACAATGGGGATAGGCCACGATTCTTATTTGTCAGGCCTGATGCAGTAATTGAGATAGAGCGGAAAAACAGTTTGTTTTTTTGAGAGATATGGGTTGCTGTAATTAAAGAAACAGGAGGAAAAATGAAAATGTCCTACATTGTTGATTTTAAAAATGTGTCTGCAGTTGGCTTAGAGTCTTCGCCTGTTGCAGAAGCGCTGGCAGGTATGCGTGCGAATGAAGCCCGTTATTTCATGAACAAATACAAGCATGAATTTACGGTTGTACCGGCTGACGAAAGCCAGGGAACCCTTGATTATGTAAACAATATTCTAATGAAAGAACGCGGTATAGCCTTTGCCGCCAAACCTTTGGAAACATCGTGTTTTCAGGTGGAAAATATTAAAATGGCCTATGTTTTTTATGAGGATGGCCTTGGGGTCAACGTTATGTATACGGTTGATGATCCTAAGAAACGGGCCGTTGGCTTTAAGCTTTCTGAGGGAATGGAAGTACCGGAGGAATTAGAGGGAAAGTTTAAATTCGCCAGGCAGAAGTCTAAACTGGCCGGAACAATCCGGGGCTCGTTTTTTGTAATAAAAGGTGAATATTAAAATAAGCAATGTTTTTGAAAAAACAATGAACTCATAAAATTCGGAAAGGAGTATTTATGTTATTTGATAATTTAAAATCCAGAAGAAGTATTAGAAAGTTTCAAAATAAGGAGGTTGAAAAGGAAAAAATTGATGTAATTCTTAAAAGTGCCCTGCTGTCCCCATCATCGCGGTCCATAAGACCCTGGCAGTTTATTGCCGTCACCGATGCGGAACTGATCCGGCAGCTCTCTTTGTGCAGGGGACCTGCCTCTCAGTTTCTGGCAGGAGCACCTTTAGCAATTGCAGTAATAGCAGATAAAGGGGCAAGTGACGTATGGATTGAGGATACTTCCATAGCGGCAGCGATCATTCAATTGACGGTACAGGATTTAGGCCTTGGATCATGCTGGATTCAGGTAAGAGAAAGATTCCATTCAGAGCAGGAGACAGCGGAAAAATATATCAGAGATGTGCTGGGGATACCGGAGCAATACAGTGTTGAATGTATGATTGTCATTGGCTATGCAGGGGAAGAAAAACAGCCTTATGCAGAAGAATCATTGCTGTACCAGAAACTCCATTTTAATAAATTTTAAATCTAAAATCCAAAGACAAAAGAAAGGCGCGCTCAGAGCCCAAGGGGCAAAGCAATCCGTAAGGGTATAAATTTATCAAAGCAGATCGGAGAGACAATAATGGGGAATACGGATAAGTTTGAAATGATAGCGGATATATATGATACCTCTGAAAGAATCCAAATTGCAAAGGTATCAGCAGACGCTATTCGTGAATATTTAATCGATACAAAAAATAAGAATGCGATTGATTTTGGGTGTGGAACCGGCCTTGTCGGAATGAATTTGTTAAATGATTTTAATTCTGTGCTCTTTCTTGATACGTCACAAAATATGATTAATCAAATAAAGCAAAAAATTTCTGATTCTAAGGCAGGGAATGCAGCTGTATTATGCTTTGATTTTGAAAAAAATAATATTTCGGATTTACATGCCGACTATATTTTTATGGCCCAGGTCTTGCTTCATATTAAGGATGTTGAATCAGTTTTATCAAGGCTATATCAGGTCCTAAACGAAAATGGACATTTGTTGATTACTGATTTTGATAAAAATGAAAAAGTAGCTTCAGATATGGTCCATAACGGATTTGATCAAATGGAGCTGGCGAATCGCATGGCCAAAATAGGATACAGGAATATTCAATCGAAAACGTTTTATACCGGAAGCAAAATATTTATGGGGCAGGATGCCTCTATGTTCATTCTTGATTCCTTGAAACAGAGTTGTACGGGAGAACTTCATTAACCGGCAGTCTTTTCAGCGGCGATTCCCCGGGCGTGGAGGTTCTTGCCATCCATGAACGGCAAGTAAGAAAAACAGGAAACAGTGATCCTCAGAAAGGGGACAAATAAATGAGTTTAATCGAAGTGCTGCTGACCCCATTGGGCTGGCTTCTGCGGGGGAAAAAGGCGGGTGAAGAAAGCGCCTACAAACATTATCCACAGCTTCAGACGCGGAATCTCTTTGAGTTATCCAGCCCGGCTTTTAAAAATGAGGGAAAAATACCGAGGAAGCATGCCGGACTTGGGCGGGGAGAAAATATTTCTCCTGAACTCCGGTGGACAATTCTTCCGAAAGGGACGAAACAGCTGCTTTTAGTGATGGAAGATATTGATGTACCTTTAAAGAAGCCAATTTTACATATGGTCGTGTTATTTGGCCCGGCCTTTGAAAGAATGCCGGAAGGAGCATTGACACCGGATAATACAGAAATTACTTTTCTTCCGGGCCGGAAAGGCCGCGTGGGCTATCACGGTCCAAGAGCGCTGCCGGGGCATGGAATCCATCGGTATTGGTTTCATTTATATGCCCTGGATGAATGGATTCCTATAAATGATAATTATAGGAATTTTGAGCAACTTCTTCCTCGTGTCAACGGCCATGTCATTGGCAGTGGGCATCTGGAAGGGGTATCCGCTTTTTATCCGTTTGCACTGGGGAAAAAGTGAATAAAGAGGAGAAAAGATTAACTTATGATTGAAGAAATACTGCAGTATAATAAGGCTTTTGTTGAAGATAAAGGTTATGAAAAATATATTACCAGCAAATATCCAAATAAAAAGATTGCAATCGTCACCTGTATGGATACAAGATTAACGGAATTGCTGCCTGCCGCACTGGGACTTAAAAACGGTGATGCAAAAATTATAAAAAATGCAGGCGGGATTATTTCCCATCCATTTGGAAGCGTCATGCGAAGCCTGCTGATCGGAATTTATGAATTGGACGTCCAGGAAATTCTGGTAATCGGTCACACCGATTGCGGCGCTATGTGCACAGATAGTAAAAAAATGATAGAAAAAATGAAATATCATGGGATAAAGCAGCAGAGCATTGATTTGATAAAATACTATGGAATTGATTTTGATTCATGGCTGTCTGGCTTTAAGGATTTGGATATTTCCGTTAAAAATACGGTAGAGCTGATTCGCAAGCATCCTTTAATCCCAGAGGCGATAAAGGTATATGGGCTGATAGTAGATTCTCTGACAGGAGAACTGAGAACAGTCAATTAGGGCAGCGGCCATCAGCGGAGAAAGAATGCCCAAAGAGGGAAAGAGATTTTCCGGTTAATAAAATCATTATTGTCAATGGAAGTTTTTAAGGGAGCTGCTGCTCCGGCAGGCAATTGATCTGTTGGGGCAGCAGCTCTTTTATTGTCAAGTATATACGATAGAAGAATATACTTGACAGTCGTAGTAATATGACATATAATAACGGCATGCCACCACAATACTGAAAAGCATGACCGAAAGGAGTTGCAATATGGAGCCCAGATTATCATCGGATCTTTTAAGAGGGCATACCGATACAATCGTTCTCAGCTGCCTGCTGAAGCAGGACCGGTATGGCTTTGAAATTTATAACTGGATTCTGGAGCGTACAGGTGAAGAGTATGAACTGAAGGAAACCACGCTGTATTCCAGCTACAAGCGGCTTGAGCGGGACGGCTACATCACCTCCTATTGGGGGGATGAAACCCAGGGCGCGAGGCGCAAGTATTACCATATCACGGAAAATGGCTGCAGACTGTATCGGCTGAATAAGCTTAATCTTGAGTTTACGCAGAAAATTATTAATAATCTGTTGAAGGAGGAAGAGGAATGAACCATATCAGGCAGTATATCAATTCGTTGTTTTCCGGCTACGAAGAAACAAATGCCCTTATTGACTTCAAAGAGGAATTGGAAAGCAATTTGAACGACAGGATAAACAGTCTCAAGAAAAAGGGACTGAGTGAAGAACAGGCCAGTGAGAAAGCGATTGCGGAGCTTGGCGACGTGTCTGCTCTGGCCGATGAATTAAGCCTTAAAAAGAAACAGGAGGTTTTTTCGGATATGTATATGAAAACAAGAAACTATATCGGGCCATGGCGTATGGCGCTGTATGTTCTCTGCGGTATGGTGCTGGTCTTCGGTGTGATTGTGGGGGTAACCAGCTGGCTCTTTACCAATAATGTGCTGGCCCTTTGGGGATCTCTGCTGCCTTTCAGTATGACATCTGTCCTGGGTCTGGTTTATCTTGGCTTAACGCAGGAAACTGCCAGCCGGGAAAAGATGCCGTGGAAACGGGTTCTCTGGTATGTTGCTGCATCAGGCATATTCCTGTTTGGCATTCTGGTATTTGTCATGACTTATTTTGCTCAGGGTGCCGGCCTGCCCCACGCCATTGCATCGCTGATTCCTTTTGCCTTGCCGGGTCTTGCTCTTGGAATCTTCCTTGTTCTGACGGAAAAGGACAGAAGCAAGCCCTGGGTGATTGAACTCAGGAAAAAGGCCCTTGAGCGGGAACAGGAGCGTTTCGCCAGTCCGGCGCAGCAGGAACGATTTGGCCTTTTATCCGGAGCACTTTGGATCGGGGCGGCTGCGGTTTTTATCTTATTCACCATGACCGTAGGACTCAAATTTTCCTGGCTGGCGTTCCCGGCGGCACTTATCGGTCAAATGCTTATTTTGACTGCTTTTTCAAAAAAAGAATAAATGAAGCCATACGAAAGGGCTCCGGTTGTTTTATCCTTATAGGAAATACATTTTCCCAAGGATAAAAAGCCGGAACCCTGTTTATTTTAAATTCATTATAGGAAAAATTTATTATAGGAAAGTGGTTCAGAGAAAAATAAGTATACGGAGAAGCCACATAAGGGAAATTCTGGAATCAGGAAAAATATTTCATAATGTTAAGTGAAGATGTGAATTCGTGATTTTTGAAGAGCTTTGATTTTGCAAGACTCAAATCTCGAATTCCCTGTTTACTGGTTAGAAAATTCAGGCTATAATACCCTTATCAGAGTCTGTTTCTATGAGTGCAAGCATAGCAAACAGGCATCTGGATTAGCGTGCAAGACTAAATTCCGCATGCCTTTTTCCGGCAGGATTAAATTCGGCAGTGGATTCCGTCTTGAGTTGAGTTTTTATTTTTTGAGTAAGGCAGGCTTCAGGCAGACTTTATCAGCCGGGATTTCCCGGAGTTTTAAAAGCTTGTGAAGCCCATTATTCAAAAGCATCTGGGACAGCCTGAATGGTGTACAGCCATTCAGGCTGTCTCTCGCTTCGCTGTTGATGTGGTTCATCAGGCGGATCGCGTCCGCCTGATTGTAGCGGTCCAGACTTTCTCCTTTTGGGATCACATAACGGATATATTCATGGTTCTTTTCTATCATACCTTTTTGCCAGGAGCTGTTTGGGTTACAATAAAAAACCCGGGAGCGGATTTCTCCGTTGGGATCGCATTCCAGACGGGCAGGAAACTGGAACTCTGTACCATTGTCCGTCAGGATGACCGGAAACAGCTGGCGAAACATTTCCAGCCCCAGCCGCTCTGAGAGCAGGTCAAAGATTTCAATCACATGATCCTGTGTCTTTTCCTCCAAAACAAAAATCAGCATCAGGGAACAACTTCGGAAGAATATCGTCAGGAATACCTGCCTGCTGTTCTCTCGCCCTCCCTCTACGGTATCCATTTCCACAATGGAGGTCTCCGGATGTGCTTGTATGTATTTCTGAAAATCTTCATAGGTTCGGCCAATCCGGAATTCCCTTGCCGCAAGGCTGACTCTTGTGCCGGTTTTACGGGGCTTGCATTTGTAGCGTACCTTTCGCCTTAAATCGATATTCCGGGCTGTGAAGATGCCCTTATCGATGTAATGATAGAGCGTTCTTCGACAGCATGGGATCTCATACCCATGGAAAGCATAGATATGGGCAATGGACTGCCCCTGCTTTAATAAAGGGGAAATCAGGGAATCCAGCATAGCAATATCAGCGACATCCTGGTTAATGCCACTCCTGCAGGAGATCAGAAGTTCTCTGGCCGCCACATCGGCCTTTTGTGCGGAATAAAATGCATGCTGCTTTTCGCAGCCCCTCAGCTTTGAGCAACCATTACAGACAAAAGGAGCTTTCTGAATGACGGGGCAGACTGGTTCCAGATAGTCAAGGCACAGGGAGTGGCAGCGAAATGTGCGCATATCGGTATCACGGCAGTTTTTACAAGGATGGATACAGTCTTTTTCGTCACAGAGAAAATGAATGCGGCATTCTTTGTAACGGGCACATCGCAGTAATTGATTCGCATTCTCGCGTGGAGGAAAGAATCTACGTTTTTTCACTTCCTTAGCGACGGTGCTGGGATGCTTGCCAATATCCCTTGCAATAGCAGCAAAGGATTTCCCATCCAACAGCCCCTTTTCAATCTTAATCCGCTGTGTAGTGGTGAGATGCTTCTGATCAAAGTTCTTCTTGTTAGACATACTAAATATCCTCCTATCATAGGAGGAATCCACTTACCAGTATCACCATACCATACTTTGTGCAAGACTAAAATCATCAATCATGAATTTACCCATGCAATCAAGAATTTACTTTTTCATTTTACAAAAAAAATTCATTATGCTCTTGACTTAAAGTTAACGTTAAGATTTATGATTACCATTATACAGCACCATTTGCTGTCATGTCAAAAAATTAGTTGAGGAGGATCATCAATGAAAGCAGTCACCGATTGTTACAGGTTATCAAATGGAGCTAAAATTCCCTGCATTGGTTTTGGAATGTGGCAAACTCCTGACGGCGAGGTGGCGATTGCGTCTGTACCCCGGCGAGAACCAAGACAAGGTGATTGATTATTGCTACGCCCATGATATCCTTTTGGAGGCATACAGTCCGCTGGGTGTGGGCAAAATCTTTCAAATGGCGGAATTGAAAGCTTTGACAGAAAAATATGGCAAGTCCGTGGTGCAGATTTGTATTCTCTGGAGTCTGCAAAGAGGTTATCTGGCGTTCCGATGGCACAACTCGCTCTCCCACAGATTCTACGCCAGCCGGATGCCTCCATCGCGCTGATTGGTGGGAGCAGGCCGGAACAGGTTACGGAAAATGTGAAAGCGTTGTAATAATTCATGAAAGGAATTTATATTATGGAAAAAATGAAAAAAGTAGTGATTACCGGTAGTGCAGGGCTCCTCGGTCCCTATGTTGTTGAACACTTTGTAGAACAAGGCTATAATGTGCTAAGTGTTGACAGAGTCAAACCCGCAAAACCACTGGCCCCCCATATGACGGCGGATTTAACCAATTTGGGCGAATGCTATGGCATTCTGGAGGGTGCTTACGCCGTCATACACCTGGCTGCAATTCCCTCGGCTTACATCTATCCTAACGAGGTGACTTTCCAAAACAATGTGATGGGCACATATAATATACTGGAAGCGGCAGCGGGTCTTGGGATCAAAAAAGCGGTCATCGCTTCCAGTGAATGTACCTATGGCATCTGCAACTCAAGGCAGGGACTGACACCGTCTTATGTCCCGGTGGACGAAGAACATCCAACTCTGCCGGAGGACAGCTATGGGCTGGGAAAAATCGTAGGTGAAGCAATTGCTGACGCCATTCACCGCCGCTGCGGAATGCAGATTGTTTCGTTTCGGATCGGCAATATTATCAGCAAGGAAAAGTATTTGAATTTTCCCGGCTTCATTCACGAATCGCAAAAACGCAAAAACCTTATATGGAATTATATTGATGCACGCGATATCGCCGTAGCCTGCCGCCTTGCAGTTGAGAAAGACGGGCTTGGCTCAATTGTAATGAACCTTGCAGCCGATGATAATTGCATGGACATTAAGAGCTGCGATCTGGTTAAAGCGGAATTTCCAAATGTGACCGATATCCGCTCACCAATTGATGGTTATCAGACCTTGTATTCCAATGAAAAGGCAAAAAAGATCTTAGGCTGGCAGCCGGTTCATTTCTGGCGTGATAATGTATCAAATAAATAAGTCTGTCGTACAATTTCACAGACTTCAGCCTCTGACTCTTGGATAAGACAACTGTCATATGGGCAAAAAAATCAAAGAGGAATAAAGCGGGACTCCATAATAAAGAGTCCGCTTGCGGACTCTCGCGCCGGAGCGCGGTTGCTTCATCAACCATACTTCCTTGGCGCGGAGTGCGCATTCCCCGGATGGTTTTTATCGTATAGGGTGAACTTTCCTATACGATAAAAACTGCACCCCTTTCGTCTGACATGTTGATTTTGTCACATGCCTGACTAGAGGGGTGCAGTTAAATGGGAGATTTATTCCTCTGCGTTGTTTAAATTGGTTTTGCCGTTACTTCTGCATAATATGGATAGCAAAGCCGCCAAACTCGCCGTCTAAATAGACGTTCTTCAGTTTACCATCCTCAGAATATGCGGCAGTATCCATGTTGAAAGAAAAACCTTTCTCTTTCAACTCTTCTGCGGCAGCGGTCAAATCAGGTGTACGCATAGCGATATGACCGTTTGCACCCAGGAAAGGAGCCTTCATACACTCGAAGTAAGGGCCGCCGAATTCGGACTTTTGTCCGTGACGAGGCTCCAGG
>JASGGP010000160.1:0-10714 GCA_047604985.1 Lacrimispora sp.
AGGCCAAAAGCTGTCTCTGCCCTATGGAAAGCCCCGCTCCCCTCTCACTGATTACCGTATCATATCCATTTTCCAGCTTCATAATAAATTCATGGGCGTTTACCGCCTTGGCGGCTTCTATGATCTCTTCCTCGGTGGCATCAAGCCTTCCGTACCTGATATTATCCCCGATGGTGCCGGAAAAGAGGAAATTGTCCTGAGTCATGATTCCCATCTGGCTTCTTAAGCTTTTCAAGGTGACGTTCTTCAGACTATGGCCGTCAATCAGCACATCGCCGGCCGTTGTCTCATAAAAACGGCTGATTTAGTTTACAATAGTGTTTTTTACGGCTCCTGTGGGCCCTACCAGGGCAATGGTCTCTCCCGGCTTCACGGTAAAGCTTACATCGTCAAGGATCAGACGGTCCGGCTCATCCCCATAGGCAAAGGAAACGCGGTCAAATACCACCTCTCCCTTGACCTCAGGCATATCCCATGCCCCTTCCCGGTCAACGATCTCAGCCTCTGTATCAATAATATCAAAAATCCGTTCCGCCGCCGATATGTTGGTGGTCAGCTTGTTGTAAAAGTTGGCCAGATTCCGGATGGGACTCCAGAACATGGCGATGTAGGTGGAAAACGCCAGAAACGTACCGATTCCTATATTCTCCACTCCTACAATCCGGATTCCTATGAAGTATAGAAGAAATCCGCCCAGACCCCAGGTAATCTCAACAAGGGGACCGAAAGCATCCGCAACCAGCACTGCGTCAATAAAGGATTTATAATGCTGGTTTACCAGATCGTAAAATACATTTCTTGTTTCCGGCTCTGCAGCAAAGCTTTGGATGATGCGGATTCCGGACAAGTCCTCATGAACATAGGCATTTAAGTTAGACGTCTTTTTCCGGTAAACCTGCCACCTTCTGTGAACAGTTGTTTCAATGAAAAACATTCCTGCTGCCAGCAGCGGCAGCGTGAGAAGTGCCGCCATCGCCAGACGGTAATTTTTCACCAGCATAATGGCCGCAACACAGATTACCGTAAGAAAATCCGGGATCAGCTGGGTCACGCTGTCCGACAGCACATCCTTTAGGGAATTTACATCCCCGATAATCCTTGCAAGTATTTTTCCCGTGGGGCGGCTGTCAAAAAAGCCGAAGCCAAGGGTCTGGATGTGTTCATAAAGTTCTTCCCTGATATTTACCAGAACCCGGTTGGATACATCTGCCATAAGCCTCATCCTCACCTTGGTTCCTGCCAGGAATAAAAGGAACAGCCCCAGGGAGCATGCTCCCAGCAGCAAAAGGCCTTTTATGTCCTTTTGGACTACACACACATTAACGGCATATTCTATCATGAGAGGGACCGCCATGCTGATGGTTATGGTCCCTGCCATAATGAAAAGAACAATAATAATCTGTTTTTTAAAATACAGAAGATACCGGAACAGGCGAAAGAGCGTGTCTTTCCTTAAAACTTCCTTCTGGTCTTCATCTATTCTGCTTGAGTTAGCTGCCATGTTTTCCCCTCCTTCCCGTCCAGGTCTTTTGAGCGTGTATGTATACCCTTGGATATATCCTCTTCGCCGTACTGTACCTGATAGGTTTTATAATACTGTCCTCTTTTTTTCATAAGCTCCTCATGGGTTCCCCGTTCTATAATCTCCCCGCCGTCCAGGATCAGGATTTCATCAGCCCGGCGCACCGCCGATATCCGGTGGGCAATAATGATCTTGGAGCTGCTCTCCAGCTTCAGAAGATGGGCCTCGATTTCCTTTTCTGTTTCCATATCCAGGGCAGAGGTGGAATCGTCCAGAATCAAAAGCGGGGGCTCCTTTGCAATAGCCCTGGCTATACTGATCCTTTGCTTCTGCCCTCCTGACAGACCCACGCCTCTATCTCCAATCACCGTATTTTACTGGTCTGAAAGCTTCTGGATAAAGCTATGGGCCTCTGCGGAGATAGCCGCCTGCTGAACGCTTTCCCATTCCGTTGCATCCTTGTTTCCTGTCTTGATATTTTCCGCAATGCTGTCGGAAAAGAGGAATACATCCTGCATGACCACAGAAATCTGTCCTCTTAAAAGAGACAGAGGCAGATCCTTTACATTGATCCCGTCCACCAGGACTTCCCCTTCGACACATCATAGAAACGTTCGATTAAGTTGACTATAGAGCTTTTTCCTGAGCCGGTTACGCCCATAATTCCCAGGGTTTTCCCCTGTTCCAGAGTAAAATCAATGTCCTTTAATCTTTTCCGTCCAGTTCAAAGTCCACATGGCGGAAAGTCAGCTCTCCTTTGATTTCTCCGGAATCACCGGGGCCTCCGGGTTTTTGATAACCGGCTGCTCATCCATGATCTTCTTTATTTTCTTATTGGAGGCAATAGCTGCAGCAATATCGTTGCTGAGCCAGCCGACCATTTCCATTGGCCAGATAATGTTATTTGCATATTCAGAAAATGCCCCCAGATCACCGATGGTCATTTTGTCATAAATGACCAGAATGCCGCCAATGACAATGACTGCCATCATCATGATCTTTGATAAAAAGGAAATATTCGGCTGGTATCGGACGATCAGTTTGGCCTGCCGCATGTTTAAATCGTAATACCGCTTGTTATGCTTTTTAAATTTTCCGATCTCGTAGGACTCTCTTGCAAAGGCCTTCACCGTCCGGACCCCTGCCAGATTTTCCTGGGCCACGGTATTTAACTCTGCGGTCTGCTCGCTGATCTCGTCGTAAACCTCTCCCAGACCGTTTTCCATCTTAATGGCGTACCAGCCGATTAAAGGCAGAATCACCAGAGGAACCAGGGTAAGAACAGGGCTTAAACGGAACATGCAGGTAATGATGATGATGGTGTGAAAGGAACATTCTAAGACCAGCATTCCCACAAATCCGAAAGCATTCCAGATCCTCTCCGCGTCGTCCTTGATCCTGGCCATCAGCTCTCCCGTATTGTGGCTGTCAAAATATCCTACGGACAGGGTCTGGATATGGTCAAATAAATCCTTTCTCAAGCGGCAGCCGATCCCGGATGCCGCATAGTCAAAAATAAATTCCTTTGTGTACTGGAATATCGCCCTGCCGAAACCAATTCCAACCAGGCCGAAAAGCAGTTTCATGAGCCCCTGCATTTCCCCTCCCACGATGACATCATCAATAATGTGCTTCGTGATCTGGGGAGCTGCCGCGTCCAGAACAATGCTGACGATCATGGCCGCAATTGCCAAAATATACAAAGGGCTGTACTTCCTCACATACTTCCATAAATTTTTCATACTCTCCTCCTTTTATCTGATACAGGCAGAAATGGGATTTCTCCCATCTGCACAAAAAAAACCGAAAAAAACGGCATAGTGCGGTCTTTTCCGGTAAATTCCCAAAAAAATAACCGCAGTCCATTCAGACTGCGGTTAAAAACTCATAAAAGCAGCTCCATGACGGAGCCGTCATCTTTCCCATAAAACGCAGAGCGCTATGAGATTCTATCTTCCATGAGGCAGACTGAATTCCTGTGAAATAAGTTTGTTGTTCTATTGATTCCCGCTATATTATTTATACGTTTCATCAAACCTGCCTCCTTTCTTAGAATTATTGGTATTTATTGTACAATTACTAGAATACTTCCAATTATTTGTTTTGTCAAGCAATTTATCTTTTTTCTATCCAATTCATTTATATGCCGTAAAAAAGACCTTATTCACTCTTTCGTTTACTCTCCAAGCAATTCTTTCTGTTTTTTCTTCGTCATTTTGGACAGGACAAGATCATAGGATTTTTCCAGCATATCCTTCAGCAGGTCATCCGGCACATTTCCATCCGCCCTGACGGAATTCCAATGAAGCTTATTCATATAATAGCCCGGAAGAATGTCCTCGTACTGCTGCCTTAAAAAATCGCCTTCCAATGGCTCCAGCTTCAAGGTGATGAGCTGGGCCTCTCCCTGGTTATCCATGCACACCGCGGCAAACATTTTATCGCCCAGAAGATACCTCCTCCAATTCCACTCCTCTTTAAAATCGCTGGATGCCCCTTTCATTGACAACAGATATTCATTGATCCACTGATACCGCATATTGCTCCCCCTCAGCTATTTTACTTTTACAGAATTATACCATTTAAAACATGACAACTGCATGTCACTGTTGTGGAATTACTGCAAAGAAAACCAATAAGTCCTGGCTGTTGTTGATCAGACTGTGGGCATGGCCTTTGGGACAGTAATGGCAAAGTCCTGCTTCCACAGCTTCTTCGCCTTCGTCAAACAGGACCTTTCCCTGTCCTTGGAGAATGTATATGATTTCACTGCTTGTATCGTGGGTGTGCATTCCAATAGAGGCGCCGGGCTCTAGCTTTCCATAGAGAATCTTATTTTTCTCATCCACCTGAATTCTCGCCTTAAACTCTTTTTCTCCACCATTAAAATGGGGAAGCACGGTTTCCTCTGTTTCATTAAAATTGATTATCATGGTCATTCTCCTCACTTTTGCTTTTATTTTCCTAATAACCTTTCCCGGACTCTCAGGACAGGAAGCTGATAACCTTATCCATTAGTACGGGCTGGATTTCCGGATATGTTAACGGACCGGGAAGCTCCTCAAACAACTGGACCCTTTCTATTTCAAAGCCTGGCGGCATCTCTCCCAGTTCCTTAATTTCACTGTAAAACAGCATGCCGAAAGTTTCTTCGGAATCCTGAACTGAATAAGGACAGATCTGTTTTAATGTGTAATCGACGGCACCTGTTTCTTCATACAGTTCCCTTTTTGCCGTATTCACAATGTGTTCTCCTGGCTCCCTGTGCCCGCCTGGAAATTCAAAAGTGGCCCTGTTCCTGTGTTTGCAGAAGACCCATTGATTCCTGTAACGGGAAGCGATTACCGCATATTTCAGCAAATGATTTTCTATGGAGTCGTAAAATGTGATTTTTATCATCGTTTCTTCTCTTTCTCACAAAAATGTACTATGGTCTGCTATCAACTTACCACGGGTTGGGAAGAAAAACAACCCTTTTGGGGGAATATCCATCTCTTATTGAAAAAGTCATATTGCCCGCTGTTTTGCATCAATACTTTCATCTGCGATAATAAAAATTTTTATGCATATAGCTATTGACTTAAAGTCAACAAAGTGATATTGTGTATTTGCGATTGACTTCAAGTCAATTATTTCTTATGTATGAGGTGATGAATATGGCAAGAAGGAACGATGATTCTGAGCATATCAAGGAGTACAGCATTAAAGATCATAAATTTATGACCATGGAGGCTGAAAAACGCAATCGGGTGATCGATGTGGCTCTGAAAGATTTTTCAAAGGGCTATTTAGAAGCGAACATGGATACCATCGCAAAGGAGGCCGGGATTTCAAAGGGACTGCTGTTCCATTATTTTGGGTCAAAACGGGGGGTTTTCCTGTTTCTCATTAAATATACTTTGGATATCTATTTCTCAGAATATGAAAAGGCCATGTCAAAAAGCCATGACTTCCTTGAAAATATCAGAATTGGCTCAAAACTAAAGATGGAACTCTCCCTTCGTTACCCATTGATATTCGGATTTTTACTGAAAGCATATACGGCAATCAAAGATGTTTTTCCGGAGGGATTACCGGAAGATTTACCCTATTCTTCCCATATGGTTGAAGCAATGGAACAGATTTGTCAGAAATCAGATCATGAAAAAACTCCTTTCAAGGAAGGAATTGACGAAAAAAAAGCCCAGAACATCATTATATGGACGATGAATGGCTTTATTGACAGCTTGCTCCGGTATGGCGATGACATCGACGCTTATAAGGCGCATTATGATGAAATGGTGAAGGAGCTTGATGAGTATCTGCAGATTCTCCGTAAAACATTGTATCGGTAGATGGAGGAAAATGAATATGTTTATTGAGGTTATGAACTTAAAGAAAAGCTACACAACAGGTGTGGTGAAAACCGAAGTCCTGAAAGGAATCGGGATGAAGCTCGGTAAAGGGGAAATCGGCGTTATCCTTGGGCCGTCAGGCTCAGGAAAATCCACCTTAATGAATATTCTCGGCGGCATCGACCGCAGTGACAGCGGACAGGTTTCCGTTGACGGGATTGAAATCAGCAATTTAAATGATGACAGGCTGACCGATTATCGGCGTGAAGATATCGGTTTCGTTTTCCAGTTCTATAATCTGGTTCCCAACCTTACAGTCGGAGAAAACATTGAGGTGGTTTCCAATATCAGCAAATTACCTTTAAATACCGATGAAGTTTTGACAGCGGTGGGAATGAAAGATAAAAAGCACCGCTTTCCAAGGGAGCTCTCGGGGGGCGAGCAACAGCGGGTATCCATTGCCAGGGCGATTGTAAAGAATCCCAAGCTGCTTTTATGCGATGAGCCCACCGGAGCCCTGGATTTTCAAACCTCCCGCAGCATTCTCAAGCTCTTGCAGGAGGTGAACCAAAAATACGGAACCACCATTCTGATGATCACTCACAACGCTGCCATTGCCGCTATGGCAAACCGGATATTCAAGCTCAGGAGCGGTGAGATCGTAGAAGAATTGGTAAATGAGAAAATTGTTCCTGCGGAAAGGATTGAATGGTAATGGTAATTAATAAGAGAATCAAACGTGTCTTTCTGGAAAATAAATCGCAGTATATCAGTGCCGTATTATTGATTGCTCTAAGCTGCTTCCTGTTTGCAAATCTGATTCTGGTAAGCAGTAATTTAATGCGGTTAATGAATGAATATGAAAAAAACTACGTTCAGGAAGACGCTTCCTTTACAACAGACAAAAGCATAGATAATTTACCTGACATTGAGCTGGCAGGGGATGCGGCTATAGAGGAAGGAAGCAGCTTCGATTATGCGCTTTCAGATGGAGTAACGCTGCGTGTTTTTACCAAAAACGATAGAATCAATATTCCTGCTATTGTTGAGGGGAATCCTCTCGGCAGTAACGGCGGTATTCTGCTCAATCCTGCTTTTGCCGGCGCCCAAAATTATAAAATCGGTGATGCACTTACGATTTTGAATAAGCAATTTACGGTTGCAGGTTTTATGGCGCTTCCCAATTATATTTCTCCTCTGAAATTGGAAACAGACCTTCTGTATTCACCCCAGGACTTCGGCGTTGCTGTCATCAGTAAGGAGGATTTCGCTTCGTTGGGAAAAGGAAGTAATTTCTACGCGGTAAAATTCAATCATCCGGAAGAGAACGCCCGTGCTCAGTCCATGAAATTCATAGAGTTATTGAAAAACCGGGGCGTCAGCATTACACAATGGACGGATATAGGCGTGAACATCAGGGTCAGCGGGGCTGTTGCGAAGTTTAACTCCGCCGGTCTTATTGGCAGGGCACTGCCTGCCGTGTTTTTTTTGCTGACAGCTGTTTTGCTGGGCAACGTCATTGGCCGGATGCTCAAGCAGGAATCGGGAATCGCGGGCGCATTGTATGCATTAGGTTATAAAAGAAAGGAGCTCTACTGCCATTACTTGAAATTCCCCTTCTTGCAGTCATGGGCGGTATCTCCGGGACTGTCCTTGGTACTTACCGTACGCCCTATGATGTCGGTTTATTTTATGTTGTTCGACATACCTATGACCGGAATCAAATACAGCCCGGCCGTGATCATTCTGAGCTTTCTACTTCCTGTTTTATTTCTTGGATTGAGCGGCTTTCTTGTGGTCCGCAAAGAGCTGAAACAATCGCCTGCCGAGCTGATGAAAGGGAATCAGGAAAAGAGCAAAGTCAATTTTCTGGAGCGCAGATTCAGCTTGAAAAGCTGAAATTCGCTATGAAGTTTAAAATCCGGGAACAGCTCCGGAGCCTGTCCAGACTCGCCCTGCTGCTCGTTGGCTGTGCCGTGGCCACATTACTTCTGTTTTCGGTTTTTTCCTGAAAAGCGGTATGGATTATTTTCTTGATGTAGAAGTGAAGAACGCACAAAATTACCAATACGAATATGTGTTTGACAGCTGGCGCACCGAGCCGGTGCCAGAGGGTCCGAGCCATTCGCAGTATCTAAATTCCTGTTACCGGGTGATGATATTAAGGTCTTTAACGTCGCCGGTTACCTGCCGGACTCCAACATATCCACGATTACAGATGAATCCGGCACCAGACTCCGGATCAATCAGGTAATTATCACAAAGCCGATTGCCCATAAGCTGAACGTAAAGCCCGGAGACACGATTACCATCGTCCGAAAATCGGATTATAAGGAGTTTTCTCTGACAGTCGGCAGCATCACAGATTCTTTAAACATGACAATCATGATGCCGCTTGCGGAATATAATGAGAAGTTTGGGATGCCGGAAGGAAGCTATAACGAGCTGTTCAGCAATAAACTGCTGGACATTCCGGAAAATGAGCAGTATAAGGTCTATTCGGTAGAAGACAAAATATCAGCGATCCAAAGCCTTATGGCACCTCTGACCTCAATGGTCGTTTTCATTGCGGCCATAGCATTTATCATCGGGATGATCATTATCTATGTCGTGACCTCTATGATCGTTGAAGAAAACAAGAGCACGATTTCACTGATGAGAATTTTCGGATACCGAAAGAAAGAAGTCAATTCGCTGATTTTGAACAGCTCAACAATTGTCGTCGTGATTGGGTATCTGCTGGGCATACTCCTTAGCTTTGCATCAGTGGGAGGATTGCTGAAAGCACTTGAAAACAGTCTACCTTGGAATGCCCGTAACCATTGATCCCCTTTACGTCATATTTGGATTTGTCTTTGTAATGCTCTCCTATGAGTTATCAAAGCTGCTTTGCAGGAGAAAAATCAACGCAGTCTCAATGAGCGAGGTGCTGAAAGCGGGGGCAGAGTAGAAAATTTTTGCCCGGCACGAAAAAGGGGACCATCATTAAAATATATATAAAAGGCGGCAGAGAACTTATTTCTCTGCCGCCTGCATCAATTTGTTTATTTTAAATTTCCGGGGAAATATCCCGCTTTTCTCACAAGTTCCTTTAATTCATCCGCCGGTACCTGTTCTTTCATACGTATCACCGCCAGCTTTTTATCCAAATCCACAGAAGCAAATATTCCCTCTCTGCCGTTAAGGGCATTTTCTACCCTTTTCTTGCAGTTTCCGCAGGTCATTCCCTCCACTTCCAAATCACAGGAATAGGGATAATGGGAAACATCTTTATCTGCTACCTTTATTTTTTTCACCTCATCACCGCCGCCTCCGCAGCAGCCGCTTTTCGCCCTTTTTATGGTGCTTCTTAATCCAAAATAACAAATGGCAGCTAATACAGCACAGATAATCAAAGTTGACATTCGTATTCTCCTCTCTTTTACCTTGAAATACTCTCCTTTAAGCTTCTCTCAAACCCCTTTCGCTTTTCCGATTACAGACTTTGGGGATTTGACTGCCGCTTCCTGTCAACTTCCATTATAGTACAATTCAAAAAAATCGGGGTATTTTTTCTTGATTATTTTTATCAAAAGCGCCGTTGTAATAGCCAAAATAAAAAAGGCAGGCAAAAGGCTTTCCTCATCCAAAGTTCCTTTTGCCTGCCCTTCCTTTTTATTCCATTCTGCCAATCACGAATTCCGTTACAAGGGTTTCTTCTCCGCTTACACAGTACTCCGGATAAACCGGTGCACCCCAGCTGTCGTCTCGCCACACCTCTCATGGCTCCCAGAATATTTCCCTGTATATCGTGGACCGGAAGCCCTCTCTGTGGTGGCGCATTCCAATTCTTCTGCCGTATAGGGAAGGACAGAGGCATCAAAGGCCTGGCCAGCCGACCGGAAACCGATGGAATGTCCCTTTGCATCCGTCAGCTTCAGCCACCGGACTCCTGTCCTGTTTCCGCATTCCTGGGGAACTAAATATCTGGAAAGGTTGCTTTCAGGGCTGTCCTTGTAAATTCCAAGCCTTGCACCGTCATTCCTGTCGCAATAATTTTCCTCCGGCCCCTTTCCGTACCAGGTAAAGGACTTTGCCCCATCCGGCGTAATAAGCCTCATGCCAAAGACCGGAAGCTGAGGCAGTCCCTTTTGACCGTGAAAGATTGCTTTAACCTTTATCTTTCCGCTTCCGTCCACCTCATAGGAAACTTCTGTTACGGCTTTTGGAATGGTTGAAAGCTCATAGGTATAGGTTACCTTAATAACCCCGTCGCCCTCTTCTACTGCGCAATTTTCATTGCTGTAATGAGGAAATCTTCCTGCGCCGTACCACACGGAGCTTGTTACGGAAAATTTATTCCCCTTGTCATTGTCCGTGGTGGCCCGCCAGTATACCGGCATAAGGGGCTTTCCGATCCATTCCTTTCCATCGTAAACAAGGGAGACAATGCTGCCCTCCTGTCTGGAAAACAACACCCGGAAGCTTTCCCTTTAACTCCAATGTTCACATCTCCGTAAATCACGTTTAAAGGCTTCCCGGAACCTTTTTCTCCATCTCCGCTTTCCAACGCATCCCTGCTCTCAATCACTGCCACCGATTCTCCGAATCCAGTCTCATGGCCCCGGTCTGCCCACAGAGTATCCTCCTTAAGCAGAGCTGAAACCTGGAACACGTATTCCCCGGGCTCCGTAAATTCCGGTAAGTCCAGAGCTTCAAATCCGGTTTCCAGGGGCCTTACAATCGCGTAAAAGTTCCTTTGGAATACCGGCTCCCCATCCTTTAACACGGAATAGACAAATTCTAAATCAGAGGTATCGGTAAATAATCTCCTGTTTTATATGGAAACGCCCTTTGCGTCCGGAATCAGGCGGATGTC
>JASGGP010000161.1:0-10696 GCA_047604985.1 Lacrimispora sp.
GTAAAAGGAAGAGTTGCACGTATGATAGACTTCGGCGCATTTGTTGAGCTGGAGCCAGGCGTGGATGCTCTGCTTCATGTTTCCCAGATTTCTAAGGAGCATGTAGATAAGCCTGCTGATGTTCTGGCAATCGGACAGGAAATCGAAGCAAGAGTTGTTGACTTCAATGAAGATGATAAGAAAATCAGCTTAAGTGTTAAGGCACTTCAGTCTCAGGATGAGAATATGGGAGATGATTCTTCCGTATATTCTGACGAAGTTTAAACATAATAGAATAGACAGAACGAATGAGGAAGTGAAGAGATTCACTTCCTTTTATTATATACTGGGGGATTCCCTGATATAATAAACGCTCCTCTATGGATGCGCACTCCGCGCCAGGAAAGTCCGGCTGTTTCAGCAGCCCCATCGGTGAAGGATCTGCAAAGCAGACTCTTTATTCCTGTTCAGTAAATGCGGGGAAAAGTGCCCGCATGAAAGAGAGGGAAATGTTATGAAGAGAGGGATTCATTTTTTTCTGGCTATTTTGATTGCTTTTTCTGCACTGTCAGGCTGCGCCCGGAATGTTCCCCGGCAGGAACAGACGGCCGCGGAACAGACGGGGCCGGAGCAGACCGAAGCCCAGCCTGTCAACGTCCAGGGAATGGCGGGCAGCGAAGGGACGGAGGAAAACGGAGATAAGGTCCGCCTGGAAGATGATTATTATGAATACATCAACCAAAAGCTTCTGGCGGAAACAGAGATTCCAAAGGATTCCGACAACTGGAGCTATTTTTACAAGCTGGACAGGGAATCTTACGATGTCCTTCAGGGCGTGTTGGACGAGGCGGTGGAAAACAGAAAGGGGCGGAGCAGGGCTCTCTGGAACAGAAAATCGGGGATATGTACTTAACCGCCATGGACATGGAGGGGCGGAGAAAGGCCGGTTTTGGAGAATTACAGCCCTATATGGACGGAATAAGAAATGCTTCCGATGTGAATGAGTATTTAAAAAGCATTGGAAAGGTTTATGCTGATCTGGGAAACGGAAGTCTTATCATGCCCCAATGGTCTGAGGATATGACGGATTCCAGCCGGTATGCCCTGTATCTGGATGGAGCTGATTTGGGTCCGGGCAAGGAAACCCTGGAGGATGAGACTCAGGCGGCCATGGTCAGCCGGTACCAGACCTATATCGGAAGTGTCATGGAGGCAGCAGGCCTTGATAAAGAGGCAGCGGCCCAGGCTGCAGCAGGCATTCTGGCGCTTCAAAAGGACTTAGCGGCCAGCGCCCTTCCTCTCAGCAGCCAGGGCGACCCGGATATCATTTACAATCCCTATTCCCAGAAGGAATTAAAGGACCTGTTTCCGGAGGGGGATATGGGTGCCTTCCTTGAGGCGGCCGGCCTTTCCCAGGCAGGGACCTATGTGGTGTCTCAGAAAGAGCTGATGAAAAAGATCGGCGGATATTTAACAGAGGAGAACCTTCCCCTGTTAAAGAATTATTCCCTTTTTGTTCTGATTAAGGATTTTGCCCCTTTCCTGACGCCTGAGATCCGGGATGATTATCTGGAATGGAATAATGCCCAGAGGGGCATTAAAGAAAAAAAGACGGACGAAAACCTGGCCGGTGAGCTGGTACAGGATTTAATGGGCTTTGAGTTTGGTAAGCTTTATGTGGAAAAATGCTTTGATGAGAAGGACAAGGAGGCCGTTTATGACCTGGTCCGACGGATTCTTGATACCTACAAAAAGCAGATCATGGCCCTTGACTGGATGGGAGAGGAAACGAAAGAGGCGGCAATAAAAAAGCTGGATGCCATGAATTTAAAAATAGGGTATCCTGACAAGTGGCCCGATGATTACCGGGATGCAGAGGTCTTTCCGTCAGAGGCAGGCGGAAACCTCATTGACAATGCCATTTCCCTCATAAAGGCCAAAAGCCGGGCGGACAGGGAAAAGGTGAAAAAGCCGGTGGACAAAGGGGAGTGGGGAATGACGCCTCAGACGGTGAACGCATATTATAACCCTACGGGCAATGAGATAGTCTTTCCGGCGGCCCTCCTTCAGCCCCCTTTCTTTGACGCCGGGGCGGATGACGCCGTCAATTTGGGCGGAATCGGAATGGTCATCGCCCATGAGGTGAGTCACGCCTTTGATTCCAGCGGCTCCCTTTACGATGAAAAGGGGAATTACCATGTGTGGTGGACCGATGAGGACAGGGCAAAGTTTAAGGAGCTGGCTGACCGTGTGGTTGTCTACTACGACGGTCAGGACGGCTATGAGGGCCGCCATGTAAACGGAGCCCAGACCCTGAATGAGAATATTGCGGATTTAGGCGCTTTAAGCTGCATTACCTCCATTGCGGAGGAGGACGGAGAGGATTTAAAGCTTCTCTTTCGCCAGTACGCCTCCATTTGGGCCTCTAAATACACCCCGGAGAGCATGATCCGCAGGCTGAACACCGACGTCCATTCTCCGGCCAGGGTGAGGGTCAATGGGGTCCTTAGCAGCACCGATGCCTTTTACAGGACTTATCCTGAACTAAAGGAAGGAGACGGCATGTATGTGGCTCCGGAAAAGCGGGTGAAGATCTGGTAAAAATCGGTAAGTATAAATAAAAGAAAGCCATGCTCTGGGAAGAGTTTCCCAGGCATGGCTTTTCTCTCATCTGTCTTTCATGAATTTTTTCATGGCTTCAAAGCTTTCCCTGCTGATCACATGCTCCATCCTGCAGGCATCCTCATCGGCGGTTTCTTTTCCGACGCCAAGATTTACCAGCCATTCCGACAGAAACTTATGCCGTTCATAGATCATTTCTGCAATTTTTTCCCCTGCTTCGGTCAGATGGATATGCCCTTCCTTTGTAACCGTAATGTGCTCTTTTTCCCGGAGGTTTTTCATGGCTACGCTGACGCTGGATTTTTTAAAGCCCAGTTCCTCCGCCACATCCACGGAACGGACCGCAGGCATGGCTTTACTAAGGATCAGAATGGTTTCCAGGTAGTTTTCCGCTGATTCATTGATATTCATGGCAGGCGTCACCTCGGTTTTATATTTATATGCTTTATATGCAGTATATCATAGGGGCGGGGGAACATCAACGAAATCCTTTGTTGATAAAAAAAATCAATAAAGTTCTTGACAATTTTCGCGGGTTAGATTATACTAACTTAAGGAATTGGGAATGATTATCAATAATATTATTCCGGAAAGAAGAGGAAGAGCGATGCCTTTAACAATGGTAAGAGCAGGGGAACCCAGCGTGATCCGCAAAGTAGGCGGCAAGGAGGAAACCAGAAGATTTCTGGAGAATCTTGGCTTTGTAGCCGGCGGAACCGTGGTCGTTATTTCTGAAATGGGCGGAAATATGATCGTCAATGTAAAAGATTCCAGAGTAGCCATAGGAAAAGACATGGCGAACAAGATTATAGTGGGATGAAGAAGGAGAAAAAGCAATGACATTAAAGGAAATTCCATGCGGAAAGACGGTTAAGGTGACAAAGCTGACCGGTGAGGGCCCTGTCAAGAGACGGATCATGGATATGGGCATTACAAAGGGCGTAGACATTTTTGTAAGAAAGGTTGCTCCACTTGGCGACCCGTTGAGTTACTGTAAGAGGGTATGCTATCCTGCGGAAAGCGGATGCGGAAATGATTGTTGTGGAGTAATTTTTTTTGCAAATAAGTTAGGTATGACTAATACCAAACAAACAAAGTGCTTACAGGCAGAAAGAGGTAGAGTATGTCAATCAGGATTGCGTTAGCAGGAAATCCAAACTGCGGAAAGACAACGCTGTTTAATGCGCTTACGGGTTCTAACCAGTTCGTGGGGAACTGGCCCGGCGTTACGGTAGAGAAAAAGGAAGGAAAGCTGAAGGGACACAAGGATGTAATCATCATGGATCTTCCCGGCATATATTCCCTTTCCCCTTATACTCTGGAAGAGGTAGTGGCCAGAAATTATCTGATCGCTGAGCGCCCGGATGCCATATTAAACATCGTGGACGGAACCAATATTGAAAGAAATTTATACTTGTCCACCCAGCTTATGGAGCTGGGAATTCCGGTCATCATGGCAATCAACATGATGGATATTGTGGAGAAAAACGGAGACAAGATTTATATTGATAAATTGAGCCAGAAGCTGGGCTGCGAGGTGGTGGAGATTTCCGCATTAAAGGGAACCGGAATCCAGAAAGCAGCGGAAAAGGCGGTTGTCCTGGCAAATAAAAAGAGCAATATGGCTCCTGTCCATACCTTTTCACCGGAAGTGGAAAGCGTGCTGGAATCTGTTGAGGCAAAGCTGGGCGAGAATGTTCCCCAGGAGCAGAAGCGTTTCTTTGCTATCAAGCTGCTGGAAAAGGACAGCAAGATCCAGGGCCAGATGAAGCAGGTACCGGATGTGACAGAGGAAATCAGCCGCATTGAGAAAGAACTGGATGATGATACGGAAAGCATCATTACCAATGAGCGCTACGTATACATATCTTCTATTATCGGTGAATGCTACACAAAGAATAAAAGGGAACAGCTGACCATCTCCGATAAGATCGACCGGATCGTGACGAACCGCTTTCTGGCACTGCCTATTTTCGCGGCGGTTATGTTCCTGGTGTATTACGTTTCCGTTACTACAGTGGGAACCTGGGCCACGGACTGGGCCAATGACGGCTTATTTGGCGACGGTTTCAGTTTCTTCGGGCTGGATGTTCCGGGTGTTCCTGTTATTGTAGAAGGCATTTTAACGGCAGTAGGCTGTGCGGACTGGCTCCAGGGACTGATTCTTGACGGAATTGTAGCCGGTGTGGGCGCTGTTCTTGGCTTTGTGCCCCAGATGCTGGTACTGTTTATGTTCCTGGCATTTTTAGAAGCCTGCGGCTATATGGCCAGGGTTGCATTTATCATGGACCGTATTTTCCGTAAATTCGGCCTTTCCGGAAAGTCCTTTATTCCGATGCTGATCGGAAGCGGCTGCGGCGTTCCAGGTATTATGGCTTCCCGTACCATTGAAAATGACAGTGACCGGAAGATGACCATTATGACCACTACTTTTATTCCTTGCAGTGCCAAGCTTCCTATCATTGCCCTGATTTCAGGTGCGTTGTTCGGCGGCGCGGCTTGGGTGGCCCCCAGCGCTTACTTCGTGGGCATCGCGGCTATCATTTGGTCCGGTATTATTTTAAAGAAGACGAAATTGTTTTCCGGTGATCCGGCTCCTTTCGTTATGGAGCTTCCGGCATATCATATGCCTACCGTGGGAAATATTCTCCGCAGCATGTGGGAGCGGGGCTGGTCCTTTATTAAAAAAGCAGGAACTGTTATTTTGCTTGCTACCATATTCGTGTGGTTTACCTCTTATTTCGGCTGGATAGACGGACAGTTCCGGCTGCTGGATCAGATGGAGCTCGACCACAGCATTCTGGCGGCAGCAGGAAGTGCAGTCAGCTGGATTTTCGCTCCTCTGGGCTGGGGAAACTGGAAGTCTGCAGTAGCTGCTCTTACGGGACTTGTTGCAAAAGAAAACGTGGTTGGAACCTTTGGTATTCTCTATGGCTTTGCAGAAGTGGCGGAAGACGGATCAGAAATCTGGGGCAGCCTTGCAGGAAGCATGACTGTTGTTGCCGCTTACTCTTTCCTGGTATTTAATCTTCTCTGCGCACCCTGCTTTGCAGCTATGGGCGCCATTAAAAGAGAAATGAATAACACCAAGTGGTTCTGGATCGCTGTCGGATATCAGACGGGTCTCGCTTATGTGGTATCTCTCTGCATTTACCAGATCGGCACCCTTATCACCACAGGCAGCTTTGGAATCTTCACAGTTGTTGCATTTGCGATCATTGCCGGATTTATTTACCTGCTGGTAAGGCCGGCTGATGACGGGAAAAAAACTAAGATCAAAGTAAAAAGTGTGGCAGGCGCAAGATAGGCTGCGGCACACATCAGAAGAGCCTGCATGAAACGTGCAGGCTCTGATTATAAGGAGGAATTTTTATGGGAACACTGATTGTTTTGGCTGTTGTGGCGGGTTTAGTGACACTGGCTGTAAAAAGCATGATTCGCGATAAAAAGAACGGAAAATCCATTCAGTGCGGTGCTGACTGCAAGAGCTGCGGCGGTCACTGCTCCCACATAAGCGAGTGAGGAATGAAACTTGCGGGGCGTGTTTTGCCCGTGGGGAATGGCTGACAGAAAAATGACTGTAAACGGAGGTTCGAAAGTGGAGACACATAACACCATCAGTGAGAAGAGAAGAGTGCCTGATTCCAGAAGCTACCAGAGGACGAAAATGCAGAAGGACCTCATTATTGACCGATTGAAAGAGAAGAAATGCCGCATAACAAAGCAGCGTCTCACGCTGCTGGACATTATACTGGAGAATGAATGCTCCAGCTGCAAGGAAATTTATTATAGAGCATCGAGAGTTGATGAAACCATCGGCGCAGCTACAGTCTACCGGATGGTCAATGTCCTGGAGGAGATTGGAGCCATCAGCCGGAAAAACATGTATAAGATCGCTTATTCAGAAACCTGTTCCATGGAGAATGCCTGTACGGTGGTTTTGGATGATGAGACAACTTACCACTTATCCGCAAAGAACTGGAATTCAGTGGTGCGTGCCGGCCTTGCCGCCTGCGGCTATTTAGATGACCAGAAGATAATCTCTGTTACGGTAAAGCCTTGTGAATGCGAAAATGCGGAATGCCTGTAAGACGGACAGGAATTTGTTTGATAAAATTTCTCAATAAACCTATTATATTTGACTGCGGGAAATATGCCTCTTATAATTATTATATATAAGAGGTTGTACATAAGATAAAAAACGGGAATGCAGAGGAGGATACAAAAGATGTGGGATATTTTAAAAATGAAGCATGCGGGAATTTTTGCAGGCGGCGTTCTCTTTGGCACTGCAGGAGTGAAGCTTCTTTCCAGTAAAGATGCGAAGAAAGCCTACACAAACTGTACGGCGGCTGTTCTGCGGGCAAAGGACTGCGTCATGAAGACTGTCACCACGGTTCAGGAAAACGCAGAGGACATTCTGGCGGAAGCAAAGCAGATCAATGAGGAACGGGCTGTAAAGGAAGCGGAGTGCGTGGAAGAGGCAGAGTGCGCCCAGACCGAGGATTTCCAGGAGAAATAGAAAACGAAAGAAAATGAGAGATAGGGGCCAATGGATTAAGGCCCCTTTTTTCTATAGGGAGGGACAAAAGTGAAATTTATCATCAAACATGAAATGCCCGGCAGGCTCCGGGTTCATTTATCCCAGACCAGGATGACCTACCGGGAGGCTGATACTCTGCTGTATTATCTGCACTCTTTAAAGCACGTGACAGGCGTTAAGGTCTACGAGCGTACTGCCGACGCCTCTGTCTGCTATGTGGGAAACAGGGAGGAAATCATTACCGCTCTGAAACGCTTCCGATATGAGGACGTGGCCGTACCGGAAGGGCTTATCGAGCTTTCCGGCCGGGAGCTCAACGCAGAATATCAGGAAAAGCTGGTGTGCAGGGTGATGATGAGGGGAGTGCGGAAGCTGCTTCTGCCTGCTTCTCCCCGGACTGTCTATACTATTTTCCGCTCCATAAAATACATCTGCCGCGGAGTGAAAAGCCTTTTAAAGAGAAGAATGGAGGTGTCCGTCCTGGATGCCGTTGCCATCGGTGTATCCATAATCCGTGGGGAGCTGGAGACAGCAGGCTCTGTCATGTTCCTGCTGGGCATCGGAGAGCTTTTGGAGGAATGGACCCATAAGAAATCCGTGGGAGATCTGGCCAGAAGCATGTCCTTAAATATCAGCCGTGTCTGGCTCTTAAGCGGAGACCAGGAGGTGCTGGTGGATGCCTCCTCCATTAGGCTGGGAGACGAAGTGGTGGTGCATATGGGAAATGTCATTCCCTTTGACGGAACCGTTGTTTCGGGAGAAGCCATGGTCAATCAGGCATCCCTGACCGGAGAAAGCCTTCCGGTGAAAAAAGAAGCCGGGGGATACGTATATGCCGGAACCGTGGTGGAGGAAGGGGAGCTGGTCATTGAAGTGAAAGAGGTTTCCGGCTCCGCACGGTTTGAAAAGATCGTTGCCATGATCGAAGAGTCGGAAAAGCTGAAATCCAACTTAGAAAGCAAGGCCAGCCACCTGGCTGATAAGCTTGTGCCCTATACCCTGGCCGGTACAGGCCTTACCTGGCTGGTTACGGGAAATGTGACAAAGGCTCTTTCCGTGCTCATGGTGGATTTTTCCTGTGCTTTAAAGCTGGCCATGCCTATTTCCGTCCTTTCCGCCATCCGGGAAGCCAGCATGTACCATATTACGGTCAAGGGAGGAAAGTATTTGGAATCCCTGGCAGAGGCTTCAACCATTGTCTTTGACAAAACAGGAACCCTTACAAAGGCAAGGCCTACGGTGAGGGAGGTGGTGACTTTCGGGGAGGAAAGCCCATCGGAAATGCTCCGGATCGCCGCTTGCCTGGAAGAACATTTCCCCCATTCCATGGCAAAGGCTGTGGTAAATGCAGCCAGGGACCAGGGCTTAGAGCATGAGGAAATGCACTCCCGTGTGGACTACATCGTGGCTCACGGCATTGCTTCCTCCATTGAGGGGAGAAAGGTGGTCATCGGAAGCCATCATTTTGTTTTTGAGGATGAGACGTGCAGCATTGAGGAAAAAGACCGTGAAAAGTTTAACAGTCTTCCGGAGGACTGCTCCCACCTTTACCTTGCCGTGGATCAGAAACTGTCGGCAGTCATCTGCATTGAGGATCCTTTAAGGGAGGAAGCCGGGGCCGTGATAAATTCCTTAAAAAAGGCGGGCATCCCCAAAGTGGTCATGATGACCGGAGACAGCGAGCGAACTGCTGCGGCTGTTGCAGCAGCGGTGGGAGTGGATGAATATTATTCTGAGGTTCTGCCTGAGGATAAGGCGCGCTTTATTGAGAAAGAAAAGGCTGCAGGCCGGGTGGTCATCATGGTGGGAGACGGAATCAACGATTCTCCGGCCCTTTCGGCGGCAGATGTGGGAATTGCCATCAGCGACGGGGCGGAGATTGCCAGGGAAATCGCAGACATTACCATTGCCGCGGACAATCTCTATGAGATCGTTACCTTAAAGCTTTTAAGTGACAGCCTGATGAAACGGATACATAAAAATTACCGCCAAATCGTGGGAATTAATACGTGCCTGATTCTTCTGGGCGTAAGCGGCACAATTCTTCCCACCACCTCTGCCCTGCTTCACAATACCTCTACTTTGGGGATCAGCTTAGGCAGCATGCAGAATCTTCTGGCGTAGGAGAGACGTAGGAGAGAATAAAAGAGGAGGAAATCCTGTCTGGGATCAATGCAATTAAGTTAAGATATTGAGTTGAAAGTTCCCTAAGAGCAAGGTATATAAAAATATATACCTTGTTCTTTTTTTGATTTTTCTAAAAACATTTGACAGATAAGAAAGAAATTGCGACGAAGCCCCTTGTTGAAAGGCGGTTCCGCAAGAAAGAGCGCTGTTCATGAATCAGGAAGTTTTGCTGTTTGACGAGCCGACCAGCATACTGGACCTGAAAATGGTTGGAGAAGTGCTTGGAATTATTATGAAAGAGTTGGCAAAGACAGGACTCACGATGATTATTGTTACCCATGAAACGGATTTTGCCAGAGACGTCTCAACCAGAACGATATTCATAATGATACAACGGATCAAATCTTTTTATAATCCTAAAGCTCATCCAACACGTGAGTTTTTAAGCAGACTTATGGCCGGATAGATAGGAGGAATGAAGAGGTAAAATAAAACAAAAAAATTAATAGAAGAATATATTTGTTGACATTGTTGCACAAAACTGTTATATTTACATCGGAACTTATTTTTAGGCTAAAAATAAGTTTTGGCTATAGAAAAATAAATGATTGAATCAAATGGACAGGAAGTAAATAATATGGAAAAAAATAAATGCCAGAAGATGATAAGAGAAGAGAATGCCAGAAAAATATTGAAGCTGCTGGTCAGCGAAGGACAGCTATCCCGCATTAGCATTGCGGAAAAGACCGGATTGTCTCCCAGCACGGTGACGCAGATTATTACTCCTCTGCTGCAGGAAAATGTAGTGGAGGAGTATAAGGAAGAAAAATCTACAGGCGGGCGAAAGCCCGTCCTTCTCCGACTTTCAAAGGATTACGGACATATTCTCATTTTTGAAGTCACAAATATAGGAATCAACGCTTATCACTATAATCTCCATAAAGAATTGACCGGTTCGGCTGCAGTCCATAAAAGCAGCTTATCTGGTCAGGATTTATATAAATGCATTGTAAAATATGTCAGAGGCCTTCAGCAGGAAGAGGAAATTCCGGTTATTCAAATCGGTATTTTAATTCAGGAAAACTTGAATAAAAACGCGGGAGTGGTAATGTTTTCTTCGGAATACGGCAGCGAGCCCTATTCGCTGGAATATGCGGTATCCAATAGACTGAAGATTCCGGTTGTAAAAAACACCATGAAAAGTATTTCTTTTGAGCATTATGTCAACAAAGAAATGGACGCTTTATATGAAAGCTACGGATATTTAACCATAGGCAACAGCGTTACCGCAAGTATTACCATGAACAGAAAAAAGGTCGAAATCGCAGGAGAGACTTCTTTTGATGTGACGCCTCTTCTGACAGAAGACGTCCTGCTTCACAATGTGAAAATGCATATGGATGAGAGAATTGACGGAGTGCACGC
>JASGGP010000162.1:0-10668 GCA_047604985.1 Lacrimispora sp.
ATACTTTCTGTCATCAAGAAAAAGGTGACAGAGGAGGATGAGGACTTTGAAGATCTGGGAAGTTCATCGGATATGATAGCTGCAAACGCAGATGATATTAAAATAGAGACTATATAAAGCAGGAGGAAAGAAATGCTGATCAATATGAGAGAAATGCTTAAAACAGCAGACGAAAACCAGTTCGCAGTAGGAGCTTTCAATGCAACGGAAAGTTCCCTGTTCCGTTCGGTAGTTGAGGAGGCGGAAGCCAGCAGTTCTCCGGCCATCATTCAGGTGGCACCCGGTGAATTCGACTTTGCGACCAGAGAATTCTATACATATGTAAGAGAACGTCTTGCCGGAAGTAAAATTCCGTTTGTACTTCACTTAGACCACGGAAAAACCGTCGGACAGTGTCTGAGGGCCATTCAGGCAGGCTTTACCTCTGTCATGATCGATGGCTCCGAGCTTTCCTATGAGGAGAATACGAAGCTCACGAAGGAAGTGGCGGAACTGGCACATATGGCGAATGTCTCCGTAGAGGGGGAAATAGGGACCATTGGAGTCATGGATAATTCAGAAGAAGGCGGAGTCAAAAACGTGACTTATACCGACCCGGAAGACGTGATCCGGTTTGTTTCAAAGACAGATGTGGACTGCCTGGCAATTGCCATAGGTACTGCTCATGGCATTTATCCGAAAGGTTTCAAGCCAGAGCTTCAGCTTCAACTGCTGAAAAAAATCAAAGAAGTTTCCACCGTGCCCCTGGTTCTTCACGGCGGCAGCAATAACCAGGATGATGAAATACGGGAAGCCTGTAAAATAGGAATACGTAAAGTGAACATATCCAGTGATTTTAAATATGCTTTTTTTAAAAAGGTAAATCAGGTTATTGAAGAAACCGGTGGTTTTATTCCTGCTAAAGTATTTACACCGGGAATTCTTGAAGCCAGGAAGGTAATACGCCAGAAAATGGAGCTGTTCGGTTCGCTGGGCAAAGCAGATTGCTACAGATAGGGGAGAAATGAAATGATAAATTTTGAATTTTCCAATACAACTGAAATTGTCTTTGGAAGAAATACACAGAGTCAGGCAGGGGAGAAAATCAGGAAATACAGCAATTGTGAAAAAATCCTGATTGTGTATGGCTCTGACAGGATAAAAAAGAACGGGCTTTTTGACACAGTTGCCACCTCTTTAAAGGAACAGGGAATCCAGTATCTGGAATTGGGCGGGGTGCAGCCAAATCCCAGGCTTGGGCTTGTAAAAGAAGGAATTGAACTGTGCCGCCGGGAGAATATAGGATTTATTCTTGCAATTGGAGGCGGAAGTTCCATTGACACCGCAAAGGCCATCGGTGTGGGTGTTCCCTATGAGAGAGATGTATGGAACTTTTATCTGGGCAAAGATATTCCAAGGTCAACTCTGCCGACTGCCGCTATCCTGACTATTCCTGCCGCAGGAAGTGAATCAAGTTTAAGTTCCGTAATCACAAATGAGGATGGTTGGTATAAAAAAAGCATTAACTTAGATCTGATACGCCCGGTATTTTCCATTATTAATCCGGAATTGACTTTCACTTTACCTCCATATCAGATTGGCTGCGGAGTTGTGGATATGATGACCCACATAATGGAAAGGTATTTTACAAATACGGATAACGTGGATTTGACAGACCGTTTGTGCGAGGCGGCTTTAAAAAGCATTATCGTAAATGGTTTGAAGACCCTTAAGGAGCCTGCAGATTATGATGCCAGGGCAGAAATCGTATGGGCAGGTACCTTGGCTCACAACGGTCTTCTGAATACGGGACGGGTTCAGGACTGGGCTTCCCACAGGATTGCCCTGGAAATGAGCGGAAAGTATGATATTGCCCATGGGGCCAGCTTATCCATTGTCTACCCTTCCTGGATGGAGTATGTATACAGCCATGATAAAAACCGGTTCGTACAATTTGCGGTAAGAGTGTGGGACGTCGATCTTTCTTATGGAAAAACAGATGAAATCTGTATGGAGGGAATCCGGAGAATGCGGGAGTATTTTAAAGCATTGGGCATGCCTCTGACCTTTTCCGACGCCGGCCTCCCTGTCGATGCTTTTGAGGAAATGGCGGATAAAGCTACATTTGGGGATACCGTTCCTGTGGGAAATTTTGTCAAAATAGGGAAAGCAGAAATAATTGATATCTATAAGCTCTGTACAGTGGAAAGAAGACTATAATAGAAACACCGGACAACCTTGCAGATGCAAGGTTGTTTGGCTTGCTGGCACAGACTGGTCAACAGTGAAAAATGCGGTGAATCCTTTAGGCGGTTTCAGCCAGATTGATTGGTTATCACGCTGTAACTGTATCATCCTTTGCACTGCAGAATTGGACAAAGCTATTGAGTTATAGTAAGATATAAGTAATTTATTTAACTGATTGGAGGAATACTATGCAGCACGGACCTGATCCGAATGCCATATATCCAGATGAAAAAATCAAAAGCATCTGTTATATTAAAAATGTGATTACCCGTCCGAATATTATTGTTGGGGATTATACCTATTATGATGATGTAAATGGGGCTGAAGATTTCGAAAAACATGTCACCCATCATTATGAATTCCTGGGTGATAAGCTTATCATCGGCAAGTTTTGTGCCATAGCCAAGGGGATTGAGTTCATAATGAATGGCGCGAATCATAGGATGTGCAGTGTCACAACCTATCCCTTTAATATCATGGGACATGGGTGGGAAAAGTGCACCCCGTCCCTGGAGGATTTGCCGCTGAAAGGCGACACTGTTGTGGGAAATGATGTATGGATTGGACAGAATGTCACCGTTATGCCGGGAATTCATATCGGTGACGGTGCGATTATTGCGGCTGATTCTGTCGTGACAAAAGATGTGCCGGCTTACCACATTGCGGGAGGCAATCCCTGTAGGATTATTAAGAAAAGGTTTTATGGTGAGCTGATCGATTATCTTATTGATCTGAAGTGGTGGGACTGGCCTGCGGAAAAAATCTTTAATAATCTTGAAGCCTTATGCAGCGGTGATTTAAGTAAGATTAAGACTATTCAGTAAGAGCAAAGAGAACAGGATTGTTTTTTACGAAAGTAAAAGACAGTCCTGTTTGCTTTTTGCTCCGATTTTAGAAAATATATCGGCAATATCTCTCCGGAAAATAGCTCTGTATGAGGGGAAAACTATATGTTATAATGATTCCATCCAGAATGTGGAAATATCTACCTCGAAAATGCCAATAATAGCAGCCTTGTGATGTATGGTGTTTCCTCCAACGGCTCCCCTCAGGATGGGGAGACTTTATTCGCATTTTTAACGAAATTTACCGAGTGCCTTGGCGCAAATTAAAGCTGGACAGGGTAAAGGTTACGGTTGATTTACCGATATCTGTATTGTAGGAGAAAACTTACCCGCAGTAACTTCTAAAAATTTTTCTAACAGATGAACAAAGCAGGCGTATGAATGTCTGATAAACATAAAACAGGCTCTAATGGAACTTTGTGAAAGGAGAAAATGATGAAAAAGTTTCTGCCAATCTTACTGTGCCTTGTCATCCTGGGCGGCTGCGCCAAGCCTGAGAAGCCGGAAACAGAAGACGTGTCCTCATCCTCGCCGACGCCCTCGTCCTCGCAGGCGGAGGAAAGGTCCCTGTTTACGGAAGAAAACTATCCCCGCGTCGACGGCTCGACGGCAACGATTCCACTGATTGAGGCGGTGCAGTGCGCCCTGTTAGGGAAGTCCCGCGCAGATGTTTCCGTCAATGTTAGCAAGACCAGCGGTGCCTATGAGGCCCTTGCGGGCGACAAGGCTGATGTCCTGCTTGTGTATGATGGGGGCGATGAGACCCGGAAGCAGGTAAACGCAGACGAGCTGCTTGAAACTGTTCCTATCGGAAAGGATGCCCTTGTATTCCTGGTCAACAAGGATAATCCTGTAGAAAATCTTTCTATCGAGCAGGTACGAAAAATATTTTCCGGTGAATACACTAATTGGAATCAGCTGGGCGGCAGTGATGAGCCTATAAGAGCCTATCAGCGGGGAAGTGGCTCCGGGAGCCAGGCACTGATGGATAAGCTTGTCATGAAAGGGCTTTCCATGGCGGAGCCTGCCAAGGTTCAGGTGATTGAAAGCATGGGCGGGTTGATTGACGCCGTCGCGGATTTTGCGGGCGCGCCTGGAGGAATCGGCTATAATGTTTTTTACTATGTGACGGAGATGCGGAAAAACAAATATATCAAGCTCTTGTCCGTCGACGGGGTGGAGCCCACCTATGAAAGCATTCAGTCGGGGGCTTATCCCTTTGTCAGCGAATTTTATTCCGTCATCCGCAAGAGCGAGCCGTCAGATTCCCCTGCCCGCACTCTGCATGAGTGGATGCTCAGCGATGAAGCCCAGAATTTGATGTCAGGCGAGGGCTATGTTGCTCTTCACGCCAATCCCAATGCGAACACACCTCATGTGGATGGGGAGTATTCCATGTATCCCAAGGGCGAGGAGCCGGTTTATTTTACAGGGGCAAATCCCTATGATCTGGCACCGTCCAAGGCTTATGGTAAGCTATATTTTTATCTCGGGGCCACCCACATTGAGATGTTTTCGTCGCCGCAATTTTACGGCCTGTGCACTGCGGACGGGAAAATCGTCACAGAGCCGATTTACACTGCCGCCACATTGCTGACGGACAGTAAGGGCAACACAGCCTACTTATGCTTCCGCTCCGATTCAGCGCGGAAGATGGAAATAGTGAAAGAGGGCTCGGAAAGCTACGAAAGGGCGGTCAGCAATCCTGCTGTTCTTTTTGCAACAGACGGAAGTTGGGTTAAGAATTATGACAACGCCCAGTTTTGCTACGGTTTTAACGGAGTAATCGATTCGATCATCAACGCAGACTTTATTGCCGTGGAGAAAGACGGTAAATGGGGCGCTGTGGATATGAACGGGGAAACTGTGATCTCCTTTGACAGGAGCAGTTCAGATGGAATCTATGGGGAGCCGGGGTTTGAAAATGCAGAGGGGATGCTGAGAATCACGGCAAACCGGTATCTGTCCGGCGAGAGGCTCTGCGATATTAAAGGCAGGGTGGTTGCCGACGGTATCAAGGGCATGCCCGTGTCCGCAGCTGGAGACTACTTTGTGACAACGGATTACGATGCGGAAAGCACTCCAATAATCTATACCTATACACTTGATGGGAAAATGCTTGCAAAGCTGCAGAGCAGCTCTGAGCTGGTTCAAGGAGCTTCACCTTTTGGAGAATATGTGCTGATATACCTGGAGGACCGGATTAAAGTCTATGACAGGCAGCTGAAAGAGCTGTATGAGATTCCCCTCAGGTTTGATGAAACAGACCATCGCTATGCATATATGCAGCAAGGGGATGGCGTGCTGTATGATTCCGATATGAATACGAAATTCCACCGTACCTATTTGCCGGATGGAACAAGACTGGCCACCTGGTATGATCCTGACATGGGGGAGGATTTTTATCCGTTTGACCAATAAGCAGGTAAAGCATCTGATATATTTTTTGCCCACCAAAACCAACAGATATAATAGAGAAAAGGAATATGCAAAAACAAACCAGGCATTATATTGGTGTGGGTCACTTGTTTGCAGCTTAGTAAAGCAACAAAAGCCGCAGCTTTCAAGTGAATGCGCAAATTTGAATTTTAAAGAAGGTGAAATTGTGAAGATATTTTTATGCATGCATCCCAAGAATCGCTTATCCTCTGTGCAGCTATAAAAATAATATTGTACAGAGGAGTATATGTTAAATGAATAGATTAGATAAGCCGGTTATTACGAGAGAAACAATCAAAGAAATGGAGGATATGTCATTTTTTATCCATGCTAAGATTTTTGATGATTTGTTAATTATTGCACAAAGACAGACGAATTGTTTTGTACTGAAAACAAGTGAAGGGCTCATAGTGATAGATGCTATTTGGCCGGCAAAAGAAGCTTTTGAGGCAATAGTAGATGCAATTAAAGATGTAGGGTGGAACCCTGACACAATAAAAAAACTGGTTTTGACACATGGACATGTTGACCATACAGGGTGTGGAAGATGGTTTGTTGAAAAATACCATGTTAACACATATCTTTCGGAAGCAGATGATATTTTTTGGAGAGAACATCCAACAAAGCCTGACAGACCGGAAACTTGGAAAGATTATAAGATTAATACTTATATTCATGATGGCGATACCATAACATTAGGCGATAAAACAATATATGTCTACGGAACGCCTGGTCATACTCCGGGAGGATTGAGTTACATATTTGCTGTAAAAGAAAATAAAGAACTCCATACAGCAGCATTGTGGGGAGGGACAACACCGCCTTGGACAAAGAATGAAGTGAAACAATATCTTAAGTCATTAGATTACTTTATTAATGAAGCGATATGTAAAAAAGTAGATGTGGCTTTAAGCAATCATATTGCTGTGGATAATGGTATGGAACGCATTATGTATTCAATTGCAAGAATGGATTATATGCCCAATATTTATATTATCGGACAGGATGGATTTTGCAATTTCTGCCAGGTATTTCGCACATTAAGTTATGAGATGCTGGAAAAAGTATGAGCAAAGCAACAAGATAAATTCCAATTTGCCCTTCAATTTATCACATCAGGCAGCCTGACTGCAGAAATTTTTTGCGTTATTATTTCGGAATATGTATACTATATAAGCAGAAAGAAGTTTGGAAAAGAAAATCATATGACAACAAATCAGATTATGAGGTGAGAATGCTATGAATGAATATACTGTGGAAGAATTGACAGAGGCTCTTAAGGCTGTAAACTCTATTATCGGTAAATGTGAAAAGGCACAGGAAAAATTTCCGGAGGGGAATTCCCATCATACACTTCTTAAAAACCGCTTAAAGGCAATGTATATTTCAAAATCGTTAATAACGGATGAAATCTCCAAAAAGTAATTCCTATGGCCCTGCCGGCAATTTGCCGGCAGGGTATTTTGTAACGGCTATGTTGCATCTTGTGTTTTACAGGCTGAGAAATCTTATTTAAGGATTTATTCAGGTACATGAATCTGTTTTATCTTATATGAGAAGTTCATGATTTTCTTTATGCCGCGGCAATCGGTGGACTCTTTTTTTAACATTGCTAACATCCTAATTCATAATCAATATAATACAGTTAAAAAGTTTGTGAAATAAATTACATTAAGTGATGAAAAATATATGGGTTGTACAATAACAATTGCAGGTCGAGTGTGGGGCAGATCCCCGTGTATGATAAATTAAATAAAAATATATTATTGGGCATCGGCCATAAAGTAATTGCTATGGGCTAAAATAATGGCCACTTTCCAAGTGAGAGAAAATATGTTTTCATATCCGGCCTCTTTTTCCTAAGTATATGATTATTCTGATAGCGCAGCAGGCTTCTTGCCAGATCTTAATTTTCCATAAATTAGGTAAATAACACCAAGTAATAATAAATTACAGGGAAACATCTGAAAATAGTGATTATACTGTTTGAACTATAAGACTTTAAACGAAAATTTACTTTCATTTTACCTAACATTGATGGATAAGTTTACACGACACATTTATACTGAAAGTGACACAAAAATCTGTATCATTGAGGAGGATTTTGTCATGATGGAAACGCACAGACATATTTGCTCCAAACACAAACGGAGGTACCTGGATGCAAACATGGCTTCAAAGAGGGACGTTTTGGAACTATATCAAAATATCAAGTATAGCAGAAAAACGTAGCCAAAGGAGGTGGCTTTATGCAGCTGCAATTTCCGGCAATTCCAGAGGAACTGACCAGCGCAGATCAAAAAATTGTAGAATATATCAGCAGCCATACCGACATGTTTTTGTTTATGAGCATCGGTCAGTTGTCAGCCTGTCTGGGAGTGTCGGATGCCACGATTTCCCGTTTTGCGCGGCATGTGGGCTGCAAGAACTTTAAGGAACTTAAGCATGTGGTCATGCGGCAAAGTATGGAATATGGACCCGAGCAGAAAATACCTGCAGCCCAGGTGCAGGAGACTGATTTAACGCTCTGGCTTTTGCGGCAGCAGCTGTGCTTGCAAAAAACATTGGAACAGCTGGACGTATCCGAATTTGAGCGCTCCGTTAAGTCGATTATGGAGGCAAAACGCATTTTTATCCATGCTAAGAATGCCTCATATTCACTGGGACAGCTTCTGTTTTTTCGTCTGCGTCACCTGGGACTTTCTGTGACGCTTCTTCCCTCCGGCGGCTCTGAGGTGCTTGAGGGCTTGGCACAGGCCGGTGAAGGAGATCTTGTGATCATGTTTAACTTTTCTAAAGTTTCCCGGGAGGGGCGCATGATTCTAGATTATCAGAAAGAAGCCGCTTACCATACGCTGGCCTTTATCAGCAGGCTTTATGCACCGGCTGAGCAAAAAGCGGATATGCAGCTGTATGTTTACCAGGGGGAAGAAAATGAATATCATTCTATGTCATCCCCCACCGCTGTAGTAGATGGTCTGGTTGTAGCATTATCGAAAAGAATAGGCGCTGAATCTGCTCAGTGGCTTGGACTTATGCATCGACTCAGGAATAAGTACGCCGATATAAAATGAATTGATAAACGTTTCAAAAGATGAATAAATCCAGACAAGACATAAAATACTGCCCTGCGGCCGTAAGGAGGAAGATACATATGAATCTTACAAGTAGAGTGTTTGAGATTCTCGGCGGCGGCTACATTCGGTCGTTCACCAATCTGTTGTTTCCTTTCAATATAGCGTGATTTGGGGGCTATGAGGTTCTGTTGCTTTGAGGTGGATTTTATGGGCTATATCAGCGGAAATGACTTTGTTATCATCATTCGGGACATGGAGCGTTCGGCAAAGCTGTGCGATGATATCATCGGCACCTTTGCCGGCCAGATTGAGGCCATCTACTTTCCTTATGACTGGGATCGGGGATGATATATCGTATCCAAGGACCGGAATAGTTTTCAAGAAAGGTTCTCCATTTCGACCCTGTTCATTGCCGCCGTTACCAACCGTGTTCATAACTTTCCCGAGACCGGAGTCATTTTCCAATCCATTACTAAAACAAAAAAGCAGTGTAAACAACAAAAAGGCAACACAGTGATTATTGTATGTAGTCTGTCACTTGAAGTGAAAAATACAACATATGCAGAAAGTAGGAGTGGAATGCCAAAAACTTATGTGCTAGATACCAATGTGTTGATTCAAGCCCCTTATGCCTTAGAATCCTTTGAAGAGAACTACATTGTACTTCCCCTGGCGGTGCTGGAAGAGCTTGACAGGCTTAAAACCTCCGATGGAGAGCGTGGCAGCAATGCCCGGCAGGCGATTCGATTACTGGAAAATCTGCGCCTTTCCGGAAGCCTAACTGAGGGAGTTCCCCTTCCCAACGGTGGGGTTCTCCGATTGGAAGTAAACCATGTGGATGTTCCGCTGCCTGAAGGCATGCAGCCATGCAGTCAGGACAACCGCATACTGAAAGTGTGCAAGGGGTTGTGCAATCAAGGGGAAACTGTCATTTTAGTTACCCGGGATATTGTAGTCCGGATCAAGGCACAGATGATGGGGATTCCTGCGGAGGACTTTACGACCGATCAGGTTCCCGCACCATCAGGCCAGTATACTGGGCGAGTGGAGGTATATGCTCCCGATGAAGCCCTGTCCTCTTTTAAGAAAAAAGGAGTGCCGGCTGAACTGCTTTACACTGCGGGTGATGACGGGGTGTCTGTTCCGGTAAAACTTATTGAGAATCAGTTTGTACTGATGCACTCGGATATTTCGGAAAAAAAGACTATACTGGGACGCTTTCATAACGGGAAAGTTGTAGCGTTGGCATATAAGAATACCCGGCCTTTCGGGGTAAAAGCCCGTAACGTGGGCCAGCAGTTCCTGCAGGAGGCCCTGATGCTCCCCGCTGATGGGCACTTTGGTGATTGTAAAAGGCCCCGCGGGTACGCATTACGCTTTGGCGGTGGGATAAAAAACAGTGGAGCAGGCCCAGAAAGAATACCGCAAGCTTCTCATCTGCCGTCCCAATGCTCAATTTGATCAGGACATCGGTTTCCTTCCGGGAAGCGAGCAGGAAAAGATTTCTCCACTTCTCCGCCCTATTGTAGATAACCTTGAAATACTCCTGGACCACGGGCCTCATGAATCCCGCTGGGACGAAAAGGAACTGCACAGCAGAATTGATTATCTTTTTACGACAGGCATTATTTCCGCCGAGGCAATGAATTTTATGAGAGGGCGTTCTATCACCGATACCTGGCTTGTCATCGACGAGGCACAAAATCTGACTCCACGGCAGGTAAAAGGGATTGTTACCCGGGTGGGCAAGGGCACTAAAGTCATTTTGCTGGGAGATCCGGCTCAGATAGACCATCCTCTTCTGGATGAACGTACCAACGGACTTTCTTACGCAGCGGAGAGGATGAAGGGCAGCCCGCTTAGTGTTCAATTAACTATGTTTTCTGATGAATGCGTGCGCTCGAACCTGGCTTTGGATGCGGCTCAGAGAATGTAAATTAATGATAGCGTCTGCTATATTATTTAAAATACAATAATTATTCGCCCGCATGTGTAAATTCCATCCGGCATGCCAAATCCTCCTTTTTCCCACATTTTTAGGCTGCCCCAGTTCAAATATTAGTGTTGAGGATTATACCTAC
>JASGGP010000163.1:0-10615 GCA_047604985.1 Lacrimispora sp.
GGTTCCAACATCGCTGCCTGAAGTGGATTTCCCCATTTCCATAAGATCCGGGGTGATTTCCTTTACCAGACCGATAAATTTTGCATCGGGATTATGCCTTGGATCGTCGGAATAAAGACCGTCGATATCTGATAAGAGAATGAGAAGATCTGCTCCGATCAAAGCCGCCACAATGGCAGAAAGCCGGTCATTATCTCCGAAATTGTCCACCAGAGGGATCTCCGAGGTAGAAACGGTATCATTTTCATTCACAATAGGAATGGCTCCCAGTTTCAGCAATTCGTCAAAGGTGTTCTGTGCATTGTAGCGGCTGCTGTCATTGACCATTGTATTCTTAGTTAAAAGCACCTGTGCCGCAATTTGGTTATACTCTGCAAAGATCTTCTGATACACCATCATAAGCCTGGCCTGGCCGACTGCAGCAAAGGCCTGTTTTTCCGATATAGTGACGGGCCGCGTATTATGCCCCAAAGCCTGGCGGCCTGCAGCAATAGCGCCCGAAGAAACCAGCACTACTTCCTTTCCCTCTCCCTTTAAATCACTGATGACCCGCACCAGCTTCTCAATCTTCATCAAATTCATATCCCCGGTATAGGCGTGTGTTAAGGATGAGGATCCGATCTTAATAACAATTCGTTTTTTATCTTTCAGTCTTTCCCGCGCCTGATCATTCATTCTTTTTTCATCTGCTTTCTGTCATTCTTTTGTTTTATATCTTACCTCATTTTGAGGGGGGCGTCAATTTGTTATTAGATTCAGCCATGCAGAAATATTTGCAAAATTTGAGCCTGGGGAGCTCGCTCCCCATTCTCAAATTTCGCAAATATTTCTATAGGGCGGAACGCCCGCATGAATCAGTTGGCGGACGCCCCATCCGCCAACTGATTCATGGCATGGCGTACGAACAGCCTGTTTTTTTCATAAAACAACCCAAATCCCAACATTCTATCCCACAACCCTCTCAAACCGAGCTCCAATAGCCTCCGCCACCTTCACTCCATCCATAGCTGCCGAGGTAATCCCCCCTGCATAACCTGCTCCTTCCCCGCAAGGATAAATCCCCTTTATCCCGCATTCAAAATCCTCACCCCTAGGAATTCTCACCGGAGAAGAGGTACGGCTTTCCACCCCCGCCAAAATAGCATCTTTCCTGGAGAACCCGCGTATCTTACATTCAAAAGCCTCAATCCCTTCCACCAACGATTCCGTCAAATACCCCGGAAGGAACTCCCTTATATTTCCAAACTCAAAGCCCCCCTTAAAAGCAGGCTCCACCTCCCCAAAAGCTTTTGTCCCCTGACTCTTCTTAAAATCCCCATAAAGCTGGACCGGAATCTTCCCATTTCCATACAAAAAAGCTGCTTCTTCCAGCTTTCTCTGATAAGCAACTCCCGAAAGCGGAGATGTACTCCCGAAATCTTCCGGCGTCACCGTAACGATCAAAGCGCTGTTTGCATTTTTCCCATCCCGCTTATGATAGCTCATTCCATTGACAGCCAGCCGTTTTTTCTCAGAAGAAGCGTTGACCACATACCCGCCAGGACACATGCAGAAAGTATAAACCCCTCTTCCGTTGGCGCACTGGTGGGTCAGCTTATAATCGGCAGCCCCCAGAACAGGAATCTCCGTCTTCCCATACTGGGAAAGGTTCACTGCTTCCTGAGGATGCTGAATCCTCAATCCCAAAGCAAAGGCTTTTGCTTCCATTGGAATTCCCCGCTTTTCCAGAACCTCAAAGGTATCCCTGGCGCTGTGGCCGATGGCGAGGACCAGAATATGGGTTCTGATCCGTTCCGTCCCATTGATGGTGATTTCCTTAAGCTCTCCGTCTTCCACCAAAAAGTCGGTCACATGACTGTGAAACCGCACCTCTCCCCCATGATTAATAATTTCCTCCCTCATATTTTTTACAATACCACTTAAGATATCGGTTCCGATATGAGGTTTATTAATATAAAGAATAGAAGGATCTGCACCAAATTCCACGAAAAGCTCCAGCACCATCCTATTTCTCATAAGAGGATCCTTAACAAGAGTATTGAGCTTTCCATCTGAAAAGGTCCCTGCTCCCCCTTCTCCAAACTGGACATTGCAGTCGGGGTTTAACGCACCACCTGCCCAGAATTCATCCACAAGCTGCTTCCGCGTTTCCACGTCCTCTCCCCGTTCCAAAAGAATAGGCTGGTATCCGTTCCTGGAAAGCATGACCCCGCAGAAAAGCCCGGCAGGTCCTGCGCCGATGATGACCGGGCGGGTGGACAGCTTCTCCGTCCCCGACTTTGGGAAACGGTATTCCTTTTTCTCCGCAAGAACAATTCCCGGATTTCCCGCTTTATGTACCACCGCTTCTTCTCTTTCCGTCTCCACATCGATACAGCAGGTGAAATGGATCTCCGCCTTTTTTCTGGCGTCAACGGATTGTTTTACGATCTGAAAAGACTTAATTTCACTTACCGGCAGCTTTAATGCCTTAGCCGCCTTTGCTTTTAAGACTTCTTCGGTATAATTTAATGGCAGCTTTAATTGATTAATTCTTATCATTCTTTCCTCTTTCTTTTTCAACGTTTTCCTTTTCCCGCATTCATGCCTGCCAGTATTCCGCTGGACCAGGCCCATTGAAGGTTATATCCTCCGCAGATACCGTCCACATCAAGAATTTCTCCGGCCAGATACAGCCCTCTGACAAGCTTTGATTCCATACTAAGGGGATCCACCTCTCCTATATCAATTCCTCCGCTGCAGACCTGAGCCTGATCAAAGGAATTGGCTGCGGTGACCGTCGTCTTAAGCCCTTTCATAAGACCGCAAAGCCTTTTTATCTGGGCCGCCGTAATTTCACCTGAGCTTCCTTTTCCAATGCCGCTTTCCTTTAACAGGATATTGGCCAGCTTCTGGTTCAACACTCCATGGAGGAATTCCGTCCCCGGCCTGTACCCAAACCTTTTTACCCGGCCGGAAAGAAAGCGCTCCGTACCGGCAAAATCCATATCCGGAAATAAATCCAGTTCCGCTGTAACAGTCTTTCCATCCTCAATGCCTCTTGCCGCAAAGCGGCTGACCTGAAATACCGGTATCCCGGAGATTCCGTAATCGGTAAACTGAAGCTCTCCTCTGTCAGAATCAACTGTTTTTCCATCTATCTTAAGCGTCACAATGGCTTCCGTTCGCACCCCGGCCGCTTCTTTATACCACTTTTCCCTGCACCGAAGCTGAACCAAAGCAGGAAGCGGCTTTATAATATGGTGGCCTAATGCCTCCGCCAGACCATATCCGCTTCCGTCAGAGCCGGTTTTAGGGGCTGCCATTGATCCTGCAGCCAATATCACCGAATCCGTTTTCATCTTTCCCTCTGAGGTCTTTAAAGTCATATCTTTCTCTATCCCATTCACCTGACACCCGCAGATAACAGGAACACCTAAATGATCCAGTTCAAAAAGCAAAGCTTCCGCCACCGAAGAAGCCTGTCCGGTGTTTGGATAGACATAGCCGTTTCTGTCCGTAAGAACGACGCCAAGGTCCCGGAAGAAATCCATGGTATATTCTACGGAGATCTGATCCAGAACCTTTTTTATAAACTCCGGCTTTCCGCCCCGGTAGGCGTTATCCGGCATAGCCAGATTCGTTAAGTTGCATTTGCCGTTTCCCGTAGCCAGAAGCTTTTTTCCGGGCTTTGGCGTGTGTTCCAGAACCGTGACGGAAGCGCCTTTTCTGGCCGCTGCTATGGCCGCCGCCAGGCCGGAGGCTCCTGCCCCTACGACGATCACCTGTGGTTTCATAAATCCCTCCCGTATATTCAGATAATACTATTTTATCCAGTTTATCCTTTTATTTCAAGTGATTATAACAAGTAATCCATCAGCTCGTATAAGATTCCAGATAATTAAAGACTTCAACCATGGAAGAAAACCAGATGCCATCCATTAATTTTCCCCGCTCTTCCTCAGGAAAATCGGTAACGGGCATATGAGTATAGAGGCAGATGGTGGTCTTGTCCTGATAGAGGACGAGAAGATATCCGTCCTCTGAGACAAGATAATATTTTTCTTTTCCCGACGCATTTGCCGGCTCGGCCTCTTCCTCTTCCTGATTGATGACGATCTGTGCTTCTGTTACCGTCTCTGTTTCTATGGTCGCCCCCGGCAGGGCCTCTTCGGGCCTTACGCTGTCCTTTGTAATGGCAAAACCTATCCCTAAGCAGATGGCAGATGCCGCTACGAACAAAAGAAAGCAGAACATATACTTCTTCATGAGATGATACCTCCTTCAAGTAAGTATAGTATCTGCTTTCTTCTATCATTTTAATCACATCAGATGGAATTTTCGTGCAATTCCTGCCAGTTTTCTCCCTCCGGGCATGGTCAAAAGCTCTGATTCGTCCACGCAGCGCAATTTTAGAAGCAAAATGCCATAGACAACCACCGCCACCCCTACTGCCGCCAGAACGCCAAAAACATTGCGTTTTAACGCCAGATGCACTCCAAAATAGGTCCCATAGGCCGCCGCTCCCATAATGCCGGAGGACAGAATAGGCAGAAAGAAAGTTTTTTTCACTTCCTGCCTGTAGTTTAAAAATCGACCGATGGAAAGCCCGTTTAAGGCGCACATGGTAAATGCAAACAGGATGTTGGAATACACTACGCTGTAAATCCCCATCTTAAACCCAAAAAGCATGACGCACAGAATCCCGATATGAATGATCAGGGAAATGATGGCATTCTTTAAGGGAGTCTGCATCCGGTTGATTCCCTGCAGCACTCCGTTGGTGACGGTGGAAAGGGAGTAAAAAACTACTGCCGAAGACCCGTACATCATCATTTTTATAAGGGACGAATTGTCATTTCTGCTGAATAAAAGATTGCAGATAGGCCCTGCCAGTACGGTCAGCCCTACGGTAGCGGGAATGGCAATGATCATGGAAAAACGGATCACCATGGAAATCTTGCTCAGCACCTGCCCTCTGTTCCGCTCTGCCACGGCCCTGGAAAGAGACGGAATAAGGGCGGAGGAAAGGGAATTGGCAATTGCAACAGGTATACTGTAAAGAAGCTGGTATTTCCCCACAACTCCCAGATTGGAAGCGATTTCCGTTCCTTGCATGCCAAATACAGACATACAGTTTCCATAGATACTGTTATCGATCACCGTACTGATGTTATAAGCCACGCTGCTTAAAACAATGGGGAAAACGGTCATTAAAAGCGCGCCGGAAAGCTCTCCATAAGACTCCCGGTGTCTCATCCTGTCTTTCCCTACCTGTTTTCTCACTACCGGAAAATAGGCAGACAAAATAAACATGAGAAACAGCAGGGCCGCCACAGCGCCAACCCCTGTTCCTATGGTTCCTCCTGCCGCTCCAAAAGCATAGGAGTATGAACTGGAACCGTGGACCAGATTGGACTTAAGTCCTGCCTGAAACAGCCTGGAAGCCGCATACACGCTGATGATTGCATTGACAATCTGCTCCAGCACCTGGGATACGGCTGTGGGAATCATGGTCCCAAGGCCCTGGAAATAGCCCCGGAACACCCCTAAATAGGCGATCACCCAGATGGTGGGAGCCAGGGTCTTTAAGGCATAAAAGGTATAAGGCATTTGTAAGAAGCGGCTGGCAAACACATCCGCCCCGAACCAGAGCACCGCGGCTCCCAGCCCTCCTGCCACTGTTCCGTAAAACAGGGCGACCTTTAACACCCTTACGGAATTGCGGTATTCCTTCCTTGCCATCCTGGTGGCTATCATCTTGGAAACAGCCGTAGGCAGGCTGTAGGAGGATACGATGAGAAGAAGGGAATAAATTGAAAATGCAGAGCTGTAATAGCCATTTCCTTCATCCCCTAAAATATCTGCAAGAGGGATGCGGTAAAACATTCCGATGACCCGGACGATAATCCCTGCCGCAGCCAGGATGACGCCCTGGATCAGGAAGTTAGAGGCCCCCCTTTTTGTTGATTTTCTGCTTGTCCTATTGTTTTCCATACAGTTTTACATTGGGAGAATCCTGTGCAGAAATAATGCACACCCAGGTTTTTCCCTGGTTCAGGATAATCTCGTTATTCTCCATGTCGTAATAATGTGTCGGGCCGAATTCCCCGTCTTTGGTCCATTTTATGGGGATGGAACGGCCTGCTGTCACGTAGCAGCCATAAGAGTCATCCTGGACATTGATATTTAAATACTCTGTTGTCGCGTAATGAGCGGAAGGGCAGTATTCCAGGATGATGTTCTTTACCTTGATCTGGCCCTCGTCCCCTAAGTGGGGACCGCCGTACTGGTACCGGTAATATAGTCCGTCATCCTCGTGATATTCAAACCATGGCTTGTTGAGCACATAGCCCGGATAGACCTTATAGGCGTCGCTGACGCTGTTTGCCCCTTCCAGGGTCACCTCATGGCCGTCCTTTGCAAAACGGTAATGGCCCCGGTAAGACGGATCATAGGCCTGGGAATAACCAAGCTGGGCAATGGCCTGGTTTAAGCGGGCGCCGCTGGTGTATGCGTTGTGCGGAGATTTCTTGTCCTTGGTCCGGAAATAAGCCACATTGCCTATGGCCTCCAGCCCGTTGATATTGTCCACATTGGCCAGATAAGGCTTTGCAAAGGTACTCTGCCCGTAATGGGCATAAATGGCGTCAAATTCCCGGGCAAAGTATGTATAGTAGGTCCGGCAGCTTCTGACGGAGCCGATCCTTTCAAGATCGTCGTAATTTTCCAGGATGGCCATGTAGCGGTTCATTCCGCCTTCTGCCGGGGCCTCGTAAACCACGCCTGCCCTGTTGATCCCGTACTGGGGAAGGGCCTCTTTATCGTTGCTCATCATGACGGCAACCGGCCTGCGGTTTCCGATGGCAGCATCCTCCGGCTCCCCTGTAAGGAAGCTGCGGACCTTTCCGTCGGCTCCTGTGCGTTCTTCAAAAGTATAGTAATCTTCGGGGCCCGCCTCCGCCTTGCTGTCCGGCTCCGTGGTGCTGTCTATGCGGATCGCATCCGTCGTTTCCGTCTCTGAGGATACCGAGGTTTCCACCAAGCCTTCCTTTACCGATACCTGGCTGTATTTTTTCCCGCAGCCGGACAAACACAGGGCGGACACTAAAACAGCGGCAGCCCCCAACCATACTTTTCTCCTCATCTTTCGTATCCCCTTCTGCGTAAGATCTCCTCCTGCTTCTTCTCCATGACAAGACGTTCCCCGTCTTCCATATGATCATAGCCGCACAAATGGAGCATGCTGTGAGCCACCAGAAAGGCCAGCTCCCTGGTCTGTGAATGGCCGTACTTTTCCGCCTGTTCTTCCACCTTATCCACGGATATGACAATATCTCCCAGAAGCAGTTCTCCTGTCTCCGGATTGAAATAGTCGTTTGCCATCTCCTCCAGGCCCTCAAAATCCGAAGGAGCCTCATAGTCCGCCATAGGGAAAGATAAGACATCCGTAGGGTTGTCTATGCTCCGGTACTCCCGGTTGATCTGACGGATGCTTTCATTATCCGTAATCAGCACATTGACCTCTGCCTCATAGGGACAGTTTTCGTAGTCCAGAGACTCCACCACCACGCTTTTTATGATATCCTCATAGGGGATGTCCAGCTTTTTTTCCGCTTCATATTCAATGTTAATTGTCATTGCGCGCCCTTCTGCCTCCTATAGCCTTTGTCTTCCGTTCACCTGTTTTTTTCTTTGTTTCATATTCTTCATATGCCTGTACAATTTTTTGCACCAGAGGATGGCGGACCACATCGCTGCTGCTCAAATAGCAAAAGCCGATTTCGTCCACCTTTTTTAAAATCCTGACGGCCGTATCCAGTCCGGATACGGCTCCTGCCGGAAGGTCCTTCTGAGTCTGGTCGCCGGTAACAATGACCTTTGAGCCGAACCCGATTCTGGTGAGAAACATCTTCATCTGGGCAGGGGTAGTATTCTGGGCTTCATCCAGGATGATATAGGCATTGTCCAGGGTACGGCCTCTCATATACGCCAGAGGGGCCACCTCAATCAGGCCCTTTTCCGCATTGTGAAGATAGCTCTCCGCTCCCATGATCTGATAAAGGGCGTCATATAAAGGCCTTAAATAGGGATCAATCTTGCTCTGTAGGTCTCCCGGCAGAAAGCCCAGCTTTTCTCCCGCCTCAATGGCAGGCCTTGTGAGGATGATCCGGCTCACCTCTCCGTTCTTAAAGGCCTGGATGGCCATAGCCATGGCTAAGTAGGTCTTTCCGGTTCCGGCAGGCCCGATGCCGAATACGATCATCTTCTTTCTGATCTGGTCCACGTACTGCTTCTGGCCCAGAGTCTTTGGCTTTACCGGCTTTCCTGCAATGGTTCTGCAGATAATATCCTTATCAATCTCCAGGATCTGATTGTCGCTTTCGGAGAAAGAGAGAGACAGGGCATAATCCACATTCTGTTCCGTAATGGCATTCCCCCGTCTGGAAAGCTCGATTAAGTTATTGAATACGCTTTTGGCTCTCTGGACCATCTGTTCCGGCCCAATGATCTTAAGGGCGCCATCCCGGCCGATCATGGTCACATGAAGGGTTTTTTCGATTTTCTTTAAATAGCTGTCAAATTGTCCGCATACATTCTTTTCGTGTTCCATTGGGATGTCTATGATTGTCTCAATTACGCTCATTTATATTATTCGTCTCCTCTGGTTCCTCTGATCTTTGTATCTCTATCGCCTCTTGCCTGCCCACAGGCTCTTTGGCCACCACGTCGATGGAAATCTGGCATAAAGATTCATTGTCTAATATTTTAACATGATTTTCCAGAATTTGAACCCCTTTTTCCAATAATTTTTTTTGAAAGGAATCATTGGTTTTTTCAGCGATCTGATTTTTCTCTTCATCCGTATAGGGACGCTCGTAGGAAATGTATTCCTTCCCCGTAATTTTCCCCACATACAGGGGCAGATAAAAGTTCTGGAACAAATGAAGCTGCTCCTCTTCCATAGTCAGTTTCCAGGAGGTACCCTCAGGCTTGGGAAGAATAAGAAGAAGGGAATAATTGAGGGCTTTGACATACAGGCCCTTTCTCGTCTTTCCCGTTTCCACGTCCACTGTCCGGTAAAGGGGAACCTGTTTGTTAAACACATACCCTGTCCTGGCTATGATGTCTCCGTCCGCGCGGACGTAATGGACGTTTGCCACCTCTCCGTCGTCCCCGATAATGGGAAGGGTGCCGCTGACCAGCACCTGACCTTTTTCCACCTGATCCCCTATGGCCACCTTGGGAACTCCGCTTCGCACGATCATGGACGTAATGAGCCCGTCTTTTTCCGCCACAATATCACAGGGTGTTTCATCCTTTGCAGGAATCTGTGAAAGCACTTCATTTTCCTTTATCTTAACCAAAAGCCGGGTTCCTGATACCCTTGCGGAAACCCAGGTGATCTCCGGAAATTTCGTGCGGAGAGCTTCTTCCAGAACGTCGCAGTTGATCTTCCCCTTTCTCATGCCATAGCGTATATCCTCGGATTCGCAGAATTTTAAAAGAGTGTCGTATGTATACATCCGGTTTCCGTCAAATTCAATGTCCCATAGAAACAGGGAAAGGGAATAAATGATCAGGAAAAAGCCAATAAGCCCTGCGGCATAAAGCTTTCTCTTTCTGTTCCTGTGTAAAAAAAAAGGAAGTCCAAACTTTTTAAGGATTTTAAGCCGGACTTTTGATTTACGGATAAGGGGCTTAATCTTCCGAAACCCCGGCACTGTCATGTAAAAACGATAGGAATGACCGGTATTTGCAACTTTCCACAGCTCAATTTCATGGACGCTGCACATGTTTAAAAAGCGCTCCGGGGAAAAGCCTGTCATTTCTATGAAAAGAAAACCGAATAAACTGTGATTCAGCCATGCAAGCACCTTATTACACCTCCTTTTATAGTTCAGCCATGACCCTATAGAAACATTTGCGCGATTGGCGCCTAGTGAGCCATGCCCCCTATTCGTCAACCTCACAAACATTTCTGCATATCTGAACTTTAACCTTCAAATTCCAGGGATTTTATATAACCGTTGATCTTCATTTCCTCATTGGTGTAATATTCGATCATCAGCCGGCTTCCGGAAATGTTGACGCGGCAGTTTTTGGCCTGCAGCTTAATAAAGCTGTCCGTATACAGGATGATACTTCGGTAATTTTCAATAACAACGCTGTGGCGCCCCAGAAAAGATACAAGCACCTCCCCGAGAACCACGTCCTTCGGGAGCTTTAAGGCAGAAGCTGCTTTTGTCTTTGACTCCTCCAACATACCTTTTCTGCCCTTCTCTTTTTCTTTACACTATATGCAGACGGGATAGGGAAAATTCTGTCCCGGCCCAAAAGTGGATAAAGAGTCTGCCCTGCAAATTCCTGACATGCGAAAAAACCCCTGGTTGGCTAAAGCAAACCAGGGGCTAATCTTTTAACAATTAGTTATATTTACGTTTTCTTGCAGCCTCAGACTTTTTCTTACGTCTGACGCTTGGCTTTTCGTAATGTTCTCTCTTACGAATTTCCTGCTGGATACCTGCTTTCGCACAGTTTCTTTTGAATCTGCGTAAAGCGCTATCTAAGCTCTCGTTGTCTTTAACGATTACATTTGACATAGCTCACACCTAACCTCCCTCCAGTTGTGTAC
>JASGGP010000164.1:0-10591 GCA_047604985.1 Lacrimispora sp.
CAGATAGGCGACTTTCGGCTGCCTCACCACCTGCACGGCCCCAATGCCTGCGGCAGCCAGAAGTCCCAGCCGGAAAGGAGTGATCACATCACCCTTTTTTAAGACTTTCTCCTCATCTTTAAGGGTTGCTCCCTTTTGCCTGACCAATTGTCCCTTTTTCACCGGCTCCTCCGGCTCAATGGCCAGGATTTTGCCGTTTTCATCAAAGGTGAACTCCTCCACCCAGAGAACCGTGTCAAAGGCGTCGTCAAAGTCATCTCCCATATCGGCAGGGGCATAATCCACATTTTCTTTCCACTTTGAGAAATCAGGCATTCCATTTTCAAAATCCACAAAACGGACGGCGACCCCATCACCTGCGGCCGCCCGGCAGACCGGCAGGGTATTGCGGGAAAATACATCCTCTGCGCTGACTCTGCCCGCCGCAGCTTCTAAGGGCAGCAGCTGAGTCTCCAAAGTAAATTTCCACTGATCAAATAATTTTTCCATAGTTTCCGCCCGGGTAGCATACTTATCCCGCTCAAGATAATGCCCCGGTTTCTGTGATAGCTTTGCCATATGTTCCTCCCGTTATCTTCTTATTTGTCTGCCGGCTCTGTCCTGCCTCCAGCCCCTATAATCAGTCTTTCCGCACTCTTTCCAAAGAAATGGTATCCGGAACCGCCCTCGCTGATAATGTCCAGCACTTCGTCAGGCTTTGTAACAAGAACGCCGCCCATCACCGACACTCCCCGCTTAAAAAAGGCGTCGGGCAGCATGCTGGCCGTAGGTCCGGTAACAATAACCTGAGCTCCGGGCTTTACCATCTCCAACAGGCCGGGCAGCGTGTCATTGAGGACAGTAACCCCTGTAATAACCAGAAGATCAGCGTCGGGAACATATTTTGAGGCATCTTCCGGAGGGGCATAATGGTCCAGCTCCCTGCCTTTTAGGGTACGCTTGTCCATTTCCAGCACTTTAAAATCAGCATCAGCGGCAATGAGCTTTTTCAAAATAGGCACCAGGGCTCCTACCACCACGCTTTTGCCGCTTTCCGGAATCTTCACATGGTCAAAAGCATCCTCCCCTGTCTGCAGCTCATACCCCTTTGCCGCGCCTTTTTGCCAGCAGCTGGCAGACAGAGCGTTTAAGGTGGCAATAGCCAGGGTCTTGCGCAAAATGTTATCGTTCTCTAAATCGGCCAGACAGTCTGCCGCACTGCGTCCTTTCAGCTTTCCGGATAAAGGCATCGCTTTGGCAGAGCTGGGACAGCAGACCGCCTGGGGCATGTCCTTTACCGGAGTAAAGCACAGTCCTCCCTGACCGTCACTTAACTTGACTCCTGAAAAAAATAGGCCGAATACAGCCCGCTCAATGGTAATGGCATCCAGACCTTCTCCAAGGATCTTCCGCACCTGGCTTGCGGTTTCCTGCAGTAAAATATTTCCCATGATTTGTCTTACTCCTTGTTCGTTATAATTTCAAAATTATATCGTTAGAAAAATTATAAAATTATCTTCCATAAATGTCAACAAAGTAACTTAAAATCACAGGAAATATAAGCTGGTACAATATTTTTTATAACGGCCGTTTTGCAGAAGAAGCCCTCATCAGTTTTCGGCTGATAAGAGCTTCTTCTATTATATTATTATTCCATCCCTCCGGCCGCTTGGCCAGAAAGGGCCACGGGCCGGAGGAAACGCCTTTTTATAAGCTATGATTGCTTAATCTTCTTCACTGACTTCTATTCCAAGCTCCTTTAACTGCTTGGGATCTACAGGAGCCGGAGCCTCTGACATAAGGCAGGAAGCATCCTTCACCTTGGGGAATGCAATGACATCCCTTATGCTGTCTGCGCCTACCATGAGCATGATCACACGGTCCAGGCCATAAGCAAGTCCTGCGTGAGGGGGAACTCCGAACCGGAAAGCGTCTAAGAGGAAGCCGAACTGATCCTGAGCCTGTTCCTTTGTGAAGCCCAGAACCTCAAACATCTTGGACTGGATATCACTCTGATGGATACGGACGGAGCCGCCGCCGATCTCAGTACCGTTTAACACAATGTCGTAGGCCTTGGCCCGGACTGCTCCCGGATCGCTGTCGATCAAAGCCCAGTCCTCATCCATCGGCATGGTAAATGGATGGTGCATGGCGGTAAAGCGCCCCTGCTCCTCGGAGTATTCAAGCAGCGGGAATTCTGTCACCCATAAGAACTTGAAATCATCCTTCTTAAGCAGGTCAAGCTGTCTTGCCAGCTCCAGCCTTAAATTTCCTAAAACATCAAATACCACCTTGTCCTTATCCGCCGCAAACAAGAGAAGATCTCCCGGCTTTCCCTCCATGGCATCTGCCAGGGTGTGAAGCTCATCCTCAGTCATGAACTTTGAAAAGGAACACTTATAGGTGCCGTCCTCGTTGACCGCCAGATAAGCCAGCCCCTTGGCTCCGAAGCCCTTGGCATATTCCACAAGAGCGTCGATTTTCTTTCTGGGCATAGCTCCCTGACCCTGGGCGTTGATGCCGCGGACGGAGCCGCCGTTTTCCAAGGCTCCCTTAAATACCGCAAATTCCGTATCCTTTACCACGTCGGAAACATTTTTAAGTTCCATTCCGAAACGTAAGTCCGGCTTATCGGAGCCGAAACGGTCCATGGCTTCTCTCCAGGTCATTCTGGGAATAGGAAGCTCTATATCAAAATTGCAGATTTCCTTAAATAATCTCTTTAACAGCCTTTCGTTTACATCTAAAACATCATCCACATCCACGAAAGACAGCTCCATATCGATCTGTGTAAATTCCGGCTGCCTGTCCGCCCGCAAGTCCTCGTCCCTGTAGCATCTTGCAAGCTGGAAGTAGCGGTCATAGCCGGAGCACATGAGAAGCTGCTTAAAAAGCTGGGGAGACTGGGGAAGCGCGTAGAAAGAGCCTGGATGAACACGGCTTGGCACCAGGTAGTCCCTTGCGCCTTCCGGGGTGCTCTTGATTAAAGTAGGAGTTTCAATCTCCAAAAATCCCTCTTCCGCCAGAAATGCTCTGGTTAAGGTGGCAACCTGGCTTCTCACCATAATGTTTTTCTGGATATCCGCCCTTCTCAAATCCAGGTAACGGTATTTTAACCGCAGCTCTTCCTTTGTCTTTGAATTTTCCTCAATGGGGAACGGAGGAGTCTCTGACTCGGAAAGGATTCTTAAGGATTTGGCTCTGACCTCAATAGCGCCTGTAGCAAGGTTCTCATTGACTCCGCCTGCCCGGCCCTCAACCACTCCTGTAACAGCGATGACAAATTCGCTTCTCAGCTTTTCCGCCTTTGCAAAGCTCTCTGCCCCGCAGTCGCTCTCTTCAAAAATAATCTGCAAAAGCCCGGAACGGTCTCTTAAATCCACAAAAATGATTCCGCCCTTGTTTCTGCTCTTCTGGACCCAGCCCATGACGATGACCTCACCGCCTGCATTGGCCATAGTTACTTCTGTACATCTATGGGTTCTTTTTAAACCCAGCATTGACTCTGCCATAATTTCCTCCTGATATCTTACTTAAGCGCTTCTTTATAAAATTCCTTGAACTGGGTATAACCTTCCTTTTGAATGTTTCCTTCTGGAACTTTTTATTCTTATTCATCTGGGAAACAAGAACCGTAATTCCTTTGGCCCTGGCTTCCATAGCCTCTTTCATGGCTTCGTTCATAATCACGTCGCTGACGCCCTTTTCGATGAGAAATGCCGTCTTATCTTCCTTTCCGGGCACGGTAAAGCCTTCGTCCATTAAAATGGTGATGATCCGCTCAAAGCCGATGGAAAAGCCGCAGGCCGGCGTGTCCATGCCGGTGAATTTGCCGATCATCTTATCGTAACGGCCGCCGCCGCCTACAGAGCCAGGGAAGCCCTCCACCTGAATCTCGAAGATGGTTCCCGTGTAATAGGACATGCCGCGCACCAGAGTGGGATCAAATACGATATGGAAATGTCCGGTGGAAATCTGGTTTACACTATCAATGACTGCCGCCAGATTTTCAATCTGTTCTAAGTCCATCACATCCTTTAAGGTGTCCTTTAAGCTTCTGACGCCGGAAGCATCCGGGGTCACGGTTTCAAAGAGGCCTAAGTATTTTTCAACATTGCTCTTTTCATAGCCCGCTTCTTCCAGTTCCTTGGCCACTCCCTCTGCACCAATCTTGTCCATCTTATCTAAAATGATGAATACCTGGTCATAGGCTTCCTCCGGGAAGCCGCAGGCCGCCGCCATCCCCTTTAAAATATTCCGGTCATTGATCCTTACGGAATATCCCTGAAAGCCGATTTTGGAAAGCAGGGTGGTGGTTGCCAGTATGAGCTCGATTTCCGCAAGCCTGGTCGGATCTCCCAGGATGTCGATGTCGCACTGTACGAACTGGCGGAAACGGCCTTTCTGAGGGCGGTCGGCTCTCCATACGCTGCCCATCTGAAGAGACTTAAAGGGAGCCGGAAGAGATGCCGCATTATTGGAGTAATATCTGGATAAGGGAACGGTTAAATCATACCGGAGACCGCTGTCCACTAAATCATTTTCCGCCTGGGCCGCTTCTAAATCCAGCTTTTCTCCCCGCTTCATGATCTTGAAAATCAGCTTTTCATTATCTCCGCCCTGTTTGCTGGTCAAATTTTCAATGTGTTCCACACAGGGGGTTTCGATGGAATGAAAGCCGAAGCCTTCGTAAGTCTCGCGGATCTGGTTCATTACGTATTCGCGCACCTGCATTTCAGCGGGAAGAATATCTTTCATACCGGTAACCGGTTTCTTTTTTAATGCCATTTTGTTCACTCCGTTCATTATACTTGTCATAAGTTCAGCCATGCAGAAATATTTACCCGGCCCTCACCTGTGAGCCCGCTCACAAAAGGAAAGCTGTGTAAATATTTTTATAGGGCGGAACACCTCCATGAATGGCATGGCGTACCCGAACCACAACATTTATTTTTGATGCATAGATAAACACTGCTTCTATTGTAAATTACATTTCCAATTTTGCAAGCATTTTTTCCTTTCTTTCCAGCATTTCGTCAATTCTGGAGATATATTGTTCCACGTCCTTGACATTTTCCACCCGTTCCAGGCGGTTTTCCGACGGAAATATCACTTTCGTGGTGGTTCCCGCCCCGCAGGCTATGATAGTCTGCTTTTCTTCCATAATTAAGATATTATAGATGCAGGCCTTGCCCGGCATGGAATAGCCCACATTTTCAAAATTTCCCGCCATATTTTTCTGCCGGTAAAGGTAATATGGTTCCTGTCCCATATCCCGGGCGCAGGCGGTAGTTAAATCAATCATTTCCTGGGTGTTGGTAATCTTTAAATTCTCATACCTTTCCTTAAACATATTTAAACGTGCCGCCCGCTTGATAGCGAGTGAATGGACCGTAATACCGTCCGGGCCCAACGCCTTTATCTCCCTCATGGTATTTGCCACATCTCCCATGTCCTCCTCAGGCAGGCCGATGATCAAATCCATGTTGATATTGTCAAAGCCCATGGCCCTTGCCAGGGAAAACTTCTCCCTCACCATGTCCACCGTATGACGGCGTCCGATCAGATCCAGGGTCTCCTGCTTCATGGTCTGTGGGTTAATGGAAATGCGGCTTACGCCGTAACGCTTTAAGACCTCCAGCTTTTCCTCCGTAATGCTGTCCGGCCGCCCAGCCTCCACCGTAAATTCCTTGACCCCGGAAAAATCAAAAGTCTGCTTAAGCCTTTCCAGCAGCTTCTCCAAATGCCCGGCAGATAAAGAAGTTGGGGTCCCTCCTCCGATGTATACAGTATCCAGCGGTCTTCCTGCCATCTTCCCTGCAACGTAATCCATTTCCTTAAAAAGGGCTGTTAAATACTGATCCATCCGTTTTTCCCACTGACCTATTGGAAAGGAAGTAAAGGAGCAGTACAGGCAGGTGGTTGGACAGAAAGGAATTCCTACATACAGGCTGTAGCCATGCTCATAATCAATGGAAGAAAGCAGATCCATTTCCCGTCTGGCAATCTCCAGGCTCAATTCCACCTTTCCGTCACTGGTCAGATAGGTGTCTTTCATGTACTTACGGACCGCGTCATCCCCATCCCCCTCCATCAGCCTGGTCATGGCGATCTTGGTAGGTCTGATCCCTGTCAGCGTCCCCCAGGGAAGCTCTGTGCCGGTCAGTTCCTTGAGGAAGCCGTAAAGCATTCGCTTGATCCGGTTCTTTGTCTCAAAACGGCGATCAAAATCCGCCTCTGTTACAGAAGACCTTACAGTCCCTTTTTCTAAGTCATTGACCGTCAGCTCAAAAGTATTTTCTCCCGTTCTTCCATGAACCAAAAGCCGGCACTCCTCTTCCGGGCTTTCCTCATGGATAAAGGTTTCTCCCGGATAAAAGGCCATCAAAAGCTCCCGGATATCCTGTTCAAAGGACTGGTCGTCCAAAATTATTCCTATCATCTTCTCTTTCCTATCCCCTGTAAAATGCTACGGGATTTTTCGTTTTCTCGTGGCCGATGGCGGTCATCTCCCCATGGCCCGGATATACAAGGGTATCCTCGGGCAGGGGAAACAATCTTTCTGTTATGGATTTCACAATCATAGCCTGGCTTCCTGTGGGAAAATCCGTTCTTCCCAGGGACTCCAGAAAGAGGGTATCTCCGCTTATGAGAACCTCTTCCTCCTTGATCAGGTAGCAGATGGAGCCGGAGGTATGACCGGGAGTGAAGATCACCTGAAAGGTGATTCCTGCGAAAGAAAGAACATCTCCATCCTTTACATACTCATCCACAGCTACTCTGCAGGGCCTTCCATAGCCGGCAGACAGATTGAGAGAGGGATCTTCCAAAAGCTCTTTTTCCTCGGCTCCGGCCACAATCTTCACCTCGGGAAATGCCCTTTTTATGTCTTCCACCGCCAGAATGTGATCAAAATGCCCGTGAGTCAGCAGAATCACCTCAGGGGTCATGGAAAGCTCCCGGCACTTATTTAAAATAAACATCCCGTTATCTCCCGGATCTACAATTACCATTTTCTTCTGGCCTTTCCGGTAGATCACATAACAGTTGGTTTCCAGTTCTCCCACCGGATATGTTTTTATTCTGAAATCGCTCATGGTTCCCTCTTTTCTGGCTGTTTTTATTTTTATGAAAGCCATTTTTTTCAAAGAAAGCCCGGGGAATACACCCGGGAAAAAGAGAAAACTGCGTTATCCCGCAGTCCTCTCAATGTCTATTACCCCTTCGATCTGCCGCAGCTTATCCACCAATTTTCCCAATTCCTCCACCCCGTGGATATCAAAGGTCATGGTGATGGTTGCCTTGCCCTGCTTGTTGGTCCTGGAATTCATGGAGGTGATGTCGATCTGCCGCTCCGTAAATACCTTGGAAATATCAACAAACATGCCGATCCGGTTATTGGCAAATATTTTTATTTCCGTGGAATACCGCTCCTTGGTGTCGTCTCCCTCTGATTTCTGCCATTCCGCATCAATTAAGCGGTTTCTCTCATCCTCCGGTAAATTCAAAACATTGACACAGTCTGTCCTGTGAATGGAAATGCCTCTGCCTCTTGTGACAAAGCCCACGATCTCATCACCCGGCACAGGGCTGCAGCACTTGGAGAAACGGACCGCAAGGTCATGGACTCCTTTTACCACGATCCCGCTGCCGGAATGCCTTTTCACAGGAAGCTTGCTGCTCATATCCTCGATATCATTTAAGATGGAGGTGTCGGTCACTTCTTTTTTCAGCTTCTTATTCCGCTCATCCACCATCTTGTTGATGACCTGGCCTTCTTTTAAGCCGCCGTGGCCGATGGAGGCAATAACCGATTCCCAGTCCCGGAAAGCATAGCGTTTCATGACCTTTTCCTGATATTCCGGCTTATTGATGTCAGGATAATTGATTCCTTTCGCCTTGCAGTAGCGCTCCACCATTTCCTTGCCCCGGAGAATGTTATCCTCTTTCAGCTCGGTCTTAAACCACTGGTTGATCTTATTCTTGGCCTGGGGACTCTTTACCACATTGAGCCAGTCCCGGCTGGGACCTTTACTGTTCTGGGAGGTGACGATCTCCACCTGATCCCCGTTCTGGATCACGTAATCAATATTTACCAGCTTTCCGTTGACCCTGGCTCCCACCATCTTGTTGCCGACGGCACTGTGAATGGAATAAGCAAAATCAATGGGCGTGGAACCGCCCGGCAGGTTTTTCACATCACCAGAAGGGGTAAAGCAGTAAACACTGTCGGAGAACAAGTCAAGATCTCCTTTGACCATATTTAAGAATTCCTTGTTGTCGGACATGTCCTTCTGCCACTCTAAAATCTGGCGCAGCCAGCTTAGCTTCTCTTCCTCTTTGCCTGCCGCCACCTGTCCGCTTCCGCTCTCCTTGTACTTCCAGTGGGCAGCGATTCCGTACTCCGCGGTCCGGTGCATATCATAGGTTCTGATCTGGATCTCAAAGGGCTGTCCGTTGCTTCCGATCAGGGTTGTATGAAGAGACTGGTACATGTTGGGCTTTGGCATGGCGATGTAATCCTTGAAACGGCCCGGAATGGGCTTATACATCTCATGGATCACACCCAGGGCCGCATAGCAGTCCTTTACGCTGTCCACAATGATCCGCACGGCAAATAAATCGTAAATCTGGTCCAGGGTCTTGTTCTGATTCACCATCTTCTTATAAATGCTGAAAAAGTGCTTCACCCGGCCGTCCACCCTGGCCTCGATTCCGGAGGATGTAAGATGCTCCTGGACCTCATCCACAATGCTCTTTACAAAAGATTCCCGGGCATCCTTTTTTAAGGATATCTTTTCCGCCAGCTCATAGTAGATTTCCGGCTGTAAGTATTTTAAGGAAAGGTCGTCAAGCTCGATCTTGATTTTGGAAATACCAAGGCGGTGAGCGATGGGTGCATAGATTTCCATGGTCTCCTTGGCCTTTTCTTTCTGCTTCTCCGGCCTCATGTACTGCAGGGTCCGCATGTTGTGCAGGCGGTCTGCCAGCTTGATGATAATGACGCGTATGTCCTTTGCCATGGCTAAGAACATCTTTCTTAGGTTCTCTGCCTGAATCTCCATCTTATCCATGGACCAGGAGATCTGGGTCAGCTTGGTGACGCCGTCCACCAGCAAGGCCACCTCTTCCCCGAATTCCTTTTTCATCTCATCCAGGGACATGATGGTGTCCTCCACCACATCGTGGAGAATACCTGCGGCAATGGTCTCTTTATCCATTTCCAGATCAGCCAGAATAATGGCAACACAAAGAGGGTGAATGATATAAGGTTCACCCGATTTGCGCATCTGATCCTTATGCGCTTCATCCGCAATATGATACGCCTTTTCGATCATGGAGATATCATCGGAGGGATGGTACCGCCTGATGCTGTCGATCAATTCCTGATAAAGCGCTTCCGGACTGGTAAAGTCAGCCGGAGCTTCTAAATCTGCATCCAGTTTATACTTCTCCGGAGGTTCTTTTCCCATAGTTGCCGTATTACTCTTTTCCATAATTGGATTATCTGCCATATGCCGTCACCTTTGATTGGAACATTTCCGGCTTTCACCGGTTTTTTAAACGTAGTTAACATTCATTATAAATATTTTTGTCGAAAAATGCAATTATTTTTTCTTTCTCACTTTCTTCAAGGAAAGCAGCCTCCAGGGCATAGCGGTTCATCTGTCTTAAATCCGCTTCCGTAAAGCCCATGTGCTCTCTGATGAGAGCCGCTTCTTTTTCCAGGGTGGTGTCGGAAACCGTCATGTTGTCCGTGTTGTAAGTCACCCGGATACCCCTGTCGTAAAACGTTTTTAAGGGGTGTTCCTTAATGGACGGTACCGCTTTCGTCTGAAGATTGCTGATCACGCACATCTCTAATGTAATCTTTTCCTTTTTTAAAAGGTCCATACACGCTTCCGACTGAATAGCGGCACAGCCGTGCCCGATCCGTTTTGCGCCGTAGGACACGGCCCTGACGATGTTCTCATAGTCTCCGCATTCTCCTGCATGTATGGTAAAGGGAATGTCCTTTTTATAAGCCTCCTTAAAAATAATGGAAAAATGCTCCATGGGCACCAGCCCTTCAGGACCAGCAATATCCACCCCCACAACGCCTTTTCCCTTATAGGCGGCAGCCAGTTCAAAGGTTTCCTCATTTTCCCGGTCCGGCCCATTGACCATGGCGCAAAGCAGGATTCCCGCTTTCATGCCGGATTTACCGGTTCCCTTTTCCAGCCCTTTTAAAACCGCTTCTATGGTTTTTTCCTTTGTAAGCCCCTTTTTCATGTGAAGCTGGGGAGCAAAGCGGATCTCACTGTAAATGAGTCCCTCCGCGGCAAGCCGCTCCGTTAAATCCGCAGTGGCAAGTGTAAGAGCCTCCTCTGTCTGGAGAAGCTGTCCCGGCAAATCAAAGCATTTTAAATAGTCCACCAGGCTTTCACAGCTGTCTCCCACGGAAACGCTTGTCTTTATATCTTCTCCCTTAAAATCATACCCGGTCTGCTCTGCCAAAAGCTTTATCACATCAATAGATAAGGAGCCGTCCAGATGAAGATGCAGGTCTGTTTCCATTGGTTTCATAACCATTCCTCCTAAATTTTATAGAAATATTTTATCATATTATAAG
>JASGGP010000165.1:0-10428 GCA_047604985.1 Lacrimispora sp.
AGTTTTGTTTACTGAAGCCACAATTAAATATTTGCTTATTTCTCTACGTCCAGTAATTATTTCAAATTTATCATCTGCTTTTTACATAGCACATTCCTACTGTAGTTCAACTTTCAATCTCCATTGACTTATTTTGACCATTATGATATATTTAAGATATATTTTAATAAAGTCTTGATTTCGCATGTTTACGTAAGTCATTATTCTATTAATGATTTACTTATATATGCGATTTTTAGTTTTGGCAAATATAATTTTATAATTGAGGAGGTATCTTTCATGAAAGGTACAGTAAAATGGTTTAACGCACAGAAAGGATTTGGTTTTATCAGCGATGAGCGAGGCAACGAAGTTTTCGTTCATTTCTCAGGTCTTGCAATGGACGGTTATAAGTCTTTAGACGATGGGCAGTCTGTAACATTTGACATGGCAGAGGGTAAACGTGGACCACAGGCTGTTAATGTGAAACCTGCATAAACACGTGTTAAAAAGGGACTACTTTTAAGTGGTCTTTTTTTATTTCCTTCGCTGATTCTTCTGCCTTTCTATAAGTTCATCAATTCAGAATTTGTCTGACAGGCATGAACTTCAAGTTATTTATATAATGGAAGACTGCTTTTTCTTTTGCTGATAATATATAATGGAGATGTCTGGAATGTTATCCTTAGTGATAGAAAAACCCAGTAACCGCCAAGTATACCAGGGTGGTTTTTGCTATGTATTACTTTCTAAACGTAAAAACAAATGTAAGTAATGCCCGAAGAAAAAGACCAAAAGTCATTAAATCCTTAAAGTCAGATTTCATAGGCATCACCTCCATCCATAAAGAATGTATAATAATTCTTTGTTTAACCAGACAATGATGTTACAAAAGGAGCTGTTGCAACGTCCCCTTTCTCCTTTACCAGCCAAAGTACTCTTTTACATTTTTATAGCAAATGGCTTCTATCATTTCCTTAATGTACATTTCATCGGAGAAATATTCTCCCCTGTCAACAAGCTGTCCGAAATAATTACAAAGAACTCTCCGATAAAGCTCATGGCGGGGATAGCTTAAAAAGCTCCTGGAATCAGTCAGCATTCCCACGGATAAACTGACCGGATAAAGATTTCCAACCGCGTAAAACTGGCGTTCAATGCCGTAAGACTGGTCATTAAACCACCATGGTGCTCCAAGCTGCACCTTTCCTTTCTCTGTTCCATCGCAAAAGCTGGCAGCCAGATTAGCGAAGGACTCGATCTGCGCTCCATTCAAAGGATAAAGAATGGTTTTAGGCAGTTCATCAAGCTCCGTTAAACGGTTTAATACAGCTCCGACAGAGTGAACCGAGGTGGTGTCACTCACACAGTCAAAGCCGGTGGACTGGCCAATTTCTCTCACCTTTTTCTGATTTGCATCTAAATAAGTCCCAATATGAAGCTGCATCACAAATCCATATTTTTTATAGAGTCTTGCCATTTCAATAAGAAATGCGGATTTGTACTGATCTTTTTCCTTTTGTGACAGGGGGGCCTGACACATAGCCTTTTTAAAAACAGCTTCCACTTCCTCCAGTGTATAATCACACCAGGTAATGTCCGCGATGCCGTTATCACTCACGGTGGTGCCAAATTCCGCGAAAAAGGAAAGGCGCTGCTCTAAAGCGCTCATCATAGAGGAAAAACCGGTTATTTTCTGCTTTGCCGCCAGGGAAAGCTTCTCCATATAATCCGGAAAAGCGGGCCATTCACAGTAAAATGCCTTATCGGGGCGAAAAGCTGTCAGCACTTTCGTCTTAAAGTCCGAATCCTGTTTCATTTGAATATGGTATTCCAGGGAATCCACCGGATCTTCTGTGGTGCTGACAATTTCTACCTTTGACTGTTCCATGCACCACCTTGGATTTATATGGCGGGTCTGAATTAAATCCTTAGTTATGCTATATATCCTTTCCGCGTTATCAGGTCCCAATGAATCCTCAATTCCAAAATAACGTTTCAGTTCCAGAGCACACCAGATATAAACTGGATTTCCAATGAGGCGGGGCAGTATTTCTGCAAACTTCATGTATTTCTCGTAAAAATCCGCTTCTCCGGTGATATAATACTCGTCAATTCCAAAAGTCCGCATTGCCCGCCATTTATAATGATCGTGAGCGAGCCACATTTCTCCCAGATCCTTAAATTCTTTATTTTCATAAATTTCTCTGACATCCAGATGACAGTGGTAATCGACGATTGGCAGATCTTCCGCGTATGTATGATAAAACCTGCTTCCTGTACTGCTTGTTAAAAGCAATTCTTCCGAAAACTGTTGATTCAATTCACTCACCCTCTCTTTTTATGCGCTCCGTCAAAAACCAATCAAAGCTCCGCCGTCTACCGGAATACAGGAACCTGATATATAGCCGGCTGCATCACTGGATAAAAATACGGCAGCCATTCCGATATCCATGGCGTCCCCTACCTTGTTCATGGGAATTCTGCCAAGAATCTTATTGCGCCTCGTCTCATCATCATCCGTCGCTTTGTGGTACATAGGCGTATCAATCCAGCCCGGAGCAATGGCATTTACCCGGATTCCGTAAGGGCCTCCTTCCGTGGCAAGAGTGTGCATCAGCCCTAAATATCCCGCCTTAGCGGTAGCATATCCCGCTACCTGAGGCTGTCCTATATAGCTGGTCATGCTGGCCTGAAACAGAATGCTTCCTTTTTTCTGTTCTTTCATATGGGGGAATAAGGCTTTTGTCAGGGCAAATGCGCCTACCAGGTGGACATTTAGTACACTGACATAATCTTCTACCGTCATATCTTCAATAAATTTCTTACAGTGATTTCCCGCATTATTTACCAGAATGGAAATGGGCCCCTGCTCTGATATAATGCGGTCTACTATCTCCTGTGTATGATCCGTGTCCGTAATGTCAAAACAATAGTAAGCAGCCTTGTCTCCGAATTCTTTCAACGCTTCCTGCCCCTGTTCTTCACTTTCGAAGCTCATAACTACCACCTTTGCACCTGAAGACACCATACATCTGGTGATCGCCAGTCCCAGGCCTGTAGAGCCTCCCGTTACAATGGCAGTCTGACCTTCCAAAGAAAAATATTTACCGATATCAAACATACTTTATACCTCCTCGCATCTTTTCACTACGTCTTTATCCTGATATTTGTATGGAATAAAATATTCCTTATGTCCCAGGTCCTCACTTTTACTTTTCTTTCCTGACGCCACCTCTTCTACCAGCTTCAAAAGTCTCTGTGCCATCTCATCCTGTGAGCAGTCCCCTGTAAGAACCGGCCCTGCATCAAAATCCAGATCTTCCTCCATGGCTTTATAGGTCGCGGAATTCCCTGTCACCTTGATGCACGGAGACACCGCAGAGCCTACCACGCTGCCGCGCCCTGTAACCAGAAACACTACATGGCAGCCACAAGAGATTAAATCCATTAAGCCTTCATTATCATTGGGATTGGTGATCCCAAATTGCATCCAATAAGGGTCCGGCGTGGAATCCAAAAGCCACAGCCCCTTATGAGGCGGCGTCTTCCCTACCTTTAAGACACCTTCAATGGCTTTTGTTCCGCTTTTTATGACAGCTCCCATGCTTTTTTCCTCAATGGTGGAAAGGCCGCCGGCAAAATTTCCGGGACTTACAGAATACTGCCTGACAGATTTGCAGTACTCCAGGGCTTTGTCATATGTATCAGAAATCTCTTTTGCAGCCTTCTCATCTGCCCCGCGTTCTGTCAAAAGTTCTTTTAAACCTATGGCTTCTACAATTTCCTCAAAAACAGCAGTTCCTCCCGATTCCACAAGGAGATCATTAAAACGCCCTACCACCACATTTCCTGCCAGCCCGCTGGTATAATCGGAGCCGCCGCATTCTCCGCCTACGACCAGATCCTGCAGCCTCATGGGAGCCCGTCCCGTCTTTTTTAAGGCCTCCTGCATCTCCCTGACAAGCTGAATGCCCTTTTCTATGGTTTTTCTGGTTCCGCCCTCTTTCTGGATGAACATCCACTCTGTCTCTTTCCCCTCTTTCCGGGCAATATCCGACAGCCACTCCGGCTGGATATATTCGCATCCTAAGCCTATGGGAAGCACAGCTCCCACATTGGGATGGCGGATCAGAGAAATTAAGAGACGGACTGCATATTCATTGTCCGTACAGCCCGAAAAGCCTACAACCTCTGTTTCTGAGTCGTTGATTTGACGGACAATTTCTTTCGCCACAAAAGAAGCGCATTCCACTGTATAAATGACCAAAACCTTATTGCGGATTCCCAAAGCTCCGCTTTTACGCACATACCCCTGCCATATATACTCTTTTTCATTTTCCATTCTGCTTTACCTACTCATATTTCGTGTCTTTGGGCGCCCCGGTCATCACATCCAAATGGCTGGACCTGGCATCATATACGCTGCATATATTATGGAGATGAACCCATTCTCCGGTTTTGATATCCCGGATGGCTCTTCCGATTCTGACTCCGTATTTTCTGATATCGCCTCCGGCTTCTATATCTTTTATTGCAATTTTATGGCCTTTAGGGACTTCTGTAATCGCAGCAACCTCCTTTTTAAGAGAATCGCCTGAAAGAACTACGGCTCCCGGCAGGATATCCTCCAACGCGGTGGCCACATTGTCATCCTCAACGATCTGAAATGCCGTCTGCATGTTTTTCATAGATATCTCCTGTCCTACAAAATCCCGAATTTGGCAAAAGCAGCGGTTGCGCTCATACCGCTTTCAATGGCTTTTCTCACAACCTTTTCTCCTGCCGCTTTCTCCAATGCCTTTTCCAGGACCTCATCCGCCACGTCCTTCGGTATAATCAGGACACCGTCCACATCCCCGAACACCAAATCCCCGTCATGAATGGTTACCTGTCCAATTTCAATATCACACCGGTAATCCACCACCTGGGTCCGGACACTGGAATCCTGGGCATAGCATCCATTTGAAAATACCGCAATTCTGTTCCAGCACCTGAGGCGTATCCCTGTGCCATCCGTTCACCACAGCCCCCACGGCCTTTCTGGTCCGGGCAGTGGCGGTCAAAAGCTCCCCCCAGTAAGCGCAGCGCTTGCTTCCCCGGTGGCTAAAAAATCTCATTTTCCTCAAGCTGGTCCAAAGCCTCCGTCAGATACCCAAAAGGCTTCTTCTGAGGGCCGAATACATCAATCATGAGCACGGTCATAGCCTTTCCTGCCAGCTTCATATCATCCTTTATGGGGCGGATGTCCTGAGGAAGAAACTGATGACAATATCCCATCCCATCTAAAATATCTCCCACGACAGGAGTATACAGTTTTTCTTTCATCAAAGAGAATTTCTCGTTCTCGTCATTCCATAATTTCATAAATATTTTTCCTCCTTTTAAAATCCAAAAGCCAAAGCTCCTCCATCCACGGCAAAGTCCTGGCCGGTAATATATTCTGAACCGTCAGATACCAAAAACTTTACCATTTCCCCAATATCCTCCGGATTACCGAACTGATGAAAGGGCATTCTGGAAAGAATCTTCTGCTTCCGCTTCTCATCCATGACCGACCGGCTCATTTCTGATGGGAACCAGCCGGGAGCGATGGAATTAACATTAATCTGATCTCCGGACCATTCTACCGCCAGCCCTCTTGTCATAGAAAGAACCGCCCCCTTACTGGAGCAGTAAGGAACAACCTCAGTAAATCCCAGATGGGCTGCCATGGATGTGATATTAACGATCCGGCCTCTGTGAGGCGCATTCTTTAAATAAGGGAAGCACAGGCAGGAAAGCTTAAACACGCTGTTTACATTCACCCGGTGAATCCGCTCAAAATCTTCATCCAAAAACCTTTCTGCCCTGCACTTTACCGTTATACCGGCATTATTAACAAGAAAATCAATTCCATGCTCCATACCGATTTTATTTACCAGCGCTGTAAGCGCCTCATAGTCGCAGACATCTGCCGCCACGTGGACAACTCCCGGATGGCTTTTCTGCCCCTCAAGCTTTGGCTTCCCGCTTCTGCTGACGGCATAAACCAGGGCTCCCTCTTCTGCAAGCATATTTGCGGCCGTAAATCCGATTCCGCTGGAGCCGCCTGTAACAATTCCTGTTTTTCCTGTCAAATTCACCTCTCGAATTCCTCCGTACGATGAGAAACGGTACGTTCCTCAATTAAATCCCAGTCAAGCTCTGCTCCTACCCCCGGACTTTCCGGAACCGTGATGATCCCGTGCTCGTCAATAGGCAGCAGGCCTTTCATCGGGAAAGAAAAATCTTCCTCCGGAACGAAATATTCAAAATACTTACAATTACGGATCGCGCAGGAGACATGTAAATTCACCAGATCCATATAGTTCATGGTTGTGGTGTGAATTTCACACTGCATACCGAAGCTTTCCGCCAGATGGGCAATCTTTAAAGTTCCGGTAATTCCGCACTTCCAGGAAACGTCAGCTCTCACAATATCAGCAGCTTTCTGGTTAATCACCTGGGCCACTCCCCAGTGGCAGCCGCGGGTTGTCTCTGTCGCCGCAATCGGAATATCTAAAGCCGCACATAACTGGGAATATTTCTCCAACTCAAAATCCCGGAAAGGCTCTTCCAGCCACTCGTAATTCAATTTCTCTAAATGCCTTCCTACTTTAATCGCCTCATCTAAGGTATACTCCCCCACCGGGTCGCTCATAAGCTTCATATCCGGCCCTACCGCATTCCGAATATTTTCATGAATTTTCATATCAACCTCATAAGGACCTGACGGATGGACCTTGTAGCAGTTGATTCCTTTAGACTTGTAATACAGTGCCTCTTCCACATATTTATCGGGGTCCTCATAAAACAGGCTGCTGGCATATACAGGAAGCTGGTTTCTGTATGCGCCGATATATTTGTACAAAGGCAATCCTGCCGCTTTCGCGCAGATATCCCAAAGAGCCACATCTACCGGGCCGGGAAGATAGACCGGGAAAAACGTGAGATGGCGGTCAATGTTCCACAGCTCATGCCATATTTTCTCTCTGTCATATGGAGACCTGCCAAGAACTACCGGCGCAATATTATCATGGAGATAGCTTTCCGTAACCTGGCCGGAGCGGGCTGCCAAAACAGTGGCAATTCCCTCTATTCCAGTGTCTGTGGTCAGCTTTAACACCACCACGTCCCAATCCATATGGCTCTTTCCCGTTCTCTTTTTATCAAACAGGCATTTGTCCCGTTTCACCCACCATGTTTCAAACTTTTCAATTATCATTTTTTCCTCATCCTTTCACTGCACCGGCCATAATTCCCTTAATGAAATATTTCTGCATGGACAAAAATATGATAAGAACGGGAATTAAAGACAGAATAATTGTAGCCGTCAAGGTACCATACTGCCAGGAGGCGGCTTCATCCCTTAAAAATGTAATTCCTACTGCCAGGGTTTGAGACTTTGCCGTTGTGCTCAAAGTCCTTGCATATGTAAATTCGCCCCATACGGTAATAAATGTCATAATGATTACAGTTGCAATGCCAGGCTTGACGATGGGCAGCATCACTCTTGTAAATGTCTGCCATTGAGAAGCGCCGTCAATTCTGGCTGCCTCCATCATCTCGTTCGGTACGCCATTAAACTGTCCCCTCATGATAAACACAGACATGGGAAGATTGGTTGCGGTATAGGGAAGAATCAACCCCAGCTTGGTATCAATTAAATCAAATCTCGACTGCATAATGTAAATAGGAATCAGATAAATAACATAGGGAAGCGTAATAATCAGCAGTACAGCCCCCAAGAAAAATTCTCTGCCCCAATACTTGAATTTGGAAAATGAATACCCCAAGGTAGAAGCCAGCAAAACATTAAAAAGCACGCTCCAAAAGGATACAGCTACAGAATTCGTAAAATATTTTAAGAAATTCCCCAGCTTCGTAAATATTCCCACATAATGTCCCACATAAAACTCTTTTGGAAGTAATGTCAGCGTCGTTGAATAAATCTCAGCATCAGTCTTTAAGGAAGTGAGAAATGTCCACAAAAAAGGAATGATGAACGCAAAAGAGATGAAAAACAATATGACAAAGACAGCAATATCTCCTATACCCTTTTTTTCGTTCATGCTCTCACTCTCCTTTTCTTCCCGGCTTTTCTTTTCACTTCATCCACGTCCTTATCCCTGTTCAAAAACATATTAAGGGCCGACAGAAGCAAAATAACAATGCCCATAAAATAGGCGATTGCCGAGGCATAGCCCATTTCATAATACTTAAATGCGTTCATCCAGGTATACTGGTAAAGTACAAGGGTTGATGTACCAGGGCCGCCGTTTGTCATGACAAAAGGTTGTTCGAATACTTTTACAGACTGGATAATGGCCCACAAGCCGCAAATGATATAGCTTTCCTTTAAATTCGGTAAAATAATAAGAAAGATCCTTTGAAATCCATTGGCTCCGTCAATCTTAGCGGATTCAATAATATCCTCCGGAATAGCCGCCAGTCCTGCCATAAAGAAAATCACCAGCATTCCCATGTTCTTCCACAGGCTGACCACCACAATTGACACCATGGCCCATTTTCCCTCTCCAAGCCAGTTGTGAGCGAGAAAACCCATTTTTAACACATCTCTCAATACCGTATTTAAAAGACCGTACTGATTATTTAAAATCCACTGGAAAATTATTCCGGTCAGGGACAAAGGAACCACCATGGACATGAAAATACATGTCCGAAACACTCCCGCACCTCTGATTCCCTTATCTATAAGCATGGCGATAATCAAAGAAAAAACCATAAGGGACGGAAAAAACAAAAGAGAAAACACAGCCGTATTTCTCAAAGAATCCATAAAATATGCATCCGAGAACATTTTAATAAAATTTGACAAACCTGCAAAGGCCGGTTTTCTGTCAAAGGCGAAATTGTAATTTGTAAAGCTTAAATAAAATGACCGCACCAGGGGATACCCCATATATATAGCTGTAAATAAAATCCCGGGAGCTGCAAACCAATAGCCGGGCAGCATCTTTTTAAACCGTAAGCCAATGCTTTTTTTATGACCCATATTCTACTCCTTTATCTACGATTTGATCTGACAGGAAAGCCGGTGCAATGCTGGTATGGCGATTGAACCGGCTCTGATCCTTTTTATTTTTTCATTCCTGAGCTCAAGTCGATTGTAGTCATAAATTTGCTCATATTCTCTGAAAACTCTTCCGGCGAAGAGCCTCCGGTCAGCATTTTCTGCAATTCAATCTGCATATTGGTATCCAGTTTCGTATAATCCTTATATAACGGAGGGGTTGATGCTTTCTCCGTAAAGTCCATAACCGTCGGCCAATATGGATTTGATAAGTCTTTATACTGATCTTTTAAAGGTGACATCTTGCCGTAAGCAGCCATGGAATCCATCTGGAACTTGGGCTGAAGCAGCTTATCTTTAATAAACTTAATGGCAAGCTCCTGCTTATCGGATGCCTTGGGAATTACCGCACCGTGGATATACGAGATGGAACCGTTGATATCTGTTCCGGGAATCGGTATAACCCCTACATTTTCCGCTCCCAGAACCGCTCCGGCCTCAATCCACCGGGAAGACGGCGCAATGTGCATGGCAACATGTCCGGCCTTAAAATTCGTCCGATTAGCCTCTGGGTCAGCAAATACGTCAGTAGTAACATAACCGTCCTTTACAAGATTCTGCCATACAGTAAACATAGCTTTTACCGGCTCTGCGGTAAAGTTCAAGGTCTTTCCATCCGCCTCATAAATGTTTCCGTTCACTCCCATAAGGCAGGCATCATAGGCCTTTACCGCCATATTGTTCCCCCAGTCAATGCCAAGACCGGTTTGTCCATCCTTTGTCAGCTTTTTCGCATACTCATACATCTCATCCCAGGTTTTGGGAGCAATGACTTTGCCTGAAGCATCCACATATCCGGCTTCTTTCATCATGGGAATATTAACAACGCAGCCCATAACCTCACCAAGCATGGGAATCATGTACTGCACGCCATCTGCATTTCCACTTTCCAGAAATGAATCAATAAACTTGTCTCTGGTGAAATCCCCGTTAAAAAAGTTTTCATCTGTAAATTCCACAACATAATTATTGGCCGCATAAGGAACCGTCTCCGACCGGTCTCCACCCAGCGCCAGATCACAATTGGTCTTCCCCTGAGACCACTCCAGCATACTGGATGTAACATCCACGTTATCAACCTGGTTGTATTCAACCTTGACACCCGGATTCTCATCTTCAAACTCTTTTGCAATGCGTTCGAAATCATACTTGCCCATCATCCAGGCCTGAACCGTAACCCTCAGCGTCTGATCTCCGCCTTTCGTGGATTGCTGAGCCGCTGCAGTGGTATTCCCGGTTCTTGATTCTGCTTTGGATCCGGTATCGGATGAGGAATTACATCCCCATAATGTGGATGCCGCAATGGCTCCCGTCAGTAAAACTGACCATAACTT
>JASGGP010000166.1:0-10327 GCA_047604985.1 Lacrimispora sp.
GGAAAGGGAATTATATATGCCACCTGCGAATTTCAGGAAATATTAAGTATCTGTGACCGCATCTACGTGATGTATGACGGAGAGATCATCAAGGAACTGAAAGCGGCGGATACAAACGAAAAAGAACTGCTTTATTATTCGACAGGAGGTAAATAATATGTCTGGGGCAGAAAAAGCAAAAAAGAAGGGAAATGCGGGGGATTTTGTGACAAAATGGGGCACCATCGCAACCATGGTCATCATGTTCATTCTCTTCACTTTCATCAACTGGAGCAAGGATACGGGAACGAGCATGTTCCTGACCCAGTCCAATATGATTACGATTCTTCGCGCGGTATCCATTACCACCATCATTGCAACCGGCCTTACCTTTGCGCTGGCAGTAAACGGCATGGACCTTTCCATCGGCGCGACGGCCCAGTTTGCAAATGTTTTTGTCATGACCTGCTTCGTATGGCACAGCATCAATATCGGAGTTTCCATTCTTCTGACCATTCTGGTGTGTCTCAGCGTTGCGGTTCTCAACAGCATTCTGATTGTTAAATTTAAGATACCTGACATGGTAGCGGCCCTTTCCGTTATGTTCATGTATCAGGGAGTTTCCATGACCTATTCCAAGGGCGGAGCCATCACCGAACGCATGACCCGTGCCGACGGAACCCAGGCGCCGGGCCTTGTGCCGGAGGCGTTCCGGGCTCTGGGCAAGGAGCCCTGGCTCATTATCATCATGATCTGCGTGGTGCTGTTTGCCTATTTCTTCTTAAATTATACGAAGCACGGCAGGTACATGTATGCGGTGGGAGGAAATCCCGAGGCAGCCGAGCTTTCCGGCATCCCGGTGGCAAGGTACAAGATTCTGGCATACTTTCTGTCCGCCGCTTTTGCAGCCATCGGAGGCGTGTGTCTGGCGGCCCGTGTGGGCACAGCCCAGATTTCAGCCGGAGATGCCTATTTAATGCCCTCTGTGTGCGCCGCCTACATAGGCTTTTCCGTATTGGGAGCAGGAAAGGCCAATGCTTTCGGAACATTTGCAGGAGCAGTTCTGGTGGGGATGCTGGAGAACGGGCTCATTATGATGTCGGTACCCTATTATGCCATGAATATCATCAAGGGGGCGGTTCTTGCCATTGCTCTTGCCATGACCTATGCCAGCGGCAAGACAAAAAATGCAAACTGAGGTTTCAACCATATCATTATCAGGGGAAGGTGACAGAAATGTCTAAATATGACAGCTATTTTTTAATGAAAGCGGAAGAGGTCCCGGATTACGTACAGGAGAAGCTTTCCTATTTTGACGGGGATGCCAGGCTGGAATGCAAGGAAATCGGGGACGGGAATTTAAACTACGTATTCCGCGTAAAGGATACGGCCAGCGGAAAGAGCATCATTGTAAAGCAGGCGGGAGAATCGCTGCGCATTTCAGCGGAGATGCACGTTTCCACAGACAGGGGAAGAATTGAGGCCAAGATTCTGGAAATTCAGGACTCCTATGCGCCGGGACTGGTTCCCAAGGTTTATCTTTATGACGGCATCATGTGCGCCATGGTTATGGAGGATATGACAGGCCATTCCATGATGCGCACCGCCCTGATGAATCATGAGATCTATCCGGAATTTGCCGGCCACGTGACCACCTTTATGGTGAATTCCCTGCTGCGCACAACAGATGCAGTCATGAACCACAAGGAGAAAAAGGAGCTGGTAAAGAGCTTTATCAATCCTGACTTATGTGAGATCACCGAGGATCTGGTCTACAGTGAGCCTTTTCTCAATTACAATAACAGAAATAATGTATTCCCGCCAAATGAAGAGTTTGTGCGGAGAGAACTGTATGAGGACCAGGCACTCCATTTAGAGGCAGCCAAACTGAAATTCGAATTTATGAACAATGCCCAGTCTCTGATCCATGGGGATTTACATACAGGCTCCGTGTTTATCAATAAGGAGCACACCTATATTTTCGATCCCGAATTTGCTTTCTACGGGCCCATGGGCTACGATATCGGCAACATTATTGCAAATATGTTCTTTGCCTGGTGCAACGGAGATGCGGTGATTGAGGATGAAGAAAAGAAAAGGGAATTTTGCGGCTGGTGTCTTCAGGTAATTTCCGACGTTGTAGACTTATTTGTTGAGAAATATGACAAGGTATTTGACCAGTATGTGACAGAGCCAATGGCAAAGGTTCCAGGCTTTAAGGAGTGGTATCTGGAAGGCATTCTTTCCGATACAGCCGGAGTGGCAGGGCTTGAATCCATCCGCCGTACCGTCGGCATGGCAAATGTCATTGACATTACAAGAATACCGGATGAGGAAAAACGCGCAAGAGCAGAGCGGATCATTCTCACCCTGGCGAAAAATTATATTATGAACCGCCAAAGTTTCCGGAGCGGAGCGGATTATTTAAAGGCAATCGAAGAAGCAGTCGGCAAATTTTAAGACAGGCGAAAGGAAAGACCGAAACATGAGTGAAGAAAGAAAAAAGTCCATTATGGACTATGACACCGTTGCCCTGGACGAGGAAAACCACGCCCTGGTCATCATAGACCAGACAAAGCTGCCCTATCATACGGAGATCCTGTCTCTGACAAAACAGGAGGATATCTGGAGGGCCATTTATCTGCTCCAGGTAAGGGGAGCGCCTGCCATCGGCGTGGCAGCTGCTATTGGAATTTATCTGGCTTCCCGGGAAATAAATGCGGATAACTTCCAGGATTTTTATGAGGAATTTAAAAAAGCAAAGGATTATTTAGATTCCGCCCGCCCGACTGCGGTCAACTTATCCTGGGCCTTGCGGCGGATGGAAGGGGTGGTGCTGGAAAACAGGCATAAGACCGTTTCTGAAATCGTAGAGCTTCTTCACAAAGAGGCGGTGGAAATCAGGGAGGAGGACATCTGGGTCTGCAGGATGATCGGAGAATACGGCCTTTCCCTGGTAAAGCCGGGAGACGGCCTTCTCACCCACTGCAACGCAGGACAGCTGGCAACCGTCAAATACGGAACTGCCACGGCACCCATGTACTTAGGCCATGAAAGAGGCTATGGCTTCCGCATTTTTTCCGACGAAACACGGCCTCTTTTGCAGGGTGCCCGGCTGACCTCCTTTGAGTTAAAGGAATCGGGCCTTGATGTCACTGTAATCTGCGACAACATGTCTGCAACCGTCATGAGAAACGGCTGGGTCGATGCCGTATTCGTAGGCTGTGACCGGGTGGCGGCCAACGGCGACACCGCAAATAAGATCGGCACCTCCATGGTGGCTCTTGCGGCCAAACGCTACGGGATTCCCATGTACATCTGCGCGCCCACCTCTACCATTGACTGCAATACGGCCACAGGGAAAGACATCCATATTGAGGAGCGCCCTGCAGAAGAAGTGGTTGAGATGTGGTATGAAAGACGGATGGCGCCGGAAGGCGTAAAGGTCTTTAATCCCGCCTTTGATGTGACGGACCATGACCTGATCGCAGGAATTATAACGGAGTACGGGATTGCCAGAGCCCCCTATGAGGAGTCCCTAAAAGAGATCTTTCAGAAAAAGGAAGAGGCTCTGAAAGCAAAAGGAATGTAAATGTCAGGCGAAAAAAGAGGATGTCTGGAAAGGTCTGAGACATCCTCTTGCCAAATCGGCTTATACGTCGTCGGCCTCGTAAAGGGCCACATTATTTCTGGAAAGAAAATCTCTCCATGAGTCGTTTAACCGCTTGTCGGTCACCAGACCTGTAATGGCTTCAAAGCCGGATATCCGGATAAAGGACGTCTTGTCAAACTTGGAATGATCGGCCACCAGATAAATGTGATTGCTCCGGGACATGAGAGTCTGGCGTATGGCGGCAATGGATTCGTTGGAATCGGTGATCCCGTGTTCCATGGAGAGGCTCCGGCAGGACATAAAGGTTTTATCTAAATAAAAAGCTTCCAGATTCCGGAGGGCGGTATTACCGTCAAAGGCCTTTTCCCTGGGCGCATAAGACCCTCCGATGGAGATCAGGCGGATGTTCTCCTTGTCGCACATCTCATTAATAATCAGCAGGGAATTGGTCACAACCGTAAGGCGCATCTCCTTTACGGCCCGGGCGATCTGAAGGGCAGTTGTGGATGCATCCAGAAAGATGGAGTCGCCGTTATGTATGACGGACAGACATTTCTGGGCAATGGCCTGCTTGCTTTCCATATAAGCGGTCTCCCGGATGGTAAGCTCCACGTTGTTTTCCACTCCATCCTGTATAAAGGCGCCTCCGTAGGTTCTGGTTAAAAACCCTTCATCTTCCAGCTGCTTTAAATCCCTGCGGATGGTTTCCTCTGTTACGGAAAAAATCTTGGACAGCTCGGTTACCGTGACACTTTTCTTTTCTAAAATAATATCTTTGATTTTGGATTTTCTCGTTACTGCTAACATGGGCATATTCCTTTCCAGACGGTGATAAATGTATAATTGAAAACAAAAAGCATGATAAAACCATGTGAATTATGCGATATCTACGTATATTGTATAATTTTTTTGACCAAATGTAAAGGGAAATTGCTGAAAGTAAAAATAAAACAACACAAAACATCAAGAAACAAATAGAATAGTCATAAAAACATAGCACATTTAGAAAAAGTAATTGTTTGGACTTTGGAGGTAAAGATATGATGATAGTTCAAGGTGAAAAGTACATGTCCGATTTTGAGGCCAAAAAGGCGATTCTGTCAATCGGAAAACGTATGTACGACAAAGGGTTTGTAGCCTCCAATGATGGAAACATCAGCTGTAAGGTAGGCCCGAACACCATATGGACAACGCCAACCGGTGTATCAAAAGGCTTTATGACCCAGGATATGCTGGTAAAAATGGATTTAAGCGGCAAGGTGCTGATGGGCAGGCTAAAGCCTTCCTCAGAAGTGAAAATGCACCTGCGGGTATATAAGGAAAACCCGGAGGTACAGGCGGTGACCCATGCTCATCCTCTTGTGGCTACCAGCTTTTCTATTGCAGGAATCAGCCTGGATGCCGCGGTTTTGACGGAAGCGGTTCTGGGGCTGGGATCCATCCCCATTGCAAAATATGCAACCCCTGGAACAGAGGAGGTGCCCGACTCCATTGCTCCCTTTGTAAATACCCACAACGGGGTGCTTCTTGCAAACCATGGGGCCCTGACCTGGGGGAAAGATATTTACCAGGCATTTCACCGGTTGGAGTCCGTGGAATACTATGCCACCATTTTAATGTATACAGGCAATATCATCGGACGGCAGAACATGCTCTCCTGCGACCAGGTCAATAAGCTCCTTGATATCCGTCAGAAGCTTGGCATTACGGCAGGAGGAATTCCTCCCTGCTCAGAGCGAGAGACCAACACAAGGGATGTGGTTTCTGCAACAGATATCCATCCGGAAATCTCTTTAAAGGGGGTAACGCCCATTGTAAGGCCGGGTGAGAACCCGCCGCCTGCGGCCTGCGGCTGCGGCAGTGCTGTTTGGCCTCTTCCGCCCAGAAACGGTTCAGCCGGGGGAACTGAGCAGGGCTAAGGAGGAAATCATTGCAGAAGTGGTGAGAAGGGTTGTAGAGCAGATAAATTAGGAGGAGGACCATGGAAATTGGGGCGAAAGAAATAGAATTTATTGTGAGAAAAGTGCTTGCGGGAATGGAAAAATCTCTTCCTGAAAGCGAAAACGGGGTATTTGAACGGGTGGAGGATGCCATTGAGGCGGCTTACACAGCCCAGCGCCAGTGGGTAAACCACTATAAGGTGGAGGACAGGCGTAGAATCATTGAGGCCATACGGACGGCAGCCAGAAACCATGCAGAGACCATGGCAAGAATGGTGCGGGATGAAACCGGCATGGGACGGTTTGAGGATAAGATCGAAAAGCACATGGCTGTCATTGACAGGACCCCGGGGGTGGAGTGCCTGACCACAGAGGCCATATCAGGGGACGGAGGGCTGATGATCGAGGAGTATGCTCCCTTTGGGGTAATCGGAGCCATCACTCCATCCACCAATCCTACGGAGACCGTTATCAACAATACCATCAGCATGATAGCCGGAGGAAATTCCGTTGTGTTCAACGTCCATCCGGGGGCAAAGGAGTGCTGTGGATATTGCTTAAAGCTGCTTCACCAGACAATCGTGGAAAACGGAGGCCCGGCAAATTTAATCACCATGCAGAAGGAGCCGTCCATGGAAGCGGTGGGCAAGCTGACAGCTGATCCCAGAATCCGTCTCATGGTGGGAACCGGAGGCATGGCAATGGTGGATGCCCTGCTGCGTTCTGGAAAGAAGACCATCGGAGCGGGGGCAGGCAATCCGCCGGTTATTGTAGACGATACGGCGGACATTGAGCTGGCGGCAAAAGAGATTTACCGGGGAGCCTCCTTTGACAATAATCTCCTCTGTCTGGCGGAAAAGGAAGTCTTTGTTATGGACCGGGCGGCGGACCAGCTCATAGACCGGCTGGTGGGCCAGGGGGCATATCTGCTCAATGGCGCCCAGCTGAAAGAGATTACGGAATTAGCCATGATCCGGAAAAACGGCGGGTATGAAGTGAATAAGAAGTGGGTGGGAAAGGATGCAGATCTTTTTCTGGAAGCCATCGGAATTCATGACCGGAAAGGTACCCGGCTTCTTATCTGTGAGACAGACAGGACCCATCCCTTTGTTATGACAGAGCAGCTGATGCCGGTGCTTCCCATTGTCCGGGCCAGGACCTTTGAAGAATGTGTGGAGTGGGCCAAAGCGGCAGAAGCCGGAAACCGCCATACTGCCTCCATGTTTTCCAGAAATGTGGAGAATATGACGAAATTCGGAAAAGAGATCGAGACCACCATCTTTACCAAAAACGGAGCCACCCTAAAGGGCGCGGGAATCGGCGGGGAAGGCCATGCGACAATGACCATCGCAGGCCCTACAGGGGAAGGGCTTACCTGCGCAAGAAGCTTTACCAGAAAGCGAAGATGTATGCTGGCGGAAGGCGGACTGCGGATCGTCTAGGAAGGTGGGAGTACATATGGCAGTTGGTTTTTTAGAATGCGCCGGTTACGGGGCTGTTCTCTATGCAATGGACAAAGCCTGTAAAGCGGCGGACATCAGGATCATCGGCATTGACACCATCAATCCCAAGGATGTGACGGCATTCATTCCCCTTACGGCCCAGGTGAAGTTTGAGGGCACCATAGACGACGTTAAGGAAGCATGTGAGGTGGCAAAGAGAGCGGCTTTGGAAATTAACAGGCCGGAAGAGGTTCTGGTGGAAATGATCGAAAACCCCTATGAGGGAACAAAAAAATTGTCCAGGATAACAAAGGTAGAGTTCCTGGAGGAAAATATTGAAAATTACAGGAGGTAAGAAAATATGGCATCCACGTCAATTGGTTTAATTGAAACAAGAGGCTTAACCGCATCCATTGAGGCAGCAGACGCAATGTTAAAGGCGGCAGATGTTGAGCTGGTAGGCACAGAAAAGATCGGCTCCGGTCTTGTAACCGTTATTGTAACCGGAGAGGTAGGGGCAGTAAAGGCAGCCACAGAAGCAGGTCAGGAAGCGGCCTCCAGAATCGGAGAGCTGGTGGCGGTCCATGTGATTCCCAGGCCCCATCAGGATATTGACAAAATTTTACCCAGGCTGAAATAAAAGGAAAACAACAATAATGAAAAACATTCAAAACGCCATAGGGGTTTTAGAAACCAACTATTACGCCAATACCGTTGTGGTGGTGGATCAGGCCTTGAAAGCGGCGGAGGTGGAAATCGTAAGCTGCCATAAGACGCTGGGGGGAAGGATGTGCCATACCGTGCTGGCCGGCCAGACTTCGGCAATCCTTGCGGCCATGGAGGCGGCCAGAGGAGCCGGGCGGCTGGTGGGAGAGAGCAATATCAAGGTATCCGTATCCATAAGCAACCCCCATCCCCAGGTGTGGAAGCTTCTGAATATGATTGAACGGCATGAGGCGGAAAGAAATCCGGGAGAAAAACCGGAAAGCAGGCAGGAAATCAAGCAAGAAATCAGACAGGAAAGCGGCCAGGAAATCAAACAAGAAATTAATCAGAAAGAGAAAAAGGAAAACAAGGAGGAAAAGTAAATGGCGGAGACAGCATTAAAAAAAGGGATGTTAGCACTTGGAATGGTGGAGACAAGAGGCCTGACGGCTTCCATTGAGGCAGCAGACGCCATGTTAAAGGCAGCGGATGTGGAAATGGTAGGGACGGAAAAAATCGGTTCCGGTCTTGTGACCGTCATGGTCCAGGGAGATGTGGGAGCGGTGAAAGCTGCCGTGGAGGCAGGAGAGGCAGCGGCATCCAGAGTGGGAGAGCTGGTAGCTGTCCATGTAATTCCAAGACCCCATAATTCTGTAGGCAATATTCTTCCCCTTATCAAATAAAACAGACGGCGTCAAAGCGCCCGGAAGAGAGGGGTTACAATGGCAGACAGGGAAGAGCTGATTCAGAAAATAACCCGCCTGGTCTTAGAAAACTGGGAGCGGCTCGCGGATGAGCCATATCAGGTTCCCGCAGGCGTTTCGGCCAGGCATGTACACCTGTCCAGAGAGCATGTGGAAAAGCTTTTTGGCGCCGGATACCGGTTAAAGCCCATGAAAGCCCTAAGCCAGCCGGGACAGTTTTCCTGTGAAGAGCAGGTGGAGGTCTGCGGCCCAGGGGGCACCATTTCCAGAGTGCGGATTCTGGGGCCGGAGAGGGAAAAGAGCCAGGTTGAGGTGGCGGCCAGCGACTGCAGGGTTTTAGGGCTGCAGCCGCCGGTAAGGGCGTCGGGAGATTTAAAAGGAACTCCGGGTGCGGTGCTGAAAGGGCCAAAAGGTGAGGTGGCCCTGACGGAAGGGGTTATCATTCCAGACCGCCACATCCACATGACACCCGAAAACGCTGCCTGGTTCGGAGTATCCCATAAGGAGAGGGTCAGGGTTTTGGTGGAAGGGCCAAGGGCGGAGTGTTCGCCGGAGTGCTCATCCGGGTCTCTGACACCAGCAGGCTGGATTTCCATGTGGATACGGACGATGCCAATGCCTTTGGCTTAAGTCAGGGACAGTGGGTAACCGTCAGAAAGGAAGATGCCGGATGATATTAGGAACAATCATGGGAACCGTTGTTTCCACGAAAATGCAGAAATCTGGTAGGGTTCAAGCTCCTTTGGTGGAGCCCTATTATGGGGATAAGAAGAGTATTTTTGTGGCGGCCGATACCATAGGCGCGGGAATCGGTGAGCTGGTACTGGTGACCACCGACGACACGACCCAGCACGCTCTGGACCGTTCGGCGCCGGTGGATGCCTACATCGTAGGCATTGTGGATGCGCCGCCTCAGATCGGAAAGTAGAAAAGAGAGGAGGATCTTATGGAACAGGCAAGGCTTAAGGTCCTGGCAGTGGGGGACCCGGCGGCAGAGTGTTATCTGGACGAGGAATTGGGGAACGCAGTCTTTGACATTGTGCCCTGGGAAGCTTATTATCCGGCAATGATGGACGCATTTGCCGGAAAAACGGATTATGATATCGTTATGGTGGCAGGCCATTTATGGCTTTGTGATTTTGTGAAAAAGGGTTATCTTGCGGAGCTGGAGGTTGAGGAGGAGGATATTCTTCCGGTTATAGCCCGGGAGATCCGGTATGACGGGAAAACCTATCTTTCTCCGTCCTTTTGCGACGGCCACATGATTGTCTACCGCAAAAGCGAGGTTCATCAGGTCCTTGGAAGAGAACCGGGCATTATTATCACCCCGGAGGAATACATAGAAATAGCAAGGGCTGTTACAGCCTCCTGCGGGAGTCCGGCAGCGGCAATGAAAGCCCACCCGTCGGAAATCTTTACCGATGCCCTTCCCTTTCTGCGCATGTACGGAGGGGACGCTTACGACAGGGAGGGAAATGCTGTCTGCGACTCCGCCGAAGCGGTAAGGGGGCTGCAATCCTACATTGAGCTGAAATCCCTGGCTTTGAAGGGAACCGAAAATTTTGGAAATATGGAAATCGGGACAGCTATACGGGAAAAGAAAGCGGCCATGGCGGTGACCTGGAGCGGCCAGATGGGCGCGGTATATCAGAAGGGATGTCTGGAACCGGAGGATCTTGGGTTTGCAGCCTTTTCCACCTCCTGGAACGTGACCTGGTCATTTGCCGTCTGCGCAGGCAGTAAGCAAAAGGAAGCGGCCAACGCATTTCTCCGTTATCTTCGTTCTCCTGAAATTGACCGGAAAGTGGGAATGAAAAGCGGAGCGCCCATAAGAAAAGGAAGCTATCTGGCAGGAGCAGAGGTATGCCCCTGGTTCCCGGTCCAGTTAAAGATGATGGAGCTTGCAAGGCCCCTTCCCAATATGACAGAAGCGGGGGAGAAAAA
>JASGGP010000167.1:0-10286 GCA_047604985.1 Lacrimispora sp.
TTTCAGCGCCACATTAATATGTTCTCTCGTATACTCCGTTCCATAAGTAAAGCCTTCCGGCGGCTTGCCCTCCTGGATTGTCTGGTCCCACAGGGAAAGGATTCGGGTAGTTCCGTCATTGAATAAAAAAGCCGGATGCTGATAATCAATTCCTGTATCCAGAATTGCCACGATCACTCCCCGTCCGAACAGGGCCAGATAGGGATTTCTCTGTACTGTTCCCACACCTGATTTTTCAAGGCTGATGGTGGCACTCAATGTTAATATGGAAGGGAACGCATTATAAGGGTAAGTTCCTAAGTCACAGGGATCCACAGGGGTGTTGGGAATATGGGCCAGAGAATTCCTCAAATCCATAAATGTAATGTTATCTCCCGTATCATAGGTCGGGATCATTACATTGCTGATAATGATATCATAATAATTGTCGTCCACTATTTTCTGCATAAATAGGCCTCCCCTGTTTATTATCAACGGCACATATAATATATTTTATGCAGAAAAACGCCTATTATGAGCGCAAAGGCCGGAATGAACCGATGGCAGACAGGCCTCCCTGTCTCGGATTTTGGCATCGGCAGGGAAAGTGCCGGTGCGCTCATATCCGGAAAAGCACAGCATAAAATATATCATATTCTCTATAATCAATGCAGCCAGGGAGATTCCTTTATGAAAAAAATACTGGATAACAATTATTATGACCTGATATTTAACAACCTGTTAATTCCGGCTTTCAGTATAGGCGATGATATCACAGTACTAGACGACAGGTTTTCTCTGCTGCACGTTGCCAAAAATAATATGCAGCCTTGCGATCTTGGCCAAAATCCTTACCACAACTTTCCGGCTCTTTATACTCTTACCTCCAGAATGAGCACAGAAAGATCCTGCTTTAAAATCGCTCAGGAGAATTCCTTTACTAATTTAACGGGGCAGGGGATAATTATTGGAATTATCGATACCGGCATTGATTATCTTCATCCGGCATTTATTCATCAGGACAAAACGACCCGCATTATCCGTATATGGGACCAGACAATCCAGGACGGCTCTCCGCCGGATAACTTTACTTTTGGTACAGAATACACCAGAGCTTCCATAAACAGTGCTCTCCTGCAATCCGATCCTTTTCTGACCGTTCCCTCAAAGGATACAAACGGGCATGGAACAGCTATCGCCAGCATTATCGCCGGTACTCCTGACGAGAAACAGTACTTTACCAGTATTGTTCCCAACTCAGAACTGGCGGTTGTAAAGCTGAAAGAAGCCAAAGCAAGTCTTAAAGATATATTCTTTGTTCCCGAAAATGACTTATGCTTCCAGGAATCAGACATCATACTTGGAATACGGTATTTAACTGATCTGGGACGGAGGTTAAGACGTCCTATTGTCATATGTATCGGTCTTGGAAGCAGTCAGGGCAGCCACGATGGGCGCAGCTTCTTAAGCAATCACATAGACCGTCTTGTTCTGCAGCCTGAGGTGGATGTTTCTGTCTCAGCCGGAAACGAAGGGGACAACGGCAGGCACTATTTCGGCGGTTCTTCCTCGGCCCCTTATATGAACGACTTCCAATTAAATATAGGAAGGAACGGCGGAGAGTTTGCCATGGAGATCTGGCCTTTCAGCCCTGGAAGACTTTCCATAGAAATATCCGCTCCCAACCAGGAATCGACACCTTTTATTTATCCCTCTTTCAGCAGATGCCAAAAATTTTCTTTCCAAAACAACCAGAGTGTCGTATGGGTAAATAACATGGCCTTTGAACAGGGAAGCGGAGAACAGCTGATATTGCTTCGGTTCGAAGAGCCCATGCCGGGAATCTGGAATTTTCGTGTACAAAGTACAGAAAACGAACCATTTTCCTTCCATTCATGGCTTCCCTCCGGCAATCTGCTGCCGGACAGCACGTTCTTTCTCAGCTCCAATCCCAATACCACCATAACCTCACCGGGAAACACCAGGAACGCACTGACCGTCGCCGCTTATAACCAGTTAAGTGGAAATATCCTGGATGAATCAGGAAGAGGCTATACAAGGGTCGGCATGGTGAAACCGGACCTTGCTGCGCCGGGCTACCAGATCCCCTGCGCACTGCCGGACGGCCAATACGGAACCCTGACAGGCACCGGCGCTGCTGCTGCCAATGCCGCCGGAGCTGTGGCAATGGTATTTGAATGGACCCGGGGCAAGGGAAATCTTACCTATATTACAGGAGAACAGATCAACCGTCTTCTCCTGAGAAGAGCGCAGCGAAACAACGCCTACAGCTATCCAAATAATATATGGGGGTACGGGCAGCTGGATGTATATAATCTGCTGAGTCAATTATCCAAAATATTGCAGCGGGAAATTATTTGACTTCATGAAATAAAAAGGAACTGCGGCGCAGTTCCTTTTTTGTTTTGGATTGTTTAATAAAAGCTTCTGCCTTAATCCTGGGGCGCTGCATCTGTCTGGACATCCAGATGGCTTGTACAGTTGGGACAGCGGGTTGCTTTCACATCAATACGGGTAAAACAGAACGGACACTCCTTATCGGAAGCAGACGCCGGTTTTGCCTGCTCCTTTGTTCCGCGCAGAGAATTGATTCCCTTTATCATCAAAAAGATCACGACAGACATAATGAGAAAGTTAATTACGGCTGTAATAAAAGAACCATAAGCAAATACCGGACCAAGAGCCTGAGCCGCTGCCAGGGTTGAAACATCCGCGCCTTCAGGAGCCCTGAACAGCATAAGAAATTTGCTTGAGAAGTCAACGCCTCCGGTAATGACGCCGATCAGCGGGGAAATAATATCCTTGACCATGGAATTGACAATGGTCTGAAAAGAAGCGCCGACAATAACACCGACTGCCAGATCCACTACATTGCCGCGCAAAACAAATTCTTTAAATTCGGCGATAAATTTACTATTCTTTTTCATAGACACCAACCCTCTCTTTGTCGTATTTCTTTAATTATTTGAATGGCCTTGACTTTTTCTGCCAATATATGTTAATAATTATACAATAAAACATCAGATTTCACAAGATAAAGTATCCTTTGCAATAATATGCCATAATATTCACAGCCCTGAACCAAGACCCAGAGAAAACAATAAAAGTGCCTCTTTCCCGGTGATTTCCTCAGCGCCTGTATAAAAGAATTTTCTCTGCAAATACTATTTTTTGTTATTTAAAATGCTGTTTCTGCCTGCTGCATTTTATGATAAAATAAATTAAAATCCAATTGAGGAGGCGTTTATGGAAAGCTTTTATAATCGTGAATGGAACTGCCTTGAGAAAAGACTCATTGTAGTCACCGCTTTTCTATCAGGAATCATCATAGGCTTTATCTTTGCTCCCATCAAAAAGGGGGTCTACTGCGGCAACCACAATGGGAATACCAGACTTCACAGAAAAGAAGATTGATATTCAAAGTGCAATCCCCTAAGATTTTGACCGTTTTCATTTTTTGAAGCGGTCATTTTCTGTTTTCGGTTTTCTTTTCTGCGGTAAAATCCTGTTTCATGGAAGACGTTCATTCCAAAAAAGAAGAACACAAATTATCAAATCTGCATTCTTCTCTTTTACCCAGGTTCTCAAATATAAACAGGCTTATATGAGAGACGCTGTAATAATCGACATTTTATAGACCTCATCTGCATTGCAGCCTCTTGAAAGATCATTAATCGGAGCATTCAATCCCTGCAAAATAGGGCCGAAAGCTTCAAAGCCTCCTAATCGCTGTGCCATTTTATAACCAATATTTCCTGCATCAATATTGGGGAAAATAAAGGTGTTGGCATGTCCGGCTAACAAAGAGCCCGGTGCTTTTGTCTTCGCCACTACAGGGGAAAAAGCGGCATCAAACTGTAATTCGCCGTCTGCCGGGAAGTCCAGATCCATTGCTTTTAATTTCTCAGCCGCATTGTGCACCTTATCAACAGATTCACCTTTTCCGGAACCCAGGGTGCTGTAAGAAAGTAAGGCAACCTTGGGATCAATGGAAAAAGTTTTCGCTGTTCTGGCGGTTTCCAACGCAATTTCCACCAGCTCGTCCTCATTGGGATCGACATTAATGGCACAGTCGGCCATGGCGTACATTTCATTGCCGTTTCCTGTTTCACGATAGAGAATAAAGCAGCTGGAAACGATCTTGCTGCCCGGTCTGGTTTTAATCAGCTGTAAAGCCGGTCTTACTGTATCGGCTGTAGAATAAGTGGCGCCGCCCAGCAGGCAGTCCGCTTTCCCCATCTTCACCAGCATTGTGCCAAAGTAATTGGATTTTGCAAGAGCCCCACGGCAAGCCGCTTCATCCATCTTGCCTTTTCTAAGCTCTACCATTTTAATTACCATGTCTTCAAATCCGCCGTAGTTAAGCGGATCTATTTTCTCAATGCCGTCAACGGTCCATCCGCATTCTCTGGCGGCTGCGTCTATTTCATCAGGATTTCCCAGAAGAATCGGGGTGAGGATATCTTCTTTATAAAGACGGCTGGCCGCTTCCAGGATTCTGGGGTCAGTACCTTCTGTAAATACAATTTTTCTCTTCTGCCCTTTCAGGCCGGCAATCATATGATCAAACATGTTTTTTCCCTCCGTAATAATATTTTGTTATATAAAGTATAATTCTTATGGCATGAGGAATCAACAATTTTTTGCCGAATGTTGGATTATAAATCAACTCCTCATGCTTTATAATTTCCTCATAATCAAAAAAACAATTCAAACATAATAATTTTTATTTTTTCCGTATAATAAGCGCCTGTCAATTTCAGATCAAACCGCTTAAAAAGATCACCAGCGTCTGGGCCCCTGCAATGAGGATATAGTTCTGAACCGAAAGGGCAAAGGTCTCTTCTTTAATCTGCTCTTTTCTGAAGCGAAGGATGTTCTTATGCACAGGAATAATGGTGAGCAGTGCCAGCAGACAGACCGGGGACAGGATATTCAGCGCAACGGATGCTGCCCATGCCAAATAAGTAATATAATACAGCCCGGCAAAAACATGAAGCGCCTGTCTGCCTAAAAAATAAGACAGCGTGTACCGTCCTACTGCAATATCCTTTTCCAGATCACAGATATTATTGGCCAGCATAATGTTGGCAGTGGCACAAATCGGACCGGCTGAAAACAAAAGCAGGGCAAACGCAGGTCCAAGATTTAAAGCGAAAGTGACCGTATGCCAATCCGCATTCAGGGTCAGAAAGGTTCCTGACGGCATATTCATATAAAGCATCAGGAAAGGAATGAACAGGCCGTAAAACAGCCGGAAAAAAACTCACCCAAGGGCAAACGGGATATGGGAATCGGCCCCCAGGTATAAAATACACCGCAGAGAAAGCACAGTCCGCCCAGCAGCAGCACGACTAAATCCGTGCGAAATGCCAGCGTAAGACCCAAAACAGTGCTTACACCTAACAGCAGATAAATAATAAGCCTTGCCACACCGCGGGAAAAAGGCAGCTTCTGACCATTGGTCTTGGTATCAATGTAGTTATTGATTCCGGTTGTGGTTAAGTCAAACAGGAACATGGAACCAAAAAACAGAAGTGTCCGTTCAGCGTTAATGGGCTGCCTGCGGTAAAACAGGTAAGCCAAAGACATGAGAAATGGAAACAGACTTGTAATTTTAGTGCGTATCTCAATAAATTCAATAAATTTTTTCATGGCAGAATGGTGATCAACTGCATCACTCTTTGTTTGCATAACTATCCTCTCTTTCACGAAACTTACTTTTGCTGCTTATCATAGCGGCTTGATTTTACTTTCTTTATAATGTTTACGGCACAATGAAATATATTTATCATTTGCTCCCATTAATATTTGCTGCCCGTTTTTAATTACTTTTCCGTTTTTATCAATTCTTGCATTCATATTTGCACTATTGCCGCACCAACAGACCGTCTTTAATTCTTCTATTTCATCTGCTAATTCCATTAAACGTTTTGATCCAGGGAAAAGGTGAGATGTAAAATCCGTCCGGAGTCCATAGCAAAAAACCGGAATATCATATTCATCAACAATATCAGAAAGCCGGTCAATGTCAGCTTCCGAAAGAAATTGTGCTTCGTCAACAATGATTGCATCTAATTCTTTGATTAACTTATAATCGTAACACTTGAATTCAGACCATAAAATGCAGTCTGCCTCCAGACCTATTCTTGATATGACTTTCTTTTCTTCATATCTGGTATCAATATCTGGTTTTACAAGCAAAGCATTTTTCCCTTTTTCCATGTAATTGTATCTGGTCATCAATGCGTTAGCTGTCTTAGAACTCCCCATTGCACCATATCTGAAAAACAATTTCGCCATTTATTTCTCCTTTGCGCTATAGAAAATATTCGTGATTTAACATGGAATTATAATACTATAAATAAATCTTTTTAACAATAGCCGATGCTGTAAGATGCAGATTTTAAAGACCTAAGCTGCTTTTGGAGAGCCAAGGAATAAAAGAGACAAGCTATCCCCATATGACGGTTACAATTGCTTAAAAAAGCTCATATTGTTCATTCAAAGTTTTTTAAATCAAAACAATGGCTTAAATACGGTATATTTTCGGTGCTCCGGGAAATTCTAAATAGATTAGCCCATGATATAGTGGAAACTTTTGGAGAAAATTGCCGTATACACTTCATCTACAAGTGTGCTATAATATATATCGAACGTGTGGTTTGCTTTACAAGGACATAAGTCTGGTTTTGTGAATCGCATTTTTTATTTTATAAGAAAGAGGTGAGATATTATGAAGATAGGTGATGTCATCATATACGGAAGTCATGGTATCTGTAAGGTTACCGGATTACAGGATATGTGCATGGATGAAAAAATCCGCCCATATTATGTACTCAAACCTGTTTACAATACTGCCGCTACATTATACGTCTCAGCTATAAGTGACAGAAGAAAAACTGAAATCCGCCGCATTCTCTCTGCCGATGAGATATTCTCTCTGGTTAAGAAAATATCGGATAAAGACTACATTTGGAATAATGATAATCATAAGCGCAAAGAATTATACAGTCAGATTCTTGCAGATGGTAACCGTTAGAACTGTAAAAATGATAAAAACTTTACGTTGTACAAACAAGAGTAAAAAACACAAATAAAAATAGAAAACTACAGAACCAATGAAACTTTCTTAAGGATGCTGAAAAAACACTTTGAAGAATTTGCTTACGTGTTGAATATCAGCGTGATGAGTTATCCCGTTTATCTATGCACAGAGAATCTAAATTTTACATTTATCAAATGCAAATCATTATCATTCCTTACTAGTATATCAAGACCACTTCAACTCCCATATAAATCAACCACTATTTTCATTATTATTTTTCCCACAGATAATATCCGTTTTAATGCAAAACCAAACATAAGGTATCTGGTGGTTGGCTGAATCTAACTAATCACTGGATTACCTTTTAAACCTAATCTGCCAATGTTCCCTAATAATGATGTTTTCTCTCCGTCTTACTGAATTCGGGTTACTATCCTGATGTCTTATCAAGTTCACCAAGAACAACTTTTTCCGCTTCACGCTGTTTAATTTATGCTTTTTTGACGATTTTTCAATGTGTCACCCTATTCTCATATTTTTTTCTTGACATATTCAGGCTATTGTGCTATATTAAATAAGTATTTTTAATAAAGTCTTGATTTCGCATGTATACGTAAGTCATTATTCTATTGATGATTTACATATATATGCGATTTTTAGTTTTAGCAAATATAATTTTAATAATTAAGGAGGTATCTTTCATGAAAAAAGGTACAGTAAAATGGTTTAATGCACAAAAGGGATTTGGTTTTATCTGTGATGAACAGGGCAACGACATTTTCGTTCATTTCTCAGGTCTTGCTATGGACGGCTTCAAGTCTTTAGACGATGGTCAGTCTGTAACATTTGATGTAACAGAAGGTAATCGTGGATTACAGGCTGTTAATGTTCATACTGCATAAACCAAGTGATAAAAAGACTGCTTATAAGTGGTCTTTTTTTTTATCTCTTCCACCTACACGATTTATCAGCAAGTTTCAGTTTTATTCAGGCTCCTTTATAAAATTTAAAAATTTATCAATTTTTCGCTGAATAGTTGAATTGTCATTCACAGTTTTTTCACATGTCGTACAAAAAATATTTACATCTTCTACAAACTTTTTTCATATCTGTCTCCTATAATAAAGACATAAACAAGAACAACTCCAAAACTTGTTTAATATAAGACTTTTTTTCATAACTCGCCGGTGAAACCCACATTTCACCGGCTCCTCCCTTTTTATGGGCCAAAAAATCTCATCTGCCCATTTCCCACTCCCTGTCATATTATGTCGAAAAACATCCCAATTTGTATAATGACCGTTGCAAAGAAGTGCTTTCTATTATAGAATATAAGGCGTGGCATGGCATATGCAGATTTGGAGGATACCATACATGAAGAAAAATGCAATCGTAGGACAGTCAGGCGGACCAACCGCCGTAATCAATGCAAGCCTTTACGGAATCATCAGGGAGGGAATGATTCATGAGGAAATCGGCCATATTTACGGCATGGTCAACGGCATTGAGGGTTTCATGTCCGGCAGCTATATGGATTTGACTGGAGATTTAACAGAGGAAGAGCTGGAGCTTCTTAAATTAACACCGGCGGCCTACTTAGGCTCCTGCCGCTATAAGCTTCCCGATGACTTGTCTTCTCCCTTTTATCCGGCTCTTTTTGAGAAATTCCGTGCTTTGGAAATCGGATATTTCTTTTACATCGGCGGAAATGATTCCATGGATACGGTAAGCAAGCTTTCCCGCTACGCCGCCCATCATGGAAGCAGCATCCGTTTCATCGGAGTTCCCAAAACCATTGACAATGACTTAATTCTCACAGATCACACACCCGGCTATGGAAGCGCCGCCAAATACGTGGCAAATACGGTCCGGGAAATCGTGCTGGACGCTTCTATTTACCAGCAGAAATCCGTCACTATCGTGGAGCTGATGGGCCGCCATGCGGGATGGCTGACAGCCGCCAGCGCCCTGGCCAGGAAGTTTGAGGGAGATAATCCGGTACTCATTTACCTTCCTGAAACAGATTTTGACTTTGAGCAGTTTGCACTGGATGTAAAAACCGCTCTGGACAGGAAAAGTTCGGTTATTATCTGCATTTCGGAGGGACTCTCCGATGCAAAGGGCAAATTCATCTGTGAATATGCGGATGAGGCCCGCCTGGATACTTTCGGACATAAAATGCTGACCGGAAGCGGAAAAATTCTGGAGAATTTCGTGCGCGGCCGTTTCGGCGTAAAGGTCCGTTCCATTGAGCTGAATGTCAATCAGCGCTGCTGCGGAATGATGGCCTCTGCAGCGGATATAGAGGAATCTTCTCAGGCAGGAGCAGAGGGTATAAAAGCCGCATTGGAAGGCAGCACCGGTAAGATGATCGCCTTTTCCCGTACCGGAAATTCCCCCTATTCCATAGAATACATCACTGTTGATGTCAATAAAGTCTGCAATCAGGAAAAGCTGTTTCCGGCAGAATGGATCTGCGGCAATGGCACGGATGTGACTGAGGATTTTCTGGAATACACCCTGCCCCTGATTCAGGGAGAACCGGAAAGAAAAATGGAAAACGGCAGGCCGGTATATTTATACCGCAGCTGATTATGAGATGTCAAAACAGACAAAGAGGCACAGCCGATTTTTCCCGGCTGTGCCTCTTTGTTCATCATCAGTATAGTGTTTATAAGGTGCTTCAGCAATAAGGCTCAAGAAATGCCCCTTGGGCCTTTAATGTTTCCCTAAGCTGTTCCACGTCAATTGCTGCAACGCCGGTCTTCCCTCTTGAGGCAAGAGCTGCTGCAGTGCCGGCCCCTTCACTGATAGCCATAAGTATGGGAGTCACCCGGATGGCCGCACAGGCCTCATGAGTTGCACTCATGCAGCGCCCGGTCACCAGTAGGTTCTCCAGCTCATTGGTGTACAGGCAGCGGTAGGGAATGGAATACCAGCTGCCCTTTTTTAAATAATGATGCTCCATCGTCCCCCCGTCGGGTGAATGGATATCAATGGGATAACCACCCATGGCGATTGCATCATCAAACATTTTATTTTGAAGCAGGTCAGAGGCGGTCAGCTTGTAAGCGCCATTGATTTTGCGGCTTTCCCTGACGCCGATGTGAGGTCCTGTAGCGGCGATTACAGCATTTTCAAATCCAGGTATATATTTTTTCATGAATTTGACAATAATATGAGCCTGCTTTCTTCCTTCTATTTCCGCCTCTGTCAAATCAAAGGAATCCACCGCACT
>JASGGP010000168.1:0-10271 GCA_047604985.1 Lacrimispora sp.
CCGTAAATTAAAACCAAAAATCACCTAAAACCCAACCATCACCATCGGAATTCTTGCTGGAATATCAGCCTTAACACCACGGACGCTTAAAACCCGCAGCTCTTTGAAAAGTAATTGAAAATCTGAACGCAGAACGCATACCTGAATATGCCTTTATTATGCACAGACTGCCATAAATTGTCAACCGTTTTTTCCAAGAAATATTGTATACATTTCTCTCCGCCGAAAAACTGCTTTTTATCACCTCCCTTTTCTCTTTGCTAAAACTTAACATATTTTTTCCTTTAACAGATTATTTTCTCAGCATATGTCACAATTTTCTCCGATTAAAACATTGACCTTTTCCCCTTAAAATGATAAACTATTATTAGTTTACTTTTTTAAACCAAAGGAGGAACTCGTCCATGGAAGCCGGGGATTTCAATAAGCTTTTCCAGAACTGCATGCCGCTTTTTATCGCTCTGGGAGACCAGGTCCGGCTGACCATTATCCAGGCGCTTGCAGGCGCAGGCCTGTATGACGTCGGAGGAAATGACGTATCGGTTGTCGTGAGCGGCTATACCGGCTCCCGCAGCCGCGGGATGAATGTGAAAGAGATAACGGAACGGACCAGCTTATCCCGCCCCGCCATTTCCCATCACTTAAAAATATTAAAGGAAGCAGGGCTTATTGATGTCCGCCGGGAGGGGACAGCCAATTATTACTACTTAACCATCGGAGAAAGCGCAAAAAAGCTTTGTTTCCTGGGACAATATTTACAGGATATTTTGGACCGGATTTCATAAAGAATGAATAAAGTTCCATTTTCCAGATATACTGGATTTTATAGGCACCTCGCATAATCCGTATAAATCGTATAAATTAAGAATCTGGAGATGATGAAATGAAACAGAAGCAAGAGCTTTTAAAAAAACGCCTGCGTTCTTTAGAAGAGGAACGGAATTTAAGGCATGAAATCGAACGTTCCAAAACAGCCATTGACGCTGCCAGAAACCATTTTGAGCAGGTGGTGGACCCAACACTTATTGACTGTTATATTTACGAGCTTAACGCTGCACAGCTGCGTTATCAGTTCCTCCTGCGCCGTTTCAAAAGCCGGGAGGTATAAGCTACTAAAATACGAAAAGCTGGAGGACAAGTTTATGAGCAAGTGGTATGAAAGGGGGATTTTTTATCACATATATCCCCTGGGGCTTGCGGGCGCTCCAAAGGAAAACAGAGAAACCTCTGTGACAGACCGTTTCGGGGAACTTTGTGAGTGGATTCCCCATATCCGGTCTCTTGGGTGCACCGCTGTTTACATCGGGCCGCTGTTTGAATCCTCCGGGCATGGGTATGATACACGTGATTACCGGATGGTGGACCGCCGTCTGGGAGATAAGGAGAGCTTTCAGAACTTTGTATCTCAGTGCCATAAAGCGGGCATGAAAGTGGTGGTTGACGGCGTTTTCAACCACACCGGGCGGGAGTTTTGGGCTTTCCAGGACATTGTGCAAAACCGGGAGAATTCCCCCTACAGGGACTGGTACAGAGGTGTTGATTTCACAAGAACCAGTCCTCCCGGTGATCCTTTCGGCTACGAAGCCTGGCAGGGACATTATGAGCTCCCCTGCTTAAACCTTTTCAATCCCCAGGTAAGACAGTATCTCTTTGATACCGTACAGTTCTGGATCGACGCCTTTGACATTGACGGCATACGCTTAGACTGTGCCAATGTCCTGGATTTCGGCTTCATGAGAGAGCTCCGGGAAAAAACCGAAAGCATGAAGGAAGATTTCTGGCTCATGGGGGAAGTCATTCACGGTGATTACGGCCGCTGGGTGAACCGTGAGATGCTTCATTCCGTCACTAACTATGAGTTACATAAAAGCATTTATTCAGGCCACAACGACCACAACTATTTTGAAATCGCCCACAATGTAAGAAGGCTGGAAGCCATTGGTTTGCAGCTTTATACCTTTGTGGACAATCACGACGAGGACCGGATCGCCAGCAAGCTTAAGGACCCGGAACACTTATATCCTGTGTATACAGTATTATTCACCCTGCCCGGCATTCCATCCATTTACTACGGCAGCGAGTTTGGATTAAAAGGGAAGCGCTCTCCCTGGGACGACGGAGAGCTCCGGCCCAGGATCTTCAGCTCTGAAATTGAGGAGTTAAGCAGTCCCCTGACCGGGTTTATCCAGAAGCTGGGGCAGATCCATGGAGAGAATCCGGAATTTCACGTTGGAAAATATCAGGAGCTTCTCCTCACCAACCGACAGTACGCCTTTGCCCGTCTTTATGAGGGACATTCCATTATCACTGCGGTAAACAACGACGAAAAAGACGCATATTTATCCATCACCTGTCCGTCAGAGGGAAACATCGGGGTGGACCTTTTAAGCGGAGCATCATTTCCCGTCAGGGACTCAAAGATAGAAGTGACCCTACCGGCAAACCGGGGCGTCATATTAAAAATCATGGAGGGGTGAGCAAATGGCTGAAAACAGCAAGGAAATTGGGACAGGTTTTATCACGGAGGTAGACCGATACCTCTACAACAATGGCAGGCATTATGAAATTTATGAAAAGCTGGGAGCCCATCCCCAAAATTACCAGGGGCAGGACGGAATGTATTTTGCCGTATGGGCGCCTCATGCGGAGCAGGTGGGGGTAACCGGCGACTTTAACAGCTGGAATCCCGACGCCAATCCCATGACTCCCCTTGCCGATTCGGGAATCTGGGAAGCCTTTGTTCCCGGGGTCAGCACAGGAGAATTGTACAAATACGCCATTGCCACAAAGAGCGGAAAGATCCTGTTTAAGGCGGATCCTTACGCCTTTCATGCGGAATACAGGCCCAACACCGCTTCCATTACGGCAGATTTATCCGGGTTCCGGTGGAAAGACGACACCTGGATGGAAAAGCGGAAAGAGGCCAACGCCATAAGCGGCCCTGTCAGCATTTATGAGGTCCATCTGGGGTCCTGGAAAAAGAAAGGCGGAGAGGAAAAGGATGGCTTTTACACCTATGTGGAGGCTGCCCACGAGCTGGCGGAGTACATATCGGATATGGGCTATACCCATGTGGAGCTTATGGGAATTGCAGAACATCCCTATGACGGCTCCTGGGGCTATCAGGTCACCGGATATTTCGCCCCCACTTCCCGCTATGGAACGCCTCAGGAATTCATGTATTTCGTAAATTACATGCACCAGAAAGGAATCGGAGTTATTCTGGACTGGGTTCCCGCCCATTTCCCAAAGGATGCCCACGGGCTGGCAGACTTTGACGGAGGTCCCTGCTACGAATATGCCGATCCCAGAAAGGGAGAGCATCCGGATTGGGGGACCAAGGTCTTTGATTACAGCAAATATGAGGTGGACAACTTCCTCATCGCCAACGCCCTTTACTGGATCGATAAATTCCATGTGGACGGGCTGCGGGTGGATGCCGTGGCTTCCATGCTCTATCTGGATTACGGAAGAAATCCGGGAGAATGGGTTCCCAACCGGAACGGGGGAAATGAGAACCTGGAAGCCATTGAATTTTTCAAGCATTTAAACAGCGTTGTGGAACGGCGGGGCGACGGAGCCGTGGTCATTGCCGAGGAATCCACCGCCTGGCCGAAAGTGACCGGAGATCCGGAGGATGAGGGCTTAGGCTTTACCTTTAAGTGGAATATGGGCTGGATGCACGATTTTCTGGAATATATGAAATTAGACCCCTATTTCCGCAAATATAACCACCATAAGATGACTTTCGGCCTTTCATATTTTACCAGTGAGAAGTATATACTGGTATTGTCCCACGATGAGGTCGTCCATTTAAAGGGCTCCATGATCCACAAAATGCCCGGGCTTTTGGAGGATAAATTCGCCAACTTAAAGGCAGGGTATACGTTTATGATGGGGCATCCGGGGAAAAAGCTGCTTTTCATGGGACAGGACTTCGGGCAGTTCCACGAATGGGATGAAAAGACCTCCCTGGACTGGTATCTGGCTGACGAGTCTCTGGGAAAGGATCTTAAGAATTACGTTAAGGGTCTTCTCCACCTTTATAAGAAATATCCGGCCCTTTATGAAAAGGATTATGACTGGGAAGGCTTTTCCTGGGTCAATGCCAATGACAAGGACAGAAGCATATTCAGCTTTATCCGGTACAGCAGGGACCGCAAGAACAGTCTGCTGTTTGTGATAAACTTCACTCCGGTTCCACGCCCTGATTACCGGATAGGGGTACCGAAACGGGGGACCTATACCCTTGTGCTGGATGAAAGCCACGGGCTGTACGGACGGGGGGAGAAAGCCCTTTCCTGCCGCGCCGAAAAGAAGGAATGGGATGAGCAGGAATATTCTTTCGCCTACCCCCTGGGAGCATACGGTGCCGCGGTTTTCCGTTTTTGATTCCGCCCGGATTATCTTGTAAAACAAGCTATACTTTTTATGGAATTCGTAGTAAAATATAAGTATAAAAATACTGCATGACGGTTTCGACTCATGAATGGAAGGAGAGGTTTTTATGGCAGCAGAACTGATTGCTACAACAGCAACAAAAAAGGTCTATCGTGACGGAGACAGGGCGATCAAAGTTTTTAATGCGGATTTCCCAAAGGCAGAGGTTTTGAATGAAGCGTTGATCACCGCCCGCGTAGAGGAAGCCGGCGGGCTCAACGTTCCCAAGGTATTAGAGGTTGGGGTCTATGAGGGCAAATGGTCCATTACCTTTGATTTCATTGAGGGAAAGACTCTCCAGCAGCTCATGGATGAAAACCCGGATAAACTGCCTGAATACATGGAGAAGATGGTAGATCTTCACTTAAGCATTCTGGCAAAGCAGTGTCCTCTTTTAAATAAGCTGAAAGATAAGATGTCAAGACAGATCCTGGACACGGAGGAGCTTGGCGACGTGACACGGTATGACATGCGCACCCAGCTTGACAGCATGCCGAAGCACACAAAGCTTTGCCATGGCGACTTTAATCCCACCAACATCATTGTAAAGGACGACGGAACCATGTTCGTTTTAGACTGGGTTCATGCGACTCAGGGAAATGCCAGCGCAGATGTTGCCAGAACCTATCTGCTCTTCTGTCTTCAGGACCAGAATAAGGCGGATATGTACATAGACCTGTTCTGCAAAAAGACCGGAACAGCGAAAAAATATGTACAGACCTGGCTGCCCATGGTCGCTGCCGCACAGCTGTCCAAGAAGAGACCGGAAGAGGCAGAGCTTCTTCAAAAGTGGGCAAATGTCTGTGATTACCAGTAGAATTTAAAAAGTGAAAGGGAGTGCTGCTCCTGAGCTAAAATCATAAGGATTTCGGCTCAGGAGCGGCGCTCCCTTTAATTCCATTGTGCTCTTACCATTTCATAGTAAATCCCTTTTTTCTTCATCAGGCTTTCATGATCTCCCTGTTCCCCTATCTCCCCATGATCCAGCACCACAATCTGATCCGCATTCTGAATTGTGGAAAGGCGGTGAGCGATGACAAAGCAGGTCTTTCCTTCCATCAGGCGACGCATGGCCTCCTGGATGCGTACCTCGGTCCTTGTATCCACGTTGGAGGTCGCCTCATCCAGTATGAGCATTTTCGAATCCAGCAGCATGGCCCGGGCAATGGTCAGAAGCTGCTTCTGGCCCTTTGAAATGTTGGTTCCGTCTTCCTTTAACACAGTCTCATACCCTTCCGGCAGCTTCTCGATGAAAGAATGGATGTGTGCGGCTTTGGCTGCCTCCTCCACCTCTTCCATGGTGGCATCCTCCCTGCCGTAAGCCAGATTTTCATAGATTGTCCCTTGAAACAGCCAGGTATCCTGCAGCACCATGGCAAAGGCCTTTCTTAAGCTTTTTCTGGTTATGCCATGGACCTCCCTGCCGTCAATGAGGATTTCCCCCTGATCTGCCTCATAAAAACGCATCAAAAGATTGATAAGGGTGGTTTTTCCCGCTCCGGTGGAGCCTACGACAGCAATCAGCTTTCCAGGCTCCGCCTTTAAGCATAAATCCCGTAGGATAGGCTTTCCGGGTTCATAACCAAAATCCACATGGGAGAACTCCACAGAGCCTTTTACGCCCCCTTCCCATTCCCCGATTGGCAGGGCGTCCGTCCGGTCCTCTATCTCAGGCATCTCATCCAGCAGCTTAAATACCCGCTCCGCCGCCGCAAGGGAGGACTGAATATCATTTACGATATTGGCGGCTTCATTGATGGGGCCGGAAAATTTCCTTGAATAGAGAACAAAGGAGGAAATCTGGCCTACAGTCATCATCCCGAACAAATATAAAAACGCTCCGAATACGCTTATAAGGGTCAGGGATAAATTGTTTATGAAGTTTACCATCGGACCTGCCATGCTTCCATAGTACTCAGCCCGGTAATAGCTCTCCACCGCATCCCTGTTCTTCTCCGCAAATTTGCCGATCATATCCTCTTCTCCGCAGTAAGCCTTTATGGTCTTCTGGCCGGAGACCTTTTCCTCCGCAAAGCCATTGAGGCTTCCAAGGCTTGAGGAACGGGCCTTAAACAAGGGCCTTGTCCTGCTGGTAATGAAGCGGGTGATAATGGCCGATAATGGCACCGTTAATACAAAAACCAATACAAGCCTGGGCGAAATGACCACCATCATATAAAATGCCCCTGTCACCGTGACCACGGTGGTCAAAAGCTGTATCAAGTCGCTGGAAAGGGATTCATTAACCGTATCAATGTCATAGGAAATGCGGCTGATAATATCTCCCGTCTGGTGCATGTCATAATAGCCTGCCGGAAGTGCCAGCATCCGGTCAAACACATCCTTTCTCATTTGGTACACCACCTTGCGGCTGATTGTAATCATGAGAACGGAAAGGACGTAGGACAAAACAGAAGAAATCGTGTAAAAGAGGGCCATCAGCCCTGCGTAATAAAACACCCGGTTAAAGTCCACGCTTCCCTTTCCCGGCTCAATGGCGTCAATGGCGTAGCCTGACAGCATGGGGCCTACAAGGGCCAGAAGGTTGCTTCCTATGGTCATGAAAAGCGCCAGCATCAGAAGAAAACGGTACTGCATCATATAACTTCCCAGCCGCAGTATAGTATTCTTCCTGGCCCCCAGGGACCGGAAAGTACCACCTGGACCGGCGCCTTGATTATCCTTTGATTTTCCCATCTTTTCTCACTCCTTTACGCTCCCATCTGGGACTTTCCGATTTCACGGTAGACCTCACAGTCTTTCATCAGCTCCTCATGGCTTCCATAACCGATCACGCTTCCATCTTCCAGAACCATAATATGGTCAGCACCCATAACCGAGCTGATGCGCTGGGCCACCACAACACAGGTAGTTTCCGCAAAATGCTCCTTAAGCTCTTTTCTTAAGTCCGCATCAGTCTTATAATCCAGAGCGCTGGAGGAATCATCTAAAATGAGGATGTCCGGATGTCCGGCCAGGGCTCTGGCAATGAATATCCTCTGCTTCTGACCTCCGCTTAAATTGGCCCCACGGATGTCCAGCTTTTCATCAATGCCCCCCTTTTCTTCTATGAACCCACGGGCTCTGGCAAAGCCGGCAGCTTCCTCCGCCTCACTTCTGTTGATATTCCTCCCCATGCGGACATTTTCCAGGATGGTATCCTCAAATATCACATCATTTTGGAATACCGCGCCAAACCGTTTTCTTAAAGCATCGAGGTTCATGGTACGGATGTCCTGACCCTCGATGCGGATGGACCCCCGGTCCGTATGGTAAAACCCCATAAGCAGGTTTACGATGGTGGACTTTCCCGAACCCGTGGCCCCGATAATACCCAGGGTTTCCCCTTTCTTTAAGCGGAAGCTGACGTCCTTTAAATTGTCCTTGGATTTATTATAGGAAAAGGATACCCGGTCAAATTCCAGATAACATTCATCCTCTTCTCTCTCCTGCCCGGGATCCGAGGCAAAAAGCACGGATTCCTCCTCGCCCTCCAGCACACGGTTAATCCGCTTTGCAGAAGCGGCGGCCTTTGAAATGATGATGAACATTCTGGAAATGGACATGAGAGCATTTAAAATAATAGTAAAGTAAGTCAGAAACGCCAGAATAGTTCCCACCGCCGTAAGCCCCTGGTTCACCCGGTATGCGCCTGCAAGGACCACAAACACCAGGCCCACATTGAGAAACAAGTTCATGGCAGGGTTTGTGACGGCTGTGGTCACTGTGGCACGGCGTTCCCGGTCCACCACTTCCCGGCTGATTTTATCAAACCGTTCTCTTTCGCGGTCCTCCTTGGACAAAGCCTTTATGACCCGGATTCCCGCAATATCCTCCCGCACCAGCCGTACAAAGCTGTCCACGCTCTCCTGAAGCTCCAAAAACATGGGAATGCTCTTTCTGGAGACAAGTATGACCACTGCCGCCAAAAGGGGCAGAGAGGCCAAAAGCACGCAGGCAAGCACAGGATCCAGAATAAGGGTCATGACAATGCCGCCCACAAGAAGAATAGGCGACCTCACCCCCAGCCGCTGGATCCTTGCCAGCATCTGATGAACATTATAAGTATCGCTGGTCAGCCTGGATATGAGAGAGGGCCTTGTGATCTCATCCACCTGCCTGTTGGACAAATACATGACCTTACGGAATAAATCCTCCCGGATGGTATAAATGGCGTCACTGGCCACCCTGGAAGCCATGCGGTTGGCAATGACACTGAAGGTCACCGCCAGAATGGAGCTGGCCAGCATGAATAAGCCCCATAAAAATATTTCCCCTTTCCTGCCTGCAGGAATTACCTGATCAATCATATGGGCCAGCGTCCAGGGAAGAAACAAATCCATAAGCGTCCCTGTAAATTTAATAAAAAAGCCCATAGTCATCCGAAGATAATAGGGCTTTAAATAGTAAGCTGCTATTTTTTTCCTGGCTCTTCTTTCCCGGACATTGCATCATGCTCTTTCTTAAGCTCCTGATACAGATCATTGAATTTCCATTTGCAGTTGGTATCGGTTACGACCGCCTTTAAGGCGATTTTCGGTACTCCGGCCCGTTTTAAGTTCATGAGCAGCTCGTCAATCCGGCGGTTGGAGAAATTCTTCATAACCAGAATTTCCTCTTCCACAGGCACTGCCTCTTCCCCCAGCTGCTCTTCAAAGCCGTCATAGCCAGCCAGATATCCCACGGTCTGGCTGGTCTGGTCCGGGGAAATATTCTTGATCCTTATTCCCATCCGGACCAGAACGGACTTTAATTTTGCAGCTTTCGTATCGTTCCCGCCCTGCTTGTCCTTTTCCGGCTGATAATACAGGACCATTTCCTTCGCTACTGCCATTTTAAAGTCCTCCTGTCAAAATTATTTATCTGAAAATGTTACCTGAAATCACCTTATGTAATCACTTTCCCTGGTCACAGCAAATGCTTTCTAAGCTCTTCCCCGCTCTGAGAGCTTAAATAAGCCGGGGCAATGTCAAATAAGGTCTTGCAGCCCTTCTGGCCCTCCTGATTCATCCGGTAAGCGGCCCTTGCGCAGGCAACCAGCACGGAAGCGGTAAATTCCGGATTGGAGTCCAGCTTTAAACCGTATTCGATCACGTGGCTGTTCTCATCCTCCCAGCCTGTGGTTCCTGTCCGAATGACAAATCCGCCGTGAGGAATTCCCTTATGGTCACGCAACAACTCCTCTTCGCTGACAAAGTGGACGGTAGTATCATAATCTGCAAAATAATTGGGCATGGTCACGATCTCATTTTTAATTCTCTCAAGATCAGCGCCTTCTTCCGCCACTACAAAGCATTCACGGGTGTGCTTTTCTCTGGTGGTAAGCTCCGGCGCTTCCCCTCTGCGCACCGCATCCAAAGCGCGCTCCACAGGAATGGTATACTGCCTGGCATCCTTCACCCCTTGAATCCTGCGGATGGCATCGGAATGACCCTGGCTCACGCCTCTGCCCCAGAAAGTATAATCATGGCCTCCCGGCAGAATGGCGCCTGCATATAACCGGTTTAAGGAGAACATACCCGGGTCCCAGCCCGCGGAAATGATTCCCACCTTGTTACCCTCTTTCCCGGCTTCATCCACTGCCTCAAAATGCTGGGGAATCTTCGCATGGGTATCAAAGCTGTCCACTACATTAAACTCCTTTACCAGCTGAGGCGTCTGTACCGGAAGATCGGTAGCGCTTCCTCCGCAGAGGATCATCACATCAATCTCGTCCTTTTTTAAAACAGCATCCTGAACCGGATATGCCTTTACGCCCGGAGTTAAAAGCTTCAGCGTTTCCGGCGCTCTTCTGGTAAATACAGCCGAAAGCTCCATATCAGGGTTGTGGC
>JASGGP010000169.1:0-10157 GCA_047604985.1 Lacrimispora sp.
TCAGGGATTTAAGTATTGCCCTTCGGACTGAGGTGGTCCAATTAAAAAATGGAGATTATATTTTGATAACCAAATAGGAAAGTATCAGTATAATAATTTTATAAAAACGCGGAGTGGTGCAGTCCCCCGCGTTTATTTGCGCTTTTTTTCAGCTTCTTTATTCTCCCAATTCCGTTATGGTAACCTGCGCCTTACGCTCTTTATAGAGGTATGCCTGCTCGATTAACACATTGGTGACGACACCTGCGGCAACCAGCAGCCCGCCGAAGAAGGTCGCTTTGGTGTATCCCTGCTTTGTGATTAAATCCAGGGAGATTCCGGCAAACATCTGCCCGATGAACGACAGAAGTGTCAGTCGGAATCCCGGGATTTTGGGTACGGTAATATTAAGAAGCAGCACGGTCAAAACACCTAATACGCCGCCAAAATAGATCCATCCGCTGGCCGAAACCGCAAAGCCGGTAAAAATAGGATCACTTCCGCCCCAGAGAAAGAGAACACATACAGTAACCGGAAGTCCGACGATGTGGTTGATAAACGAGCCCTGGAGAGCTCCGGTATTCTCCGATAATCCTGCATTGACCGTGCGTGAAAGAACAACCGTGACGCCTCCCGCAAAGGACAGCACCACCGCATACAAAGCGCTCACCGCGGAATGATCCAGCATTACGATAATGCCGGCTACGGCATAAACAAGCCCAATCAGCGTTGACTTCTTAAAACGATATTTCTGCATTCCAAAGAGTCCGAAGCTGTCAATGACCAGGGATGTAACCGTTTGTCCCAAAAGTCCTACTGCAATAATGCTGGTCAGACTGATCTTTCCATAGGCAAAGTTGTTAAATACTGTGGTTAATACGCCAATTACTCCGCCTGTATACATCCACCAGGAAATACTCCGCTGAAACACTGTTTTTTGACGGCATATCTTAATGAGCAGAAATGCAAAGCAGCTCCCGACAATATGAATGATGACGGCCGCACCAAAAACACCGTAATGGGCTGTCAGACCGCCGTTGACTGCAACCATAAATGCAATCACTATGCCGGCCAGCAGCGACAAAAAATTATACATAGCATCACCTCCTGCCCATAGTATAGTGGTTTGTATTGACAAAGGGGTATGACAGATGTCATACTTTAAGCAAAATTGTTTTAAGGAGATGATTTTATGCAAAAAGAGCCCTTGGAAGAGAAATATATACGCAGACTGGCCGATTACTTTGAGACTGATATTGACCTTAGGGATGCTGTGGTCTTACGGTTCCGTCCCGGTGAAATCATTCTGCGTGAGGGAATGCCCATGGAATACTTTTTGTTTGTCATCTCCGGGAAAGCAAAGGTCTGTTCTGCCACGGCAAGCGGGAAAGATCTTCTTTTGTGTTACTATGTTTCGGAAGGTATTATTGGAGATATTGAATTGATGACCGACACACTCATTGCCGGCACGACAGTGAGCGCTGTAACTGAGTTTCTTTGCATTGGGCTGCCTTATGCAAAGTACGCCCGCGCCTTGAAAGGGGATCTGTTGTTTATAAATTGGGTTGGACGGGAATTGTCAATGAAGCTGCTCCGGAATTCTAAAAATGGCGCAATTACTGCTCTGCATTCCGGTGAGGAGCGGCTCTGCGCCCATATTTTACTGACTGCACATGACAGCATTTTTTCGGAAAATCTTACAGATGCAGCGCGGTCCATCGGTATAAGCTACCGTCACTTACTGCGGGTATTGAGCAGGCTGTGCTCAGAAAATATAATGCTGAAAGAAAATAACGGATACCGGATCGCTGACCGGAAGGAGCTGGTCCGCCGCGCACAGGATTTTTATATGAAATAGAACAAATGTTCTGAAAGCTATTGCGGTTCATGGACTGCTCCTGTATAATAAAGGACAGGATAAGGAGGGCGCGGATAAATGGTACGATTATTTGAATTCCGGGATTTAGATAAAATCATGGAGATTTGGTTGGATGGAAACATAAAAGCTCATCCATTTATAGCGGAAGAGTATTGGAAGAAAAATTTTGATTCGGTAAAATCTATATTGCCTAATGCGGAGGTATATGTATATGAGAATGGAAATGAAATATTAGGCTTCATCGGAATGGATGCGGAATACATAGCCGGGTTATTTGTGAAAGAGGGCCATCAAAGAAAAGGGATCGGCCATAAATTAATTGAAAAGGTAAAACAAAAGAAGAGATTGTCCCTGCATGTATATGAGAAAAATGCCGGTGCCATCGCTTTTTATAAATCGGAAAGCTTTTCCGTTGAGAATCGCATGACGGAGAAAGAAACCGGTGAAACAGAATACCGTATGGTTTATTCCGGCTGATTATTTTTATAGCAATTTGTAAAATTCTGTGAGATAATATGGTTGTTATGAGCGTGTACTGAATATAGCTTTAAACTATGTCAAATACATATTTTTAAATAGTTTTCAATTGAATAAAACTGCGTTATACTATGAAAATAAAAAGCAGGAACCATAAAAATTATGGAAATTGGAGGAACTGTAATGCAAAGCAGGGCGGAAACAAAATGTATCCATGAGGGCTGGAAGCCAAAAAGGGGAGAATCCAGACAATTGCCGATTTATCAGAGCACGACGTTTAAATATGACACCAGTGATGAGATGGGCCAGCTTTTTGATCTGGAAGCAGAAGGCTATTTTTACACAAGGCTGCAGAATCCCACCAATGATGCCGTGGCGGCAAAAATCTGTGCCCTGGAAGGCGGTGCTGCGGCAATGCTCACCTCCTCCGGACAGGCGGCAAATTTTTATGCCTTATTCAATATCTGCGAATCAGGGGATCATTTTATCGCTTCCTCAGCGATTTATGGAGGAACCTATAATCTTTTTGGAGTTACCATGAAAAAGATGGGCATTGAGTGCACCTTTGTGGATCAGGATCTGCCGGAAGAAGAGTTGGCAAAGTATTTTAAGCCCAATACAAAGGCTGTCTTTGGAGAGACCATTACAAATCCAACCGTATCGGTGCTGGATTTTGAAAAATTCGCAAGGCTGGCTCATTCCCATGGAGTTCCGCTCATTGTGGATAATACATTTGCAACGCCCATCAACTGCAGGCCCTTTGAATGGGGCGTTGATATTGTTACCCATTCCACCACCAAATATATGGATGGCCATGCGGCAGGCGTAGGCGGCTGCATCGTGGACAGCGGCAGCTTCGACTGGCTGGCATGCGGGGACAAGTTCCCGGGCTTAACAACTCCGGATGAATCCTATCACGGGATCATCTATGCAGAACGGTTTGGAAAAGGCGCCTATATTACAAAAGCAACTGCACAGCTGATGCGGGATCTTGGCTCTGTTCAGTCCCCCCAAAACGCATTTTACTTAAATCTGGGGCTGGAAACGCTTCACTTAAGAATGGAGAGACATTGTAAAAGTGCTCTGGCAGTAGCCAGATTTTTAGAGGCTCACGAAAAAGTCGCATGGGTCACCTATCCTGATCTGGAGAGCAGTCAATACCATGAATTAGCGAAGAAATATCTGCCTGACGGTTCCTGCGGGGTTCTTTCCTTTGGTATAAAGGGGGAAGGGAATGGTCCATTCAGTTTATGGACAAATTGAAGCTGGCTTCCATAGTAACCCATGTTGCTGACAGCAAAACCTGTCTTTTGCATCCGGCAAGCCATACCCACAGACAGCTTACGGATGAACAGCTGAGGGCAGCTGGAATTGCACCTGATTTGATCCGTTTTTCCGTAGGGGTGGAAAATGTGGATGATATTATTGATGATTTAAAGCAGGCGCTGGAACAGATATAAAGAATGGAATGCCAATGTAGAGTCAGACTCTTTATATTGGCATTTTTTAAAATTGAGGAAAAAGAAATGGGAAATTTTATTACTTTAACCAGGGATCATGAAGCAATAGAGCATCTTTGTACAAAGGATAAGCGGTTGGCAAAGGTAATCTCTTCCATAGGGCCGATTACATATGAATTATATGAGGATGATTACGGTTTTCTTGTGAGTACCATCATAGGCCAGATGCTTTCCAACAAGGTTGCGGATATTATGACAGAGAGGCTGAACCGGCTTTGCGAAGGGGCTGTAACACCGGATGTCATCAACGGGCTTTCCGATGAAGCGGTAAGGGGAATCGGAATTTCCGCTTCAAAGGTCGCTTATATCCGGGAACTGACAAACGCAGTGGAAAACGGAGCCATTGACTTTAAAGAGATGGGAGACTTAGATGATCGCGAGGTAATCAAAAAGATGACTTCCATCCGGGGAATCGGCAATTGGTCAGCCAAGATGTACTTGATTTTTGTCTTAAACCGGCAAAATGTTTTACCCTTTGAAGATGTTGCATTTTTACAGGGTTACGGCTGGCTTTATAAAACCGACGATTTTAAACCGGCTGCAATATCGGAAAGGTGCAAGAAATGGAAGCCTTATTCGTCGGTTGCCGCCCGGTATTTATACCGGGCCCTGGATGCCGGATTAACAAAATCAGAATTTCATTTATACAAAATTTGAATTTATAAAAACCTTCAAGCAGGTGGAAGAAATGCTTCCGCTGTTTGAAGGTTATGTATGAATTCCTGTGGAAAACCGTGGCTGCCGGCGCTCACTCTGTGGGTTGAACGCCATTGGTGCAAAGTAAATAGCGTGCGTCTGACATTTCCCAGTTGACGACGTGGAACCAGTCCTCAAGGTAAGCGGCTCTGTCGTTAAAACGTTTCAGAAAATAGGCATGTTCCCAGACGTCAATGGCGGCAATAACGCATAAACCGTTGGAGATGGGCGTGTTCTGATTGGGGGTCGTTACAAGGGCGAGTTTGCCGTTCTGGTCCAGTACAAGCCATGCGTATCCCGATCCGAATACCTGCAAGGCATACCTTTTAAATTCGTCGAAAAAGTTTTCAATGGTTCCAAAGCTTTCTATAAGGGCGGGGTAAAGTGCCTGGGCCTGGGAGCGGGACATGGAGTTTGTCATGCCGTTAAAATAGATGATGTGGTTGTAGACCCCGCCTCCGTTGTTGATAATGGTCTGACGAATTTCAGGGGGAAGGCTTTCCGTGTCTGAAAGCAGTTCTACCAAAGACTTGTTCTGCAATTCCGGATATCTGCTTAAAGCCTCATTGAGATTTGCTACATATCTTTGTTGGAGCCTGTCATGGTGTAAATACATGGTCTGAGTGTCAATATAAGGTTCAAGTGAATCGTATGCGTATGGAAGCGGCGGATTTACAAATGGATAATGTTCATTCATAGGCTGATTTCCTATTTCAATTATTTGTTTATATTATATTCCAGATCATGGGATATATGATGGATAAGCAGGGGCAAGGGCGCTTTTTTTGGAAATGCTCCCGGCAGCGGAAAAGCCTGAAGTCTGGCCTGAGTTTTGCTATAGGTTTTTCCTATAACCAGGTAATACTAATAAATATTAGCGCTTAACCGGAAATGAGGGTATACTAAGGCAATAAGAAACGAAGCAGACAAATTATTTAACCAGGAGGAAATAAAGATGGCTAAAAAGATAAGAGCAGAAAGAAATTTAAAATTTGAAACATTACAGCTGCACGTGGGCCAGGAAAATGCAGATCCAGTTACGGATGCAAGAGCGGTCCCCATTTACCAGACGTCTTCCTATGTATTTCATAACAGCGATCACGCGGCAGCAAGATTTAATTTAAGCGATGCAGGAAACATTTACGGAAGACTGACCAACCCGACCCAGAGTGTTTTTGAAGAAAGGATCGCAGTGCTGGAAGGCGGAGCAGCGGCCCTTGCGGTGGACTCCGGAGCGGCGGCAGTTACATATGCCATTGAAAACATCGCAAAAAACGGAGACCATGTGGTTTCTGCCAACAACATTTACGGCGGCACCTTTAATTTATTGGAACATACTCTGCCGGAATACGGCATTGAAACAACATTTGCAGACCCGTTTAATTATGAAGAGCTGGAAAATGCCATTCAGGAGAACACGAAGCTGATTTTTATCGAAACCCTGGGCAACCCTAATTCAGACGTGGTGGACATTGAAAAGATCGCGGGCATTGCCCACAAGCATAAAATCCCGCTGTTGGTTGATAATACCTTTGCAACTCCCTATCTGGTAAGGCCCATTGAATACGGTGCAGATATTGTCATTCATTCCGCAACGAAATTTATCGGCGGCCACGGAACGGCCATCGGAGGAGTCATCGTGGACGGCGGAAAGTTCGACTGGGAGGCTTCCGGTAAATTCCCGTCTCTTACGGAGCCTAATCCAAGCTATCATGGGATCAGCTTTACAAAGGCAGTGGGAGCCGCGGCTTATGTGACAAAAATCCGTGCAATCCTGCTTCGTGATACAGGGGCCACCTTATCTCCGTTCCATGCGTTTCTCTTCCTGCAGGGATTAGAGACCCTTTCTCTCCGGGTGGAACGCCACGTGGAAAATTCCTTAAAGGTGGTTGATTATTTGAAAAACCATCCTCAGGTGGAAACCGTGCATCATCCGTCTGTGTCCCAGGACCCGGAACAGCAGGCCCTTTACAAAAAGTATTTCCCCAATGGCGGAAGCTCTATCTTCACCTTTGAAATCAAGGGAGATGCTCAGAAAGCAAAAGACTTCATTGACCAGTTAGAGCTGTTTTCCCTGCTGGCAAATGTCGCCGATGTAAAGTCCCTGGTCATTCATCCGGCATCAACCACCCACTCTCAGATGACAGAAGAGGAATTGCTGGGTTCCGGAATTAAGCCAAATACCATCCGCTTATCCGTTGGTACGGAAAATGCTGCTGATATCATAGAAGATCTGGATGAGGCATTTAAAGCGGTTCAATAATATTACAGGGCCGGAGACAGAGGGTTGCTGCAAGGCGGCAACCCCCTGTTTGTCGTAAATGAGGTTCTTAGATAATGATTCTTGGATTGGATGCAAAATACAGTGAAAGGAGGATTCCATGACATTACAGCAACTGCGTTACGCCATATGTATAGCAAACGAGAAATCCATGAACAAGGCGGCTGCCGAGCTGTTCATAACCCAGCCCAGCTTATCCGGTGCAATCCGGGATCTGGAGGAGGAAATCGGCCTGCAGCTTTTTCTTCGCTCCAACCGGGGCATCGCTATCACCCCCGAAGGGGAGGAATTTCTGGGGTATGCCAGGCAGATGCTGGAGCAGTACCGGCAGATGGAGGAACGGTTTGTAAAAAAAGAGAAATTTAAAAAGAAATTCAGCGTTTCCATGCAGCACTACACCTTTGCGGTCCAGGCCTTTATACACATGGCAAAGGAATTTGGAATGGATGATTATGAGTTTGCCGTTCACGAAACGAAAACCTTTGAAGTCATTGAAAATGTCAGGAACCAGAAAAGCGAGCTGGGAATTTTGTATTTAAATGATTTTAATCAGAAAGCAATTGAAAAGCTGTTTTCCGACAATGAGCTGGAATTTGTTGAATTATTTCAGTGCAGCATCTATGTTTATCTGTGGAAAGGGAACCCTTTGGCGGAGAAGTCTCTGATTGAATTTGAGGATTTGAAAAAATATCCCTGCCTGTCCTTTGAACAGGGAAATAATAACGCCTTTTACCTGGCCGAGGAAGTATTCAGCACCTATGAATATAAGCAGATCATTAAGGCGGACGACAGGGCAACGCTTTTAAACCTTATGGTCGGATTAAATGGATATACCCTGTGCTCAGGAATTATCTGTGAAGACTTAAACGGAGGTGAATACCGGGCGGTTCCACTGAACACCAGCGATAAAATGAAGATCGGCTATATTAAAAAGAAAAAGATGCCTTTGAGTGTGCTCGGGGAAAAATATATAGTGGAATTGAAGAAATATGAGAAGCAGGTGCTTTGAAGATTTATGCCTGAGAGCGATCTTTATATACCCATAAAAACCTATTTACTTATTGGAAATGTATGCGTATATCAAGGGACGGTTTTTGATAAATTATCAAGGGAAAGACTGAAAGATAAAAGTAAAAGATAAAAAATGAAAGCGGTGACGAACATGGAATACGGAATTTCAACAAAGTGTCTATATGGAAATGGGGAAGTCATATCTGCCGACAAAACGGGAGCGATCAGCTTTCCGATTTACCAGACGGCTACATTTGCCCATAGGGGAGTGGGAGAAAGCACCGGCTATGATTACAGCCGTTTGCAGAACCCTACCAGGCAGCAATTGGAAAATGTGGTGGCTTCCTTAGAAAATGGAGTGGACGCCCTGGCATTTTCCAGCGGAATGGCGGCGATCACGGCTTTGATGGAATTGTTCCAGCCGGGAGACCATATCATTACGGACTGCGATCTATATGGCGGAAGCATTCGCCTGTTTGACAATATAAGTAAAAAAAATGGTATTTTAATCAGCTCCGTTGATTGTTCCAAATTATTTGACAGGGGCGAGCCGGGAAGTGCTTATGAAGAGTTTGAAAAGCTTGTGGGTGAAAATACAAAGGCAATTTATATAGAGACTCCGACAAATCCTATGATGAATGTCATAGATATTGAACGGCTGGCGGAGATCGCGAAAAAGAACGGCCTGCTTTTAATCGTCGATAATACATTTCTCTCTCCATATTTTCAAAATCCGCTGAATCTTGGCGCAGACATCGTGGTCCACAGCGGCACCAAATATCTTGGGGGGCATAACGACACCATCGCAGGTTTTCTTGTTACCTCGTCCGAGGAAATATCCGAAAAGCTCCGGTTTATTATCAAAACGGTGGGCTCCGGCCTGGCGCCCTTTGACAGCTGGCTCATTTTAAGGGGAATAAAAACCCTGGCCATCCGGATGGAACAGGCCCAGAAAAATGCAGTCAGGCTGGTGGAGTGGCTGTGCCGGGAGAAGAAAATTAAAAAGGTGTACTATCCCGGTCTTCCGGAGCATCCAGGCCATGAGGTCTGTAAAAAGCAGGCCAGAGGGTTTGGCTGTATGGTCACCTTTGAAGTAGAATCAAAGGAGCTGGCCCTTAAAATTTTAAAAGAGGTACATCTGATCCGTTTTGCGGAAAGCTTAGGAGGCGTAGAGACGCTGATCACCTACCCTGTCACCCAGACCCACGCCGATGTGCCCAAAGATGTGCTGGCGGCAAACGGGGTGACTGAGAAAATCCTTCGGCTATCCGTTGGAATAGAAGACGCGGATGACTTAATAAAGGAATTGGAGAGAGTATTCTATGTGTAAGGAACAAATTAATTTTGATGAAATCATTGACCGGAAAAATACTAACAGCTTAAAGTATGACTTTGCAAAGCGCAGGGGAAAACCGGAAAATCTGCTGCCTTTATGGGTTGCAGATATGGATTTTAAAGTATCCCAGGAAGTGCTGGATGCCATTCACAAACGGGTGGACCATGGGATCTTCGGATACAGTGAAGTTCAGGAAGAATATTTTGAAGCAGTTTCCGGCTGGATGAGAGAGAAGCATAACTGGGAAGTGGAAGAGAGCTGGCTAATAAAGACGCCGGGCGTGGTGTTTGCCCTGGCAATGGCTGTCCGGGCCTTTACAGAACCGGGAGACGGCGTCTTAATCCAGCAGCCGGTGTATTATCCTTTCAGCGAAGTCATCAAGGACAATGGCCGGGTGATCGTAGACAACACCCTTTACCTTGGAGAGGACGGAAAATACCATATTGATTTCGGGGATTTTGAAAGAAAGGCAGAAGAGAATCATGTGAAATTATTTTTCCTTTGCAATCCCCATAATCCGGTAGGAAGGGTATGGAGCAGAGAGGAATTGGAGAGACTGGGAGAAATCTGCGTTCGGAAAGACATCATTGTGGTAAGTGATGAAATCCATCATGACTTTGTGTTCAAAGGGCAGCATCTGGTATTTGCGGATTTGAGTGAGGAATTGAAAAACAGAACCATCACCTGTACTTCCCCCAGCAAGACATTTAATCTGGCAGGGCTGCAGGTTTCGAATATTTTCATTGCAAATCAGAAAATAAGAAGAAAGTTCCGCAAGCAGATAGGGGCAGCAGGATACAGCCAGCTCAACACCCTGGGTCTGACCGCATGTGAGGCCGCTTATCGGTTTGGGAGCGAGTGGCACAGGCAGCTGTTGGAGTATTTAAGAGGAAATATTGCTTTTGTGAGGGAATATTTAAAGGAAAGACTCCCTCAGATCAAGCTTATTGAACCGGAGGGCACCTATCTTATCTGGCT
>JASGGP010000170.1:0-10090 GCA_047604985.1 Lacrimispora sp.
CTCCAAAACGGGTATAGTGAGTCACACCGACCATTACATAAGCAAATATGATGTAGAGTGCCGTACAGATCAGCAGAGATCCCATAATTCCTACAGGCATTGCTTTTTTTCCTGATTGTTCCGCTGGAATCTTCATTTGATCTCCTCCTTTTGGTTTCCGCCGCCAAGCCTGAATTTGCCAACTTCTCCCCCATTGGAGCCTCCTATTCCGACATTTCTTTACCGGCCGCAGAGTTTTTCTGTTTCACTGTCAAATAATCCATCATTACATATTCATTTCGATTTACTTTATCACATATTTCGACAAGTTTCAACAAATAACGACATTAAACAAACTTCTTTATAAAAGAAAATGGCGGAAGATTCCCAACCGTCAAAGACGGGAGGCTTTGCCGGTGGATTGACATTTTTCTATCATTCCGTTATAATAAATATTAATAAAATAATGTCTATCGGTTGGACAGGGAACTGTTTTCAAGTGGTTGGGCCGCTCAGGGGGGAGAGGCCGGACTTTTTGAGGACGGTTCTTTTTTTATTGGATTTTTAATAAAGACACCCCATGACAGGTTAGAAATTTCTTGATAAGGAGAACTACAATGATATTTGCTTTAATTTTATTTCTGATTACTTATGCCCTGCTTCTAATATTCCCCAAATACCGGGCCGCGACTGCCCTCACCTCCGCCGGTATTTTCATTGCCGGCAAAACCATGACTTTTTCCCATGCACTGTCAGCCATTGACTTTAATGTCATCTTAATGCTGGCAGGCACCATGGGCATTGTGGCCTTATTTATTGAGTCAAAAATGCCCGCTCTGCTGGCGGACCTGCTTTTAGAAAGGGTCCCGGATGTGAAATGGGCCATTATTTCACTGGCCCTGTTTGCAGGCATTATCTCCGCTTTTGTGGACAATGTGGCGACAGTGCTGATGGTGGTCCCCGTAGCCCTGACCATTGCGAAAAAGCTGGACATTTCTCCGGTTCCGGGCGTGATCGTCATCTCCATTTCCTCAAATCTACAAGGTGCGGCGACTCTTGTTGGGGATGCCACCGCAATTTTAATGGGAAGCCATGCCGGAATGACTTTTTCCGATTTCTTTGTCTATCACGGAAGAATCGGCATATTCTGGGTGGTTCAGCTGGGCGCCGCTGCATTTACCCTTGTGGCCCTCTTTCTCTTTCGGAAATACAATCAGCCTCTGCCCGAGGATTTTAAAAAAAGCAGGACGGCGGTGACTGATTACGTCCCCTCCGCCCTGCTGGCCGGAATGATTCTTCTCCTGATTGCAGTTTCCTTTATCCCCCGTAAACCGGCTCTGTCAAACGGCTTGATCTGCACGGGGCTGTTCCTGGCCGGCCTGACTGCCGGGTTTATCCGCACCAGGGATAAAAAGATCTTTTTGAGGACATTTAAGGAAATCGATATTTCCACGCTGCTTCTGCTTTCCGGGCTTTTTATGGTGGTGGCCGGAATCAGGGAAGCCGGCCTGATTGAAAAGGTCAGCCAGCTGTTTCTCCGTTTCAGCGGCGGCAATGTCTTTATCCTCTATACGATGATCGTATGGGTTTCGGTTCTGTTCTCTGCATTTATAGACAACATCCCATACGTGGCCTCCATGCTGCCGGTTATTTCAGGCATTGCCGCAATCACCAATATGGATCCTGCCATGCTTTATTTCGGTCTTCTGTGCGGCGCTACCCTGGGCGGGAACTTCACTCCGATCGGCGCTTCCGCCAATATTACCTCTATCGGCATCCTGCGGAAAAACGGGTATGAAGTATCTACCGCTCAGTATATGAAAATCAGCATTCCTGCCACCCTGGCGTCCATCACAGCGGGATACCTGGCAATCTGGCTGATATGGAGCTAAGGGACGTCTCTTAAAGCCCTTCTCCCGGCCCTATCCCAGTCTCCGGCGTTTCTGTGGCTGAGGAATCTGTCTCCTGTGGCGTTTGCGGCTGGTCATCTGTCTGTGGCTGGGTTTCCGCCGGAGGTACTGTGGTATTCCTTTCAATGATAACAGGCTTTCCTTTGTACGTGCTGTTATGAAGCGCCTCTTCCTTTACCACCGTATCCCCCTTTTTATAAACCCGGTAGCTTTTGTAAACGCCGCCTGTAGAGCCCTTGTCGACTACCTTTTCCGTTCCATAGGGCAATGCCGGATTTTCCTCATAAACCGGTTCCGGCGGAGCCAGATCGCGGATCTTTTCGGAGCGGATGGACACTTTCATTCCATCCTTCAGAACCGGAAGCCCCACCAGAGATATCTTTAAGCTTCTCCCCTTAAGGGAGGCCCGGACCGCCATGGTATGGCCGCTGGTATTGACAAATTTTAAGTCCGGTCCGTCATAGCCGTCAAAGCTGACCATGGCATCCTGTCCCTTTTCCACATAGGACGGCGCAAAGCTGTGGGAATTGCGCTCCGTAGTGCTAAAGCCTCCTTCAATGATGGCGTGATATAAGGTGGTGGACACCTGGCACACACCTCCCCCCGGTTCCTCAATCAGGACCCCGTTCCGGTAGGCGCCTGCGGGCTGATACCCCTTTTCCTTTGTGCGGTTTCCTGTTGCATGGTTAAAGGAAAACTCCTGTCCCGGTTCTAAAATAAGCCCATTGATGGAATCCACCGCCAGGCTGATGTTCTGGTTTCTGTTTTTATTGTCCGTGGTGGTTGTGGAAAAGGTTCCGATCACCTCATATTGTTCTTTTGCCTGGGCCTGGGTTCTTTCCGGGAAAGTTTCCGTAAACCCAGCCATGATTTCATCCTGGTAATTTTCTGCTTTTACGGCTTCCATCAATCGCTCCACCAATTTTTCCTGGTCCAGAGCCCGGCCCTTCTCCTCTTTTGTATACACATAGGCTCCTGATGCCTTGTCAAAGGCTTCCAGCTCGGAGCTGACAGCGCTTTTATCCCACCGCTCTGCGAGGGCCGCAGCCTGGGCGGCAATGGGCTCTCTCAAGGCTTCATAGTCAATTTCATACTGTTGGTTCTGGTTGGAAGGCGTCTCTTTCAGCTGTTTTTCAATGGCCTGAAGCTGTGGTTCCAGCAGATTATCCAGCAAAACCGAATCCTTTCCGTCACTGACCGTCAGCTCCCACCGGTAACGTTCTTCCAGGGTTTCTTCCGCCTCTTTCACCGTAAGCCCCGTTAAATCCGTCTGGCCGACCCGGGCCGCCGAAAGGATTTCTCCTGCTGCGTCCGCCCTTTGGGCCGCCTCTGTTCCTGCCCCAGCTTCACCGGCTGCCTGATGCTTATCCAAACCGGCCCTGGAATACAGGTACCCGGCTGCCGACAGGGCTGCTATAAGCAGCACCCCGGCAGCTATATTTCTATTTCTCTTTATTTTCCGTCTTCTTTCCCTGTACTTGCCCATGGGCTCAGTTCCGCTCTCCTTTCATCGTCTGCTCAATAATGCTTTTCATCGTATCCTCAGAAAGCTGCCCGCTTGCGTAGCCAAATACGTTTCCATCCCGGTCAATCATAAAGGTTGTCGGAAAAGAGTATATTCCGTAAGCGCCAAATAAATCCGCATTGGTATCCATCAGCACCGGATAAGTATATCCGTTTTCTTTCAGGAAGCTTTTGATTCCTTCCTCGTCCTTTTCATCTCCGTAATTGGGGGCCGCAACGCCCAGAACGATCAGGGCATCGTCCCCTTCCGTATCGTAAGTTTCATATATCTTCTGGATATCCGGCATTTCCGCCCTGCACGGCGGGCACCAGGTGGCCCAGAAATTTAAAAATATGGTCTTTCCCTTATAATCGGAAAGAGAATGAGTGTTGCCGAACTGGTCCGTCAGAGTAAAATCAACGGCAGGAAGCAGCTGGTTTTCCGTATCAGATGGTTCACCGGCTGATGTCTCTTGGCCGGATTCCTCTGTTTCCGCTTCTGTGGAAGCCGGATTCTCTTCGGAAGTTTCAGGCTCCGCAGTTTCTGTAGCGGTTTCAGCTTTCGTGTTTTCACTGGAAGCTGAGGATTCCGTTTTCGAAGGCGTGGAAATGGAGGATAAGTATCCGGTCACTCCGTTCATTTTTCCGGTAAACATCAGAAGTCCCATGAATATCATGAGAATGCCCCCTGCCTTTGCCGCATTCCTTGCCGCACCGCTGTGAGCCTTGAAAAATTCAAGCACTGTGGTGGTGAAAAATCCCACTGCCAGAAAGGGCAGAATAAAGCCTAAAGTATACACTCCGATAAGACCAAATCCCAGGGCCTTTGTGGAAGCCGAGGCAGCCATAATCAGCACACTTGCCAGGGCCGGTCCCACACAGGGAGTCCATGCAAAGCTGAAAGTAAAGCCCATAACCAGAGCGGTCCAGGGAGACATTGCCAGAGTATCAAAGGAAAAAGGCAGCCTGCGTTCCTTTCCCAATATAGAGGAAACGCCGAATATTCCAAGCTGGTACAAGCCGAATAGGATCACCAGAATACCGCCCAGCCTTGCAAAGAGAAGCTGATTGGATTTAAAGAAGCTTCCCAGAGCGGAAAAGCCCAGCCCTAACAGGAAAAATGTAAAGCTGATGCCGACCACAAAGCAGACCGTATGAACCATGACCTTGCTGCGCTTGTAATAAATCCGCCCATCCTCTCCCCTTACTCCTGTTCCTCCCGATAAATACCCGATATAAAGGGGTATGAGAGGAAGCACACAGGGCGAAAAAAAGCTTAAGATTCCTTGAAGGAACACGGTCAGGACCGGAACGCTCATATCAATGGAAAAACCCAAATGCTGCACCTCCTTTGCAATGCGACTCTGTTTTTGTTTCTGTACTATTTTTAATTACAGTTTATAGCTGTAACTATATCATTTACAGTTCCTTGTGTCAAGAGTTTTGAAAGCATAGATTTCCACTGACACATGGTCAGCGCCTGCTTCCCGCAGGCTGCGCACCGCTTAAAACACCGGTCTAAGTTAAATGCAACTCTGGGAAGATATCCAAAATCTTCCAGAAGGGTAAACAGCGGAAAAAAGATCGCCATAGGAGGCAGCATGACCGATACCACCCAGGCCAGAACCCGGTACACTCCATGGATCAGCAGATTTGCAAGAAAGTCCGGCACTCCCACCCATGCGGCCCCTTGGCTTAACCAGTTTTCCACCCGGAACAGTGCGTTGCTTAATAGCTCTGACGGATAATTTGCCCCTGTTATGGTGATCCAGAAAATAACCAGCAAAACCAGGAACATAATCGGAAATCCTGTGATCTTACTGGTAAAAAGCCGGTCCAGCTTTCTGTCTCTCCGGTTATAGGACTGGTTTTCATACAATACTACATCTCTGCATAAATATTCAGCTTTTCTTATGAATACAGAGGCCATATCGTCGTTCACCATTTCCTGGGTAATGCCGCTGTCTTTCCACCGGCCGCGGATCTCATTCAGACAGCCGCTCACCTCTTGGGACCCGGCAACTGAGGGGAGATATTTCCTTACGGCTTCCATCAGATTTTCATTGGCATCCAGCAGCCTGGAGCACACCCATCTGGGATCGGCCTTTCCCTCGCAGGCCTCACTTACTGCGGGCATCAGGCAAGCAATTGCTTCCTCAATATATTGGGGATATGGGATGAAAACGGGTTTTTCCGCTTTTTCTTTCTTTTCTTTCAGGCAGCGCTTTAAGCAGCTGTAAATCTGGTCCAGCCCTTTCCTGCTTCTGGCCGCTGTCCCTGCCACAGGAACACCCAGCCGCGCTTCCAGAAGATCAAGGCGTAGCTTGATTTTCTTCTTTTTGGCTTCATCCATAAGGTTTACGCAGACTACCACATTGGAAGAGGCTTCCATAATCTGCAGCACCAGATTTAAGTTCCGTTCCAGGCAGGTGGCGTCGCAGACCACCACCACTGCATCGGGATTTTCAAAGCAGATGAAGTCTCTGGCTACCTCTTCCTCTGTGGAGTGGGCCATAAGGGAATAACTGCCCGGAATATCCACCATCACATACCCCTGGTCCCCGTCGTTACACCAGCCCTGGGCATTGGCTACGGTTTTACCGGGCCAGTTTCCGGTGGGCTCATTGATTTAGAGGAAAAAAAAGAATAGCTCCCGGATTGACAAGGCAGGCTTTGAGGATTAAAGTATAAATGGTTTAAGGCTTGAAAAATACAAAAATACGCAACGGAGCGAAATAAAGATGAATATTGAAAATTTACTTGATACAAAGGGCCACCATCCTTCCCTGGGAATAAAGGAACTGCTGGGATACATAGGGCCTGGGCTTTTAGTGACCGTAGGTTTTATTGATCCCGGAAACTGGGCGTCAAACATAGCCGCTGGCTCGGAATACGGATACGCCCTTCTCTGGATGGTCACCCTGTCCACTCTCATGCTGATCCTGCTCCAGCACAATGCGGCCCATCTTGGCATCGTTACCGGAGACTGCCTGTCCGAGGCGGCAAACCGCCATTTAAAGCCCTGGGTGTCCAAATCGGTCTTATCCACAGCCCTTATTGCCGCCATTTCCACGGCAATGGCAGAGGTATTGGGCGGAGCCATTGCCCTCGACCTTCTATTCCGGATTCCCATAAAGGTGGGAGCAGTCATCGTGCTTGGGGTAATTGTTGTCATGCTCTTTACCAATACCTACAAAAAGCTGGAAAAGGTCATTATGGGATTTGTGTCCATTATCGGGATTTCCTTTCTGTATGAACTCAGCATGGTGCATTTAAACTGGGGCGAGGCGGTAAGGGGTTGGACCACGGTCCAGTTTCCTTCCGGTTCCATGCCCATTATTATGTCCGTACTGGGAGCTGTGGTCATGCCTCACAACCTTTTTTTGCATTCAGAGGTCATACAGAGCAGGCAATGGAACTTAGAAGAGGATTCCGTCATCCGGCGGCAGCTGAAATATGAATTTCTAGATACCCTGCTTTCCATGATTATCGGCTGGGCCATCAACAGCGCCATGATTATATTGGCAGCCACCACTTTTTTCACACAGCATGTCAAGGTAGAAGAGCTTTCCCAGGCCCAGCAGATGCTGGTTCCTCTGGTGGGCAATTTTGCAGCCGTAGTATTCGGCGTGGCCCTGTTATTTGCGGGAATTTCCTCCACCATGACTGCGGGAATGGCGGGAGGCAGCATCTTTGCGGGGATGTTCGGAGAGCCTTACGACATCACGGACCGCCATACGAAGATCGGAGTCGTCGGCATCCTTACCTTGGCCACCTTTACGATTTTTCTGATACAGGACCCTTTCCAGGGGCTGGTTTACAGCCAGATGCTTTTAAGCATACAGCTTCCCATAACCGTCTTTTTGCAGCTCTATCTCACCGCTTCGGAAAGGGTGATGGGGAAATACAAAAACTCTGTTTTGAATAATCTTGTGCTGGGTGGAATTGCGGCAATATTGACAGTGCTGAACCTGATGCTTTTTTTAAGCTATTTGAAGTAAGTTTTGTTTATCCGTCTGGTATGGGGCAGAAATCCTGCTGCCTGCCAGGCGGTTTTTCAGCTTTTAGGAGAAAGGCCGGTTTCCCTCCCGTTTCCCTCATCCTTTTTCTTAAGGCTTTTCAGCCTGATATCCACGCCTTCCTTATCTCCGATGATTCTTGCCAGGGTCTCAAAAGCCTTTACCGGATCAGGAGAATTTACCGTGATAATGGTGTCGGACATGTTTTTTCCTTTCCATGTGAATATACGGTAAAATGTATGCGGTACGGTATGTACGAATTCCCCGGCTGGATTCCTGTAATAAGGAGCGCTGCTGACGGTACTGTTAAATGAAGATTCTTTGATAAATAATTATAAAAGGAGATTTTGTAAAAATTATGGAGGAATGTATTTTTTGTAAATTAATAAAGAAAGAACTGCCGGGCTACACAATATTTGAAGATGAATACACCCTGGCTTTCCTGGACATTGCAAGGGATGTGGACGGACACACAATCGTCATTCCTAAAAAACACGTCGTCAATATTCTTGACTGCGATCAGGAAACCCTCGGGCATGTCATTGATACGGTAAAGCTTATATCAAATCATTATGTAAACAATTGCGGCTATACGGGAATAAACCTGCTGAATGCCAGCGGAATAAGCGCACAGCAGTCTGTGCCTCATTTTCACTTTCACATAATACCAAGGAAAAAAGAGGACGGCGTCGACGCATGGCCGAAGCTTAATAAGAGTGAGAAATCCCTTGGAGATATGCATCGTATATTACAGATACAAGAAAATTAACGGCCCTTTTATTTATAATCTGAAAGATTCCATCAAATAAGCAAAGCCATGGAAACCGTCATGGTTATCAATGCTACGGCACAAAGAATTGAAAAATCCATTTCAAATAATACCTGTTATTTTTCTCCTCTCCCCAAAGTAAACTGTACCAGGAGATGATAGCATGAAGAAACCCCAGCCCCCTGGCAGTCTGCTTCGCGTAGCCGTCTACATCCGTGTTTCCTCCGATGAGCAGGCCCAGCGGGGCGATTCCATCCGGGATCAGAAAGAACGCGGCATAAAATACATCGAAGATCACAAAAACATGAGCCTGCAGGACATCTATTTAGACGACGGCGTATCCGGTCAGAAGCTGGACCGGGATGATTTTACCCGCCTCATGAATAACGTAAAGGGCGGACTTGTGGACCTGATTATATTTACGAAATTAGACCGCTGGTTCCGAAGTCTGCGCCATTACCTCAACACTCAGGCTGTCCTTGAAAAATACAATGCGGCCTGGACCGCCATTGACCAGCCCTATTTTGACACCTCCACTCCCTATGGCAGGGCCTTTGTGGCCCAATCCATGACCTGGGCCGAATTGGAGGCCCAAAACGGAGGCCTGCGGGTATCCGACGTGTTTCGGACAAAGGTGGAGCACGGCGAGGTCATCACCGGAAAAGTCCCCCGGGGATATAAGATAGAAAATAAGCGCATGATCCTGTCGGAAGAAGCTCCGGCGGTCCGCGACTGCGTCCTGCACTTTCTCAAAAACCAGTCCATGAGCAAGACCATTTCCTATATGAAAGATCAGTACGGAATCGTCATGACGCCACAGAACTTTAAGCAGACCATTTTGAGAAATGAAAAAATCACAGGCCGCTACCGCGGCAACGGCCATTACTGTCCCAGGCTCATTTCCGACGATTCTTTTCGGGAATCAGGACATTTTAAACCGGAACAGCAACATCAAATCAAGTCAGAAATATCCTTACCTTTTCTCCGGCCTCCTGATCTGCGGGGAATCCGGCTGCAAAATGAGCGGCTGCCATAAACACCTTTCCAAACCCAAGGACGGCCAAAGGATCCGGTACAAATATCCAGTACGAATGACAGCGCCGGACCTCGAAAAATCTTCCAACTCCGGAGAAATCAGGGAGGCCCGCATTGAGGAATATTACGAAACTCTCCGGGAACAGTTCCGCTCCTATACTGCCATTTTGAAGCCGGCACCCGGCAGACCGGGGACAGCCGAAGAAAAAGAATCAGATTAAAAAAAAGCTGGACCGCTTAAAGGATTTATATGTCAACGGCGCCATGTCCCTGAAACTTAAAGCAGACCGGCTCCATTCTGAAGCCCAGTTAGACCAGCTACACCGGGAGGCCCAATTAAATCAGCTGCGCTGCAGTCCCAATCAGCCCGATTCCAGGAGGATCTTTCACCTACCCAAAAGCCGGAGGCCTTAAAAAACCTGGTTCACACAGATTTTGAAGCTTATACAGGGGCCTGGACAACGAGCAGAAGCGCCTGTTCTGGCGGTCCGTCATCAGGGAAATCCGTATCAGCAAGCGGGGGACGATGCCGGGAAACACGGTGATCTTTTGTAAAATATTTGCCTCTGACCACATCAGCCGGTGTGCTGATTCATTCCTGTAAGCTGATTAAAGACCGTGCTCTTCCCCACATTGGGATTTCCGGCCAGGGCGATCACCTTGTCATCGTCCTTTCGCTTGCGGATTTCCAGCCCGCAGTCCACGGACTTTATGCCCATTGAATCCCTGCTCAATCCCATAACTGCTCCTCCACAGCGACGGCGGCGGCCGTTACTTCCTTTCTTGTCTGGTACTTCATTTTTTCCATATGCTCCGGCAGTACCAGGACATTCCCGGAATCCTCGCTTCTGAGAGCGATTACAGCCCCCCGGATC
>JASGGP010000171.1:0-10090 GCA_047604985.1 Lacrimispora sp.
CACCCTCGCATACGATCCCACTCCAAAAGTCTGCCTGCCGACCCTGGAGGACGCCTATGTGGAGTATTTAAACAAGACAAAGGAGAACGGATGAACATGGATATATCAATGGAAGCTTCAAAAACAACCGGCCGGACGGGAGCGAAATCCGGCATTCTCCGTGAAGTGAATGCGGTGATCACTCTGTTTATGAGGGGGGTATCCGTTACGCTTAAATCTCCCGGCACGCTCATCATGAGCCTTGCCATGCCCATTGTGATGATGGGAATGGTTGGCGGTAATTTATCCGAAAATATGGCAGGCGGGCTGGGATTCGATTACGGACAGTTCATGCTTGTGGGAATGATTGTCAACATGCTGTTCATGATGACTTCCCAGGGATTGTCCTCTCTTGTGGAGGACCGGGAAACCGATTTCACACAGGAAATTATGGTCTCTCCGGTTTCCAGGTACAGCATCATCATCGGCACGATTTTCGCTTCGTCCTTCTCCGCAATTGTTTCAAGTGTCGGCACCCTTGTTGTGGGCCTGTTTATGGGAATCCGGCTGGGGGCGGGACAGCTTCTGGCGCTCCTCATCCTGTCTCCCTTGATGTGCCTTGCAGCAGGAGCCTTTGCGGTGCTGTTAATTGGCTGTATTAAAAGCCAAAAGGCGGCCAATATGGCTGTCATGCTCATAACCATGCCCCAGATGTTCCTTTCCGGAGCCATTATTCCCATTACACATTCAAGCGGAATCCTGTTCGTGCTTTCGCGGCTGATGCCAATGACCTACTGCCTGGATCTGGTGCGCTCTGTCGTCTATGCAGGAACGCCGGAATACGCAGGAGTGGTGCTGTTTAACCCTGTGGTGAACTGCGCCGCCATCATCGCCCTTACGGCCATTTTTCTGGTGGTTGGAACCTGGGCATTTTCAAGGAGTGAGAAGAACCGGTAAAAAAATGGGGGAAGCTGTCAGCCGGCTTCCCCCATCCATGAATGCAGTCCCAGTTTTTGTTTCTATGAAGCGTGTAAATCTCTTCTTTCGTAAAACCTGATTGCAATGGTGCAGCAGGCCAGGATAATCACCAAAGAAAGCACCAGATAAAAGGGGCTTAATCCGTTTTCTGAAACCGACATTACATTAAAATAGCTGATTGGCGTCAGAACGTATAGAAAATTCAGGGCGCCTGCATAATCAAGAACAAAGCTGAAAACATAAAAGGCCGCTACCGTAAGGGCCGTAAAAAGGCTTGCGGCCTTATAGCTTTTTACAAGGCTGGAAAGAAAGAGGCCTATGGAAAAAAGCACCACCTGGGTGATAAATATTCCCATGGTTGTGAGAATATGGATGCCCAGAATGCCGGGGGCGCCCAGGGGCAGGATGATGCAGAGATAAGACATGATCCCGACAGTGAGGGAAAAAACGCCTAAATTTGTTACTGCGGCTCCGGCTTTTGCCAGAATGATGGCGGAACGTTTATAAGGCTTTGAAAACAGAAATTCGCCGGTGCCGAACCGTTCTTCTCTGGCAACGGCAAACACTCCTGAAAATCCTGCGAAAAAGAATGCCAGTAAGTCGGTCCAGAACACCATGCATTGATAAGCGCCCAGGGCGGTGTCGATTTTCACCCCGTTCAGTCCGAATAAAATTAAGATAATTTTGGGAAAGCTTTCTGCCATGGCTGCGATTTCCCCCATTGCGTCCTTCAGCACAACGAATTCCACCGCTGCAAAGCCTGTAAGCATTACGATCAGCACAAGCCATATGAACAGCAGCTTCCGCGTCAGTTTCAGCTCTTTAAAATAAATCGTTTTCATGCTCAACCTCCAAACACAACGTCTTTTTTCAGGAACGCCCTGCAGCTGGCAAAGAGAAGCCCTCCGCCCAGGATCACGTACCAGATTATATAATTCCACTGGTAAAATCCTGTCTCAGCAATGGCCGCAGGAGGAAAGAAAGCAAAGGGAGTGAGATAGCCCAATGCAGGCTGGTTGATCTTCTGGGACACGGAGTTTATGCAGAAGAAGGCAAACATGGAGCAGGAGGATATGAGAACAGGCGTCCTCACATTTGGGAAAAATTTCCCGCCGCTGTTCCGAAAACCACAAACATCAGCTCCACCAACACAAGGGATTTTCCGATGAGAAGGAAGCCCACCAGTCAACGGCGATGCCTTTGACGGTCAGAAAGGGACAAGGCGGCTCCTGCAATATAAGCGGCTCCCACTATGAGGCTGTCTGCCCCGCAGGCAAAAAGCTTGCTCCAGAAAATCCTGCCCCGGGAATAAGGCTTTGTCAGCAGAAATTCCGCTGATTTATTTGTATATTCCTTTGTATGGGAAGAAAAGGCAATGCTCATTCCATGAATAGCCGCGGCGGCCATGGCAAAGCTGTTTAAAAAGCTGAACATGCCAAGGGGAGTCATTACAAAGGCGGCGCTGACGCCGAGAGCCTCAAACATGGGATTGTTTTTTATGGCCTGGGCCATAAAGGCATCGGCGCCGGAGATGAAGCCAAGGTAAGTCGGCAGCATCAGAAAGATCAGCACGCCCATGGACAGGGCCCAGATGATGATATTCTTTTTTAACTGTTTCAGTTCATACTTAAATACAGCCATTTCTCTCACCTCACCTGTAGTAGTGCATAAAGATTTCTTCCAGCTCCGGTTCCTCAATAAACAGGTCGTGGATTTTCAGGCCGGACAGCCTTGCCAGAATTTCCCCGATATCTCCCATAAACATAAAGGTGGCGGTGCTGCCGTCCTGGCGGAAGCCGGTAACGCCCTCAAGGTCAAAGCAGCCGGCCGGTATTTCCTCTGCCGTGACGCTGATCTTTTTATGGCTGTTGGCCCGAAGCTCACTGATCTTTTGCACGCCGATCATCTTTCCTTCTTTTAAAATTGCCACCCGGTCGCAGATTTTCTGAACCTCTGACAGGACGTGGGAGGAAAAGAAAACCGTTGCTCCCCGCTTATTTTCTTCTTTTAAGATATTGAAAAACTCCTGCTGGATCAAAGGGTCTAAGCCGCTGGTTGGTTCGTCTAATAAAATGAGCTTAGGAGAGTGGAGCAGGGCGCATATAATTCCTGCTTTCTTTTTATTGCCCAGAGATAAGTCGGCAATCTTTCTGGACAGGTCCAGATTCAGCCGCCCGGAAAGCTCTTTTATTTTGCCGTCCCCCTTTATGCCGTACAAAGCCGCCGCATACTCCGCCAGCTCCCGGACCGTCATGTTGTCATAATAGGCGGATTCTCCGGGCAGATATCCCACATCCTTTGCAATTTCTGCGGCCTGGCGGATGCAGTCCTTGCCGAAAATCTCCGCGCTGCCCGAGGTAGGGCGGATCAGGGCCAGAAGCGTGCGGATGGTGGTGGATTTTCCCGCCCCATTGGGGCCTATAAAGCCGAAGACCTCCCCTTCCTCCACGGAAAAGCTGACATTTTCAATGCCCCTGTGTTCTCCATAGCTTTTTGTCAGATTTTTAATTTCAATTGCGTTCATTGCTGATCCCCCTTCTCATTCCAGAAATTCCACGTATCCCTGATTGCCGTTTATCCGGATACGGTCCCGTCCTAATGCGCTTTGTGGCATCGGTCACGCCCACAACAGCGGGCAGGCCGTATTCTCTGGTGATGACCGCCCCGTGGGTGGCCATTCCGCCTACTTCCGTAACAAGACCGCCTAAGGAGATAAAGGCCGGTGTCCAGCTTGGATCGGTAAATCTTGTCACAAGAATATCGCCTTTTTCTATTTTATCTGCTTCCTTTATATCCAGGATGACTCTGGCCCTGCCTTCGGCAATACCGCTTGAAACGGCCAGCCCGGCCAGCGCTCCCTTGGGAGTCTTGCGCTTGTATTCGCCTTTTACCACTTCTCCGTCGGAGAACATGAGGCGTGGCGGGGTTAAGAAAGCGTATTTTTCATAATCCGCCTTCATGGCGTCAATTTTTCCATAGTCAGGTTCTGCTTCCTCAAACAGGCCGGCCAGCTCGGAAGGCGTAAGTCGAAGATGTCTTCCACACTTCTTAACCTGCCGTCCTGGACCAGCTTTCCGGCTTCCCGGAGAATTGCCTGTTTGTATTCCCAGTACCGCTTCATCCAGTAATATTTGGGCGATTCCCGCAGGCCTAAGAAATTCCGGTAAAAGGACAGCTGCTTTGCCAGCTTTCTGGCTTTTTGGGCACCCCATTTCTTTCTGGCAGCCAGAACCAGGGCCTTTACCGTCTCGTCGCTTTCCAGTTTCCCCTGGCGGTGCATCTGCTCGGCATGGCCCTTAGGAAGCCGGATATCCGCCAGCACAGTGGGGAGAATCTTAAAGGGCTCCTCGGCAAACCGGGGCTTTGAGATATCAATCTCTCCGGGACAGCGCATTCCGTACCGCAGGAAAAATTCCTCAAGGCCTTTGCGGCCCGGCCTCCGTCCGGAAGCTTCCTTAATTCGTGAACGCGAAGGAATCTCCCGATGCTTCCAGGTATTTCACCTCCTCAGGGAAATCCCGGGCAGCGTCTGCGATGCGGCTGACGTAAAATCCCATTTCCGAGGAGATATTTCCCTTTATGGATTTTGACACGTCAACGCTTATGCTGTCCCGCCCCAGAAGGAGCTTTCCCGCTTTATCAATGGGCTTTGTGAGAAAGAATGCGATTATAACAGGACCCAGGCCCTCCGGGTCAAACAGGCTTTTCATCATGCTGTCTGCGTCCTTTGCGATATATTCAATCACCGCCCGGCCGGTCAGCCCCGAAAGCCCTTTTCTCGTCTTAGTAATTCCGGCCTCCATGCGCCGGTTGTAGCCGTCGATGACAGACGGGTCATTTTCCCGGTAGATCCGGAATCCGGCAGCAAAACATTTGCCCGTATCCCTGGGTATGGCAAAGTCGCTTTTCTGGCCCTTGGGAATGGACCGTATATAATCCTTTCTTGCCAGAACCTGATGAAAGGCGCTGTTCATCAGCTCATCGGAATTGGACAGCTTTAAGCGCACCAGAGCCTTTCCTACCGGACCCTTTAAGTTATGGGTGATTTCCATATAGGGCCTGCCGCCCACTTCCGTGATTTTCACGGTTTTTGACATCAGTCCCCAAAGAGACATGCCAAGGGGAAGCATGGTGTCGGTCATCATCTGCAGATGGCCTACGGAGATGAAACAGCGTTTAAATCCGTCAGGAGACGGGGGACAGGGGAACAGGGTGGTGATGCCCCGGGACTGGACGATATAAAACTTTTTTACGTCAAAGCACCATTCGATATCCTGAGGGCTGCCGAAGCTCTTCTCGATCTCTTTCCCCATGGCTGCCAGGGCAGTTACCTGGGGATCGGTGAGGCAGGGCTTTGCGCCGCTTCTTTTCTTTACACCGTTCTTAATGGTCCATGTAACAGGGATTCTGCGCCCGGACACCAGCTCCTCGCCTAAGCCTTCCACGGCTTCAATTGCCATTGTAAGCCGGTCCGAGGTCATAGGGTCTGCGGTGAACATGACGCCTGCCGCCTTTGCAGCAACCATTTTCTGTACCACCACTGCCATTTGGACTTCGCTTTCCTCAAACCCGTTTTTGGCCCGGTAGGAGACTGCCCGCTCATTATATAAGGAGGCAAAGCAGCGGACCACAGCCTTTGTTACGTCTTCAAGGCCTGAAACGTTCAAAAAGGTATCCTGCTGACCTGCAAAGGAAGCATCCGGCAGATCCTCTGCCGTGGCGGAGGAACGGACGGCAACGAAGGTCTGGTCCCCCAGCTCTCCGTAGGCGTCCCGGATCAGCTTCTTGGCGGCCTCAGGCAGGGTCAGCCCGGAAACTGCGGATTTCACATCGGCCTGGGCTGACCTTACAACGGGAAGAATATATTTTTTGAAAAATTCCGTTGTGATGATAAAGCCTCCCGGAACGCTGGCCGGGAGAAGCTGGGACAGCCTTGAAAGGCTGGCGCCCTTGCCTCCTGACAGCTCAATGGAAGAGGCTTCCTTATCCTGGATTTTCAGTATACACATTACAGGTATTCCTCCTTATAAAGATGACTTTTCAGCATCTGCATGGTTCTTTCAAATTCTTCGGTTATTTTGGCAAGATCGCAGGAGCTCTCGGACATTTCATGGGCGTATCCCTCCGCCATGAGAAACATCATGCGCATGATCACGTCAATGTCCACCCCTTCCTTGAATTTAGCTGCGTCCTCCTCTTTCACCACCAGGCCGTAGGAAAGCCGCTGGGCATTGGGTATGATTTCTTTCGTGATGTCCGCCACCTCGCTGTCGGTTTCCCCAAACATGCTGATGATGAATTTCAATATGTGAGGGTGTTTTTCCAGTATGCCCATTTTCATTCTGGAAGCTGCAAGTATGCGCTCAAATAAATCGCTGCAGCTGTCAATTTCATTGCGCTTGTAGGAGTTAAGAATAACGTCTCCTACATATTCTGAGAGGTAGAGATACAAAGCCCTTTTGGTGCCGAAATAATGGAACAGCATGGGCTTGGATATTCCGCTGCTTTGGGCGATGTCACCCATGGAAGCCTTCTTGTACCCGTGCCTGCCGAAGCATTTTAATGCCGCCTCAAGAATGGGAAGCTGTTTTTCCTCTGAAAGTTCTTTGAATTTTTCCATTTGATCACCTCTGATAATGTTTTGACCGAATCGGTTTATGGGCTGATTATAGCACTGTAAACCGATTCGGTCAATATGAGTAATTATATCATTTTTTGAATTATTTGTATCATTATCCATAGAATGGATGTACTGCAAAGAAAGGGACTTGAAGCCTTAGGGAGCGGCGTTTTTCTCCTCGCTCAGCAAATGGCTCTTTAAATATTCGGATGGGGAGATTCCCGTACTTTTTAAGAAAACCTTGGTAAAATATCTGGTGCTGAAATACCCCACCCGTTCGGCAGTATCCCGGACCGTGGCGGTATGGCCTCCGGACATCAGCTCCATGGCCTTTTTAATGCGGACCCCGGTTAAGTGGTCCACGAATTTTTCTCCGGTCTTCATCTTATAGATCTTGCTTAAGTAATTGGGAGAAATATCAATCTTATCCGCAATGGTATTGATTCCGATCTGGTCCATATAATGTTCCTCCACATAAGCGTTGATTTTATCAATTAAATCAACGGTCTGGTTCTGGGAGGTCATCTGCTTTAAGAATTCCACAAGCTGTTGAAAGGAGACGATGCTTGCGGCTGTTCCCGATTCCATTGTGAGAATGCGGTTTAAGGAATCATCACAAAGTTCCAAGATCTTTTTGTCATCGGGAAAAAGGGAAAGGGTCTGAAGGAGATTCTGAAAGCCCATAACATCATCCGCCTGGCGGGCCATCAAAAGCTTTTCCAGCAAATCGGAAAAAGGCAGGAGCGGAGAGAAGGACTGCCGTTCTTTCTCTGATAAGACCGATCCAAGGCCGACGCAAAGGCGCAGGCTTTCCTCCCTTTGAACAGACTCGAACTGGGCAAACAGTTCCGGAAGATCTCCGGCGGAAATATGGAATCCGGTTGCCACACATCCGCTGGTCTGGTGAAACTTAGCCAGTCCTGACTGAAACTCCCCGGAAGGGATTACCGTGCTGGTGAGATAACAAATTTCTCCTGTAGGTAAAAATGTAAATGTAAACCGGGCGCCGTGACAGGAGGAGATGGAAGAGACCATGGCATGTAACTCATCCAGATCATTTTTAAAGGCTTCCTTATGATAATGATCCACATAAAAGAGAACCGCTGTGTAAGGGGGAAGAACGTATCTGGGAACTTGTAAAAACCGGATGGAGGTATGAAGGTCAAGGATTTTTTCAAATTCCAGCTCATAATCCTTTTTCAGTATGAGCTCCCGCTCTCCGAAAAGGCCGGCTGCCTTTTCCATGGTGGCTTTCACCTCTTCAAGGCTGGCGGGCTTTAAGAGATAGTCAAGGGCTCCCAGCCTTAAGGCTTCCTGGGCATAGGAAAATTCTGCGTATCCGGTCAGCATGACCACCGGAATTTTCTGCTCATGAAACCGGGAAAATGCCTGGAGCCCGGTGAGCATCGGCATGTGGATGTCCAGAAAAATCAGGTCCGGCGTATCTTTTTCCAGTTGCTTTAAAAGCTTTTCTCCGTTTTCCGCTTCAAAAAACTGGTGCATGTTGGGGTAAAGCTCTTCAATCATGCTTTTTAATCCAAGGCGGATGAGGCGTTCATCATCAGCTAAAAGAATTTTCATGCAGGGGTTTCTCCTTCCAGGGGTATCTTGATTGTTATGGAGGTAATATCTCCGGTAAGCTTTATTTCAAAGGAAGCATGGGGGTGGAAGATCTTTATGCGGTTCTCCACATTTCTTATGCCAACCTTTCCGTCGGAATACACCTCTTGAATGTTAATCGGAATCCCGTTATTCTGGGTTTCTAAAATCAGGGTCTGATTCTTAATGAAGGCGGAAATGGATATGGTGATGGAAATGCCTTCGCCCTCCATCCCATGCTTTAAGGCATTTTCCACAAGGGGCTGGATGAGAAGCCTTGGAATAGAAATATTTTTTGCCTCTTCCTCCATGGAGCTTGTAAAGGTCAGGCGCTCATCATAGCGTATTTTAAGAAGGTTGCAGTATTGGATGCAGAATTCAAATTCTTCCTGTACGGTGGTCAGCTTGGCATTGCTGCAGGTATAGCGGAAGATCCGGGTCAGCTGGATAATGCTGTCCTCCAGCTCCTTTTTCATTCCGATCCGGTTCATGGACAGGAAGCAGTTTAAGGTATTGTAGAGAAAATGGGGGTTGACCTGGCTTTGAAGGGCCCTGTATTCCGCCTCCTGCCGGTCGATCTCATATTTATAGGACCGGTCAATGTAAAGCTGCAGCTTCTGGATCATCTCGTTTAAATTCTCCGCAATCAGGGACAATTCTTCTGTGTTAAAGGAATCGTTCTGCAAAAGGTCTCTGTCAGGAACAGAAGCCTCCAAGTCTCCCCGTGCCACCTTTTTCATGGTATTTAAAATTGAATTTAAGGCCAGGGCGGTCTTTTTTGAGTTGGAGCGGAAGATTGAGAATGCGGCCAGAATGGAGGAAAGGCTTAAAACCGCAGCCAGGCTCCAGACAATGGATACCTCCTTAAAAATATCATTTTGGGAGGAGACAAAAATGAGCTGCCAGGGCATTCCGGAAATATCGCTTTTGTACAGGCGGTAAGTATCGGAGTCCGTCTCTATGGTATTTTCCGCGGATGGAAGCTTTTTAATGACGCTTTCCTCCACCTTTCCCACCTGGTAAACAGGGGTCCCGTCCTGGCCCGCAATGACAAAGCCTGAATTTTCACTTAGGCTTACGCTGCTGAAAATATCCTTGATGATCTTGTCGGAGGCATCGATCCGGATGACGCCCAGCTTCCGCTTGGTGTACACGTTGCGGACCGTATGAAGGGCGGAGATGACCGTTGTCTCAGAGCGGATGTAAGGGGGAGACTGGGAAACCATAAAGTAATACGGCTCGGTTGTATTTAAAACCTGCTGATACCAGGGCTGAAGCTCATAAGGATAGTCTGTGGTATTGATTAAGTCGCTGTTTTTTGTTGCGGTGACCATGATGTGGTTGTCCGGGTTCACAGGCATGAAAGAAACTGCCAGGATATCCTCTCTTGCAGTGTTTAAAATGCGCTGTATGGACGTGGTATAATTTTGCCGGTGACGCTCGATCCGGTAGTCCAAAGAACCGTCTTTTGTGTATTTTCCGTTATCAACGGCTGCAAAAAAGTTCAGGATGTCATCGTAAATATAAGGGGTCAGGGCCAGCCTTTTCAAGTCGGACACATAGGTGCTTAAATTGGTTGAGATGGAATAAAGGGAGGTTGAAAAGTATTTTTCATTGTTCCTGTAAATCCTGTTCTGAAAGTAAAAGGCGAGTATGGTTGCCATGATGATAATGGGTAAAACAGTGCTGACGAGAAACAGAGCTAAAAACCGGTTTTGAAAGCTCTGGCGTTTTTTCATATTAGGTCACCTCCTGGGCCTATATTGTATCCATATTATATACGTTTTTCAATCCCCTATGAGGAAAATGATAGAAATGAGCCTGAAAGTGTAGATTTGAGTATCTTACAGAATCAAAAGGACTATGCTAAACTAAGGATACAAAATAGCCGGCTAAAAAAATATGAATATAAGG
>JASGGP010000172.1:0-10087 GCA_047604985.1 Lacrimispora sp.
CTGTTCTCATCGCCCAGAATGGCCTTGGTAATTCTGGTAAGAGCCATGCCGATGCCGTAATAGGTAGCCTGTTTGGCTTCAATAATCCGATAAGCGGCTCCCCTGACTTCTTCCTCGATCCGCTTTAACTCCTCCCGGCACACCATGTCCTCTTCCCCGCCGCCTCCGCAGAGAGAAAGAATGGTTTTCGTGGCGACCATGGCCTGACTCCAGGGCACAAACTCGCTGTCCCCATGCTCGCCCATGACATAGGCATGGACATTTCTCGGATCCACCCGCAGGGATTCCCCCAGCAGATACCGGAGTCTTGCCGTATCCAGAGCAGTACCGCTTCCTAAAACACGCTTTGGATTAAAGCCCGAAAGAGAGTAGGTGATTCTGGTCATAATGTCCACGGGATTGGTTGCAACCAGAAATATTCCATTAAAACCGGATTCTGTTACAGGCTGAACAATAGACTGAAAGACGGAAGCATTGCGCCTTAATAAGTCAAGCCTCGTCTCTCCCTGTTTTTGCGCCACTCCGGCACAGATCACCACGATGTCCGCATCCGAGCAGTCTCTGTATTCCCCTGCGTAAATTTTCATGTGGGAGCCGGAAAAGGCAAGGCCATGATTTAAGTCCATGGCTTCTCCCTCCGCCCTTTTCCTGTTAATGTCAATCAGAACCATTTCATCACAGCCACCCTGGTTCAGCATGGAATAAGCATAGCTCATCCCAACCATTCCAGTACCCACTAACGCAACTTTTCTTTTATCTGTCCTCATATTCCAGCCGCCCTCCTGCCATTATTACAGATAGTGTATCTTTCTGAGTTATAATCTATACGCATCTATGCCATCCGGTCGATCTTTTTCATCATCAATTCGCTGTTGCTGCTGTAAATAACTGCATTTTCTTTGGTTATCCGCCCTTCCCTGTACAGATTTAAAAGGCTTGCATCCATGGAGATCATGCCCTCCGCCTGCCCCGTGGCAATAACCGAATCAATCTGATGGGTCTTGGATTCACGGATCATGTTCCGGATGGCATTGTTGAAAAACATGATTTCAAAGGCTGGATAAACGCCGCCGTCCACTGTGGGAATCAGCTGCTGGGAGATCACGGCCTGGACCACCATGGAAAGCTGCATCCGGATCTGCTGCTGCTGATTAGGCGGGAAATTATCAATGATCCGGTCAATGGTATTGGCCGCTCCCACCGTATGAAGGGTGGATATGACCAGATGACCGGTCTCCGCCGCAGTCATTGCAATCCGTATGGTCTCATAATCTCTCATTTCCCCCAGCAGAATCACATCCGGCGCCTGGCGAAGGGCTGAACGCAGGCCGGTCACGTAGCTGTCCGTATCTGTCGGAACCTCTCTCTGGGTTACCACACTCATCTTATGGCGATGAAGATACTCCAAAGGGTCCTCCAGGGTAATGACGTGGGCATTGCGGGTATTGTTTATTTTATCAATGATACACGCCAGGGTGGTGCTCTTTCCGCTGCCGGCTGGGCCGGTCACCAGAGCAAAGCCCTTGGTCATCCTGGCCACCTCCATTACGGTCTCCGGAATATGAAGCTCCTTATAGTCCGGCAGCTCAAAGGTCACCACCCGGATCACGGCCGCCAGAGTCCCCCTCTGGCGGAATACGCTGGTGCGGAACCTGCAGAAGCCAGGAAGGGCAAAGGAAAAATCATCATCCCCATGCTCATTTACCTTCTCCATGCTCCTGTTCCCTGCCAGCTGGTAAAGCTCAGGGATCAATGATTCCATATGGGCGGGAAGCAGCCTTTCCTCATCCTGGGATTCAATTCTGCTTCCTATTTTATAAGAAAACGGCATGCCGGGCACCAGAAAAATATCAGATGCTTTCAGGGCCACCGCAGAGCTCAGCATTTGAACTAAATTCATGTTGTTCCTCCGTTCCATACCGGCATGGAATTATCAATTTCAAAATCTTCTGTGTGGATCACCTTCCACTGGGAAACGGTCACTGCCTCTTCCCCTGTGAACTGAGGCACCAGCTCAAGGAAAAGGGCCTGGGCTCTTTCCATATCGATTTTCATGACCACAGTCCCCTCCTCCGGCCGGTAGTATTCCCCCAGCTCTTTCTCCAGCAGCCGGCTGCAAAGGTCAGGATCCGAGGTCTGTGCCCGGACTGCAGACACCTTTTCTGCAACCATACGGTAAAAATCCTCCCCAAGGCTGTCCGCCCGGTAGTATTCCGTCACCGCTCCTGCATTGCGCTCCGCTAAATTCCATTCGCTTTTGGCAGTGCTTAAGGAAAGCATTCCAAAGGTCACAAGGCACATGAGAATAAAGATTAAAATAAGGGAAGGACTGCCGATGGTCATTCTGTTTCCTGTTTCATTTTTCGCCATACTCCACCTCCGTCACCGGGCCGCCTCATGCCCGGCGGCCTCAAGGGCATATATCTCTTTCCCTCCCTGGCTTACAATCACTTTTATCATATCTTTGGGTCCCGGCTCTGCCTCCGCCTTAAAAACAGCCGCTTCCGCTTCACAGGGTTCCCCCTGGGCATCAAACCACATTTCAGAAGCCTCATCCCCATCTCCTGACACGGCTGCCTTTAACCGTTTCTGTAAGCCTTCCTTTCCCTCCGACTTCCATACCTCGGCCACGGTTTGGGCCACCTGCACGCTGCGGTTTAAATCCACCGCTTTCCGGCTCATGGAATCGGCCTTCACAAAGGTTTCGATACAAATGGCCGCACACAGGATAAAGAACAGGATGACCACGATCATCTCCATCAGGAACATGCCTGAATGCTGTTTTCTATTCATTGACCGAACCTCCGCTTCTTAAGGAAAGCCGGAGGCTGCCCTGGCCTTCTGTTTTTATGTAAAGAAGATTGCCGTCCACTTCCATGGAAACCGGACTGCATTCCAAAATCTCATTTCCGTCTCCAACGCCCAGTCCGCTTTCCGCATCGGTAAACAGCTCCCAAAGCTTTCCGTCCTGATAGTAGATTTCCGTTAAATAAACCGCATCCTGAATCTTCTGCTCCAGCTTAAGGACGGGAACCCCATCCATTTCCGTCAGGGATACGCTTCCCGCCTCATCTCCCTGTCTCACCTTGTTGGCGATATAGCTTAAACCACGTCTCCCCGGTAGGTGTTCTCTGTTCTGGCATTGATATTCTCATAAACCCTGCCGCCGATTAAGACAGAAAACAGGGCGCAGAGCACAAACACAAGAAACAGCAGAATGGTAAACAGAACACCGGCTACGCCGCCCTGCCTGATCTCATTTCCCCTCATATCCTGCCTCCCTTACTGCTCATGGGGATTGACCGTAATATCAGGCATGAAGTTGGAAGCGAAGCCGCTGTAAAACACATCATACCGTTTTCTGTCAATCTGTATCCCGTAATTTTCTTCCAGATACTCCACATTAGGGGGATATCTTCCTTCAATGGCATAGCACTGGACCGACGCCCTGCGTATTGCATCACGCAGAGCCTCGGCCCCCCTTGCATCGGTTTTTTTTGAAAACATAAAGGTCCCTGATACGAAAAGGACGATCACACAGAGAAATGCCGCCAGGGACGCTGCATAGCCCAATAGCTGTTTCGGAGACTGCTGTCTTTTTTTCATTCAGTCTCCCCCCTTATCCTATGGCCGACAAAACGCCGATCAGAGGAAGCATGACGGACAGCAGTATAAGCCCTACCGCCACAGCCAGGACAGCCACCACCGTAGGTTCAAACCGGCTGACCATATGGCCGATGGCCGTATCGGCCTCTTCCTCATAGTTTTTGGAAACCTGCTCCATCATGGTGTCCAGGCGGCCGCTTCTGGCACCCACCTTTATCATCTGGACGTAAAAGCCCTTAAACAGGCCTGTATTCTTCATGGCGGAATAATAATCCATTCCTGCCCCCAGTTCCTCTCCGCAGGCTCTTATTTTTTCTTCCACTGCCTGGTTTTCCACCAGCTCTGCCGCCAGCTCCATCCCCTTTGCAAGGTCCAGGCCGCTGTGGAGCGTTAAAGCCAGCACAGAGGTAAACCGGCGGTTTGCAACGGCAAGAGCGATGCGGCTTCTTCTCTTGATCCAGCGAGTTAAAACCTCCATAACATGGACTTTCTTCCCCTGTCTGCCAAAGAGCCACACCACCAGAATCACAAGTCCCAGAACCAGCCCAAGGATCAGGGCCCCGGCGCAGAACAGGCCTCCAAGCCTTGTAGCCGCAATGGAAACAGGAGACATCTCCGCCCCCAGCTGCTGATATACATTCTCAAATATGGGCATGACCTTTGTGAACAGAACAAACAATACCGTCAGCAGCATAAAGATCATGATGACCGGATAGGTAACTGCGTTCTTTATGTTTTTCATGAGAATATGCTCTTTTTCATAATATTCTGCCAGAGATCCCATAATCTGATCCAGGGTTCCGGTTTCCTCCCCCAGCTTTGCCATACGGACCACATAAGAGGGATATCCTCCTATGCTTTCCAGCACGGTTGAGAAAGGACTGCCGAGCTCTGCCTCCTCCGCCATCTGCAGAAGCCTTTTCCTCTCTTCCTCTCCCTCCGCATCCTCCGCCATAACAGACAATCCCTCATCAAGAGGGATCGCTGCATGGAGAAGAATGGATATCTGGAGACAGAAAGCGGAAAGTTCCCTGGCGGAATACTGTTTTTTCGCTCCCTTTATCATCTGTAGTTACTCCTTTATCACATAAAGTTCTTTTGTATCAGTATGTATATTTTGCCTTATAATTGGAACTGTTCTGAATATATTCCTTAATGGTCGGATCATTTCCTCCCGATGAAGCAAAGGTGGGGTCCATAAGCTTCCAGTCTGTTCCATCAAAGTAAATGATGTTATCCACCCAGCCCTGGCCGTCAATATAGACGTTCACCCAGGCGTGATAAAGACTTCCTGTGTAGCCAACCACAAGCTTTGTGGGAATGTTCTGTGACCGGAGCATTGCCGTCATGACGGCGGCATAATCAAAGCAGATGCCCGACTTTTTAGCCAGCACCTGATCCACATTCGGCAGATAGCCGGCCTGGACCGAGTTGGCCAGAGCCGTATCATAGGTGAAATTACCCACAACGTAATTATATTCATTGGTCTCCACGCCCAGAGCGTCAGCGGCAGGAGCCGCTACTTCCGCCCCCTTCTTTACTACCTCGCTTCCCGCAGAAAAGTTCACATACTGGTTCGGGTAAAGGAAAGGCTCAAATTGATCCGCAAGAGCCACATTAATATCATTGCTGGACTTTACGGCGTACTGTGTCCCCTGAACCTGCTCCAGAACCCGGATGGTGTACTTTCCGTTTCCTTCTGTCAGAGGAAATACTTCGTAGGAAGACCTGGCATTCAAATCATAGTTATAGGTCTCCCCGCCGCTCTTTATGACCTGCACCTTTATTTTAGAGGCGCTGCCGGTATACTGAACCATCACATAGCCATGGTTCGCATTGGAGGCATCCAGATTTACAGCGCCGTTGACGAATGTGACGGTTCCCGGAGCCTGAGGCACCTTCACCGCGCTTCCCGCCGGCTTTGAATACAGAGGCACTGCCTGATTCTCAATGCTCACCACTGTTTTCCATTCAATGCTCTCCTCTGCTGCGGAGGTCACAGTTGTTTTGGCATTTGATGCGCAGCCTTCTATCGAGAACAATATGGCTGCACAGGCAGCTGCCATAACCGCACTGTTTTTTTTCTTCATATTATCATCTCCTCATCTGTTATTGCAAACGCTGTCTTACAATCTCATAGGCCAGCACCCCTACCGCCACAGATGCATTGAGAGAATCAATGTCACCTTTCATGGGGATGGATGCCACCATGTCACATTTTTCTTTCAGAAGCCGGCTGACACCGCTTCCCTCGCTGCCGATCACAAGGCCTATAGGCCCTTTTAGATTTATGCGGTACATCACTTCCCCGCCCATATCCGCACAGACGAACCACATGCCTTTTTCTTTCAGTTCCTCCATGGTGGCCGTTAAATTGGTGACCTTTGCCACAGGCGTATAATTTAAGGCGCCGGCAGAAGTCTTTGCCACCGTAGCTGTAAGTCCTACCGCCCGGCGTTTGGGGATAATGACGCCGTGGGCGCCTGCCAGATTGGCGGTACGGATGATGGCCCCTAAGTTATGGGGATCTTCGATTCCGTCTAAAAGGAAGAGAAAAGGCGGTTCTCCCTTTTCTTCTGCCGCTTTCAGCATATCCTCCACTTCCGCATATTCATAAGCCGCAGCATGAGCGATGACGCCCTGGTGATGCCCTTCCTCAGACATCTGGTCCAGCCGCTCTCTCTCCACAAAATTAATAATGGTGTCCGTCTTTTTTGCTTCCCGGACAATGGACTGGATTGGACCATCGGAAACACCTTTCTGTACATACAGCTTATCAATGGTCTTCCCGGAACGAAATGCTTCCAGTACTGCATTTCTTCCCTCTATTGTAAATTCCTCAATCATTCAGTTCTCCTATCTTTTCAAGTCCTTTGCTGACCAGCACTGTCAGGCGGTTTAAGCTGTCTGTTAAATATAAGTAGCCGCACAGCGCCTCAAAGCCTGTAGCCGTCCGGTAGTCGGCTACCGTGGCGTGCTTCGCCGTAGTGGCGGATTTGGAATTGCGCCCCCGCTTATAAACAGCAGTTTCCTCGGGAGTCAGTTCCTCATCCTCAAGAAGCTTTCGGATGATCTCTGCCTGGGTTCCGGCGTTGACCAGCTTGGCGCTCTTTTTGTGCATGTTGTTCACCTGGGTGCTTCCATGGTTCATCACCTTGGTCCGCACCATCACTTCGTAGACCGCATCCCATATAAGCCAGAGCCAGAGGGAAATAGCTGTTTCATCCACTTCCTTAAGGGTCTTCTTGAAAAATTCTGTTAAATTCTCTTCCATTTTACACCTTCCCTGGTGTCCTCCAGCACAATGCCCTTTTCCAGAAGCTTTCCGCGGATCTCGTCGGCCAGCCCAAAATTTTTGTCTTTTCTGGCCTGCTGCCTGGCTTCAATCATGGCTTCAATCTCTTCATCCAGGATTTCCGCTTCCTTTTCCGTAATAATGCCTAAAACGCCGCAAAGCTTATCAATGGTTTCCTTTAAATAAACCACGTATTCCTTGGAGCTGTTCTCATCTGCGGTGGAATTGCTTAATTTTACCAGTTCAAAAACCGCTGAAATGGCATCAGCCGTGTTAAAATCATCATCCATGGCGGCCTCAAATTTGGAAACAAGACCATCCACAGCTGCCTTATCCTCTTCCCGGAAATCTCCTGACTTCGCGGAGATCTCTAAGTCCTTCAGCTTATCCACAGCCGTCAGAATTCTTTCCAGACCATTCTTTGATGATTCCATCAAGTCGGCACTGAAATTTAAGGGGCTTCTGTAATGGGCGCTCAGCATGAAAAAGCGCAGGACCTGCAAGTCGTATTTCTCGCTGATTTCCCTTACGGTGAAGAAATTGCCCAGGGATTTAGACATCTTTCTATTGTCAATATTTAAAAATCCATTGTGCATCCAGTACTTTGCAAACTCTTTTCCGTTAGCAGCCTCGCTCTGGGCGATTTCATTTTCATGATGAGGGAAAATCAAGTCCTCTCCGCCTGCGTGGATGTCGATCTGGTCGCCTAAATATTTCTTTGACATGACGGAGCATTCAATGTGCCAGCCAGGCCTGCCCTCGCTCCATGGAGACTCCCAGTAAGGCTCTCCTTCCTTTTTCGGCTTCCAGAGCACGAAATCGGCAGGGTCTTCCTTTCCTTCCTCTCCGGTTACCTTGATCTCCCTAAAGCCTGACTGAAGATCCTCCAGATTTTTATGGGAGAGCTTTCCATAGCCTTCAAAGGATTTTGTCCGGAAATAAACGGTTCCGTCGGCTGCCTCATAGGCGTGGCCGGAAGCGATCAGCTCCTTGATCATATCCAGCATGCCGCAGATTTCCTCTGTTGCCAGGGGATTCTTTGTGGCGAGCTTGACGTTCATGGCCTCCATATCCTTTTTGCACTCTTCAATGTAGCGCTTGGAAATGACGTCTGCATCTACCCCTTCTTCGATAGCCTTTTTTATGATCTTATCATCTACATCGGTAAAATTGGAAACAAAGTTAACCTCATAGCCCTTATATTCAAAATATCTTCTGACCGTGTCAAAGACGATGATCGGTCTTGCATTCCCTATGTGGATAAAATTATACACCGTGGGCCCGCAAGACATCTTTACCTTTCCAGGCTCCAGGGGCACAAAGTATTCTTTCTGTCTGGATAAAGTATTAAAAATCTTCATATTATCTCCCTTTCGTCTATCCTGTTATTCTCTGCTGCTATCTCGTGCAGCCTCCGCAGCAGCCTCCGCAGCCGGACGGCATGGTCCTGTCGTCATAGCAGTAATCCTCAACCGAGGTCAGCAAAACGATTGCCTGAGAGGAAATTCCCTCTCCTGCTCCCGTAAAGCCAAGGCCTTCTTCTGTGGTGGCCTTTACACTCACCTTATCCACGGAAAGATTTAAGGCGTCTGCAATATTTTCCCTCATCTGGGGACGATAGGACAAAAGCTTGGGCCTCTGGGCAATAATTGTGGCGTCAATGTTTTCCACCACATATCCCTTTTCTTCCAAAAGTCCGGCCACCTGCTTTAAAAGCTCTATGCTGGATATTCCCTTATACTGGGGATCTGTATCCGGAAAATGCTCTCCGATATCTCCCAAAGCGGCCGCGCCTAAAAGCGCATCCATGACCGCATGGACCAGAACATCTGCATCAGAATGGCCCAAAAGCCCCTTTTCATAAGGAATCTTTACGCCTCCCAGTATCAAGTCTCTTCCTTCTGCTAATTTATGAACATCATATCCCTGTCCGATTCTCATAATTTCCTCCATTCTGCAGCCTTTTACAGCACAAACAGGTATGGGTAAAATGTTTTCCTTTCACCCTTCTTCCTTTCTTCTATTACAATATATATTCTATACACCCTTTTTAAACAATCATACGCAATTTCCTGCCAATGCACTGAATCTCCACATTGCTTTGGCAAAAACAGCTTTCTCCGTCTACGTGGACTGCCATAGGGCTGTCCATGTGGATCATAGCCTCCTCGCAGGTATAGGACCTGGTTCCTCCAACTGAGGATTTCCTGCCCATAAGGGATGCCAAAAGCAAAGGCACCAGCTTCCGTTTCCGTCTGCTGTTCATGATGCAGACAGACAGCTTTCCATCTTCAAAGCTGGCATCCGGAGCAAATTTAAAGCCCCCTCCTTCATAAGGATGGATATGGACGGAAATGAAATAGGCATGGTTGAACTCCACTTTCTGAACTCCGTTTAAGAGAATATATCCTTTCGATGGCTTCGCCAAAGCCAGCTGCTTCACTCCCACAAGAAGATAGACCGCCTTTCCCATATGAAGCTTATTCAAAAAGCCCTTGGATTTGGAATGAAGGATGTTGTGACAGACTGCCGCATCCATTCCGATCCCTGCACTGACCATAAAACGCCGGTGGAATATTTCTCCCTCGCCGTAGGACAGCACTCCGTAATCCATGAGCTTGTAATATTTTGGATGCAGGATCTTCTTCAAACACTTGATGGGATTTTTCGGAAGCTTTAAGCTTCTTGCCAGATCATTGCCTGAACCGGCGGGAATATACCCCAAGGTAACTGAGCCGCAAAAAGAAAGGCCATCCAGAATTTCATTGACCGTTCCGTCACCGCCTACAGCAATGATTATTGTTGAATTTTTGCAGCCTTCCGTCAGGTCTCTTGCAAATGCTGTCGCATCTCCGGGCTTCTCCGTGAGAAAGGCCTGGTACTCCACACCACATGTTTTCAGCGTTTCTTCCAGTTTTTTCCACACGTGTCTTCCCCGTCCACAGCGTGAGTTCGGGTTTACAATAAAATAATACATGGAATCCCTCCGCTTTTTACTGTTTATAAGTATACCATAAAATAAGAAAAATGAATATAAGAAAATGGAAAATGACATCAGCGGAATATCCCGGTACATAAAAAGACCTTGTAATTGTCGATTACAAGGTTTTTTAGTAGCGGAAGGGAGATTCGAACTCTCGACACCACGGGTATGAACCGTGTGCTCTGGCCAACTGAGCTATTCCG
>JASGGP010000173.1:0-10068 GCA_047604985.1 Lacrimispora sp.
AAAAGCTCAGCAGATCGCACAGGACGCTTTAACACAGTACGGCGACCAGGTCGAAGTTATCTTCTGCAACAACGATGCTATGGCACTTGGTGCATTACAGGCAATCGAAGCAGCAGGACGTACCGTAAATAAAGACATCTATTTAGAGGGTGTTGACGCCTTAACAGAAGCAGTTCAGAACGTACTTGACGACAAGCAGACAGGTACCGTATTCAACGATCACTTATCACAGGCTCGTACAGCAAGCGATCTGGCTATTAAGTTCTTACAGGGCGAAGCTGTTGATAATGTTAACATGGTAGACTATATTAAAGTTACAAAGGCAAATGCACAGGAAATTCTTGACAAGTTAAAATAATTTCCAGCAGCCGGTTAAAAGCGGGTGTGTCGGTAAGGCACACCCGATTTTTGAGGAATTTTTCAGGAATAGGAAATAGGAAATAGGAAAGGAGAAACGGGATGGCAGAGCAATACAGACTGGAAATGGTTGGGGTCAGCAAATCCTTCCCCGGCGTCAAAGCGCTTGATAAAATCAACTTGAAAGTACGTCCCGGTACCGTTCACGCCCTGATGGGAGAGAACGGAGCAGGCAAGTCGACCCTTATGAAATGCCTTTTCGGCATTTATAAAATGGATGAAGGTGAAGTCTTTATAGACGGATCTCCGGTCTCCATAGCAAATCCGGATGACGCTCTTCATAAAGGACTGGCAATGGTACATCAGGAATTGCAGCCGGTACCGGCGCGTTCTATTGCGGAAAACATGTACTTAGGCAGATATCCGCTGGTGAAGATCGGACCCTTAAAAATTATAGATCACAAGACCATGAATTCAGAAGCTGAAAAATGGTTAAAGGATGTTAAAATGAGCTTTAATCCCAAGGCAAAGCTTGGGACATTATCAATAGGACAAATGCAGTCAGTGGAAATTGCAAAAGCGGTAAGCCAGAATGCAAAACTGGTTATTCTTGACGAGCCGACATCGTCGCTGACTGATAATGAGGTAGAGGCACTGTTCCGCATTATCAGGGATTTAAAGTCCCGCGGTGTTTCTATGATATATATCAGCCATAAGATGGCTGAGATCCGTCAGATCGCAGATGATATTACCATCATGCGTGATGGAACCTATGTGGGATCCTGGGAGGTAAAAGACATCTCTGACGATGATATCGTAAAACGAATGGTAGGCCGGGAACTGAGCAATGTGTACCCGCCCAAGGACGATTACCGGACAGATGAAACTGTTTTAAAGGTAAGCCACGTCAGCAGCATCCATGAACGCTCATTCCAGGACTGTTCCTTTGAATTAAAGCGGGGAGAAATTCTGGGCTTTGGAGGCCTGGTAGGCGCTCAGAGAACGGAGCTTATGGAGGCTATCTTCGGAATGCGCCAGATCGTTGGCGGAGAGATTGAGGTTCTTGGAAAGAAAGCGGCCATAAGACGGCCCCAGGATGCCATTAACGATTCTGTGGGAATGATTACGGAGGACAGACGAGGGACCGGCATCTTCGGCTGCTTAAGCATTGCGGATAATACGGCCATCGCTTCCTACCGCAATTATGTAAAAGCCGGAACAATCAACAGCAAAAAGGTAGGGGAAGTCGTAAAGGACAGCATTGCCAAGTTAAGCATCAAGACCCCCAGCGACAAAACCACGATTCAGTCCCTGTCAGGAGGAAACCAGCAGAAGGTGATCATTGCCAGATGGCTGGCCAATAATCCGGACATTCTGATTATGGATGAGCCGACCAGAGGTATCGATGTCGGCGCAAAATACGAGATTTACCAGATCATGATCGACCTCGTTAAGCAGGGAAAATCGATTATCATGATTTCTTCCGAAATGCCGGAACTGATCGGTATGTCAAACCGCATTATCGTCATGTGCAACGGGCGTATTACCGGAGAAGTAGAGGATGAAGAGGCAACACAGGAGAAGATCATGGCATTTGCTACAAAATTCGATTTAAACCATAAAATACCAGAAAATTCCACAGAGGAGGTTAAGTCATGACGACTAAGAAGATTAATGTAAAAGATTTTCTTATTAATAATGGAATCATTGTGGTTCTCATCCTGTTGGCTATCTTTACTGCAATTAAACAGCCTTCATTTGGTTCCTTTGATAACTTAAAAAATATTGCTTTGAACGTAGCACCCCGTTTCATCATCGCCTGCGGCGTATCCGGCTGTCTTATTACAAGAGGTACGGACCTTTCCGCCGGACGTATGGTCGGCCTTGCCGCCTGCATTGCAGGTACTTTGCTTCAGAAGCCGGGCTACAGCGGAAAGTTTTTCCCCAATCTTCCTGATTTCGGGATCTGGTGGGTATTTGTAGTGCTTTTAATCTGTATCGCAGTCTGTGCCATCTTCGGCCTGATCAACGGTATGGTGGTTTCATTCCTTCAGGTTCCCGCTTTCATCGGAACTCTGGGCATGCAGCTGATCGTTTACGGCGTCTGCCTTGTTTATACCAATGCAACACCAATCGGCGGCTACCGTGCGGCTTATACAGAGGTGGCAAAGGGGAGATTCCTGGGAGTCATTCCTTACTTATTCTTGATCGCCCTTGCAATCGGTCTTGTGATCTGGTTCGTTTACAATAAGACCCCTCACGGCAAATATATGTACGCCATCGGCGGAAACGAGCAGGCAGCAGAGGTTTCCGGCGTTAATACAAAGAAGACCAAGATCATCATTTATGTAACAGCAGCAGCCCTTTACGCATTAGGCGGATTCCTGGTAGGCGCAAAATCCGGCGGTTCCTCTGTAAACATGGGAATGGGCTGGGAGCTGGAAGCCATTGCTGCATGTACCATCGGCGGTGTTTCCGTAAACGGCGGTATCGGTAAGGTATCCGGAGTTCTCATCGGCGTTCTGGTTTTTGAGATTTTAAAGACCTGCCTTCAGTATCTTGGAGTGGACACCAACTATCAGTATATCGCACAGGGTATCGTTATCGTAGTGGCTATTGCCCTGGATATCAGAAAGTATATTGCAAAAAAATAAGCTTATTATGGACATCATGCAGAAGAACCGGGGAAGGCTGTCAGGCCTTTCCACCGGTTCTTTTACAGCATAAGGTACATATTGTTACGGCTGCCTGCTCAGCTTGCTGTTCTGGTATTCTCCTGAAAAGGTTACGTCTCTCCCGAACCAGGCAGGCGCAGTAAAGCTTTCCGCCTCCTCTTTGCTGGGAAATTCCACTTCAGCAAGCATCAGCCCTTTAAATCTCCCTTCAAAGACATCCAGCTCAATGGTCAGATGATCTGAGCCTTCCAGGGGAATGAGATACCTCTTTTTCGTCAGGATATGGCCATCCGCCTTTTGGAGCAGATGTGCATAGGAGTCCGCAGTCAGGGGAAGATTGTATTCCTCCCGGACCATGAGACCCTTTGCCTTATAGGTCAGATAATAGGTATCGTCCTCTTTTCTGACCCGGACCACCGGATCGGTTGCCAGATATCCCTGTTCAATGAGATGGAAGGGATAGGAAGCGTAATCCGCCGGCGGATCAGAGATTAAATATTTGCGTTCTATTTCCATGGACAGTTCCTCCGTGCTTGTATTTGCTGCTTTGACGTTAGTATACCACAACTGCATAAAAAGTAGAAGATACTGGCAAAAATCAGGGAAACGTGATAATATGATGTTATTATTCAGCCATGCAGAAATATTTGTAGAATTTAAGTATGGCGAGCTTGCTCGCCAGGCTTAAATCCTACAAATATTTCTATAGGGCGGAACGCCCGGCATGAATAATTTGGCGGCCAGTACATGGATTTTCAAAAGTATGTTTTATCCGCCAAATTATGAATGACATGGCCGGACAGCAATAATATTAATTTCAGTTGATTTCAGGAGAACAAGGGCATGATGTGGTTAAATAAACGGATATTTGCATTTTTTCTAATAATTGGAGCTGTTTTGCTGGCCCAGGGCTGCGCCGGATCGGGAAAGGCCGAGGAAAGCGGGGAGAATAAGCCTGCCGGAACCGAAGCCAAGGAAAACATTGAAACAGCCGGTCCAAAAATCGGAGTGAGCATCTACCGTTATGACGATAACTTTATGAAGGTATTCAGGTCGGAATTAAAGCAGTATCTGGAGGAAACCTATCAGGCGGAGGTACTCATGCGCAACGCCGGAGGAGATCAGGAAGAACAGGACAAGCAGATTAAAGAATTCATTTCAGACGGCTGCGACGGCATTATTGTAAACCCTGTGGAGGTCCTGGCTGCGGGAGGGATTGCGGATGACTGCAGCAAGGCGGGAATCCCCCTGGTATTTATTAACCGTGAGCCCAAGGAGGCGGAGCAGAACCGGTGGAAAGAAAATCATATGGCTGTGTCCTGCATCGGAACAGATTCCAGGCAGGCGGGCACTTATCAGGGAGAAATTATCTTAGAAACCGGCAATAAGGGGGATTTAAACGGAGACGGAGTAGTTTCCTATGCAATGATCATGGGGGAAGAAGGCAACGAGGCCAGCGACTACCGGGCAGAATATTCCATTAAGGCCCTGGAGGACGGTGGAATGAAGACGGAGGAGCTGTTTTCCGGCAACGGGGATTGGGACAAGGATAAGGGCAAAAAGCTTGCCCAATCGGCTCTCAATACTTACGGAAAAAGAATAGAGGTAATTTTCTGCAACAACGATGCCATGGCAGACGGCGCTCTGGAGGCTGTAGAGGAAGCAGGGCTGGTGCCGGGAAAAGATATTTACCTGGTAGGGGTAGACGCCCTTGAGGACACCGTGGAATCGATCAAGGAGGGAAAAATCGCCGGAACCGTGTTAAATGACCACGAGGGACAGTCCCGGACTGCTGCCGATGTTCTGATTAAAATGATCGGCAAAGAAGAGGTGGATACAAGGTATCTGGTAGATTATATAAAAATCACTACAATCAGCACATTTCAAAATTTGAAAGGGGACCAATGATATGGGAAAAGTGTATGCTTTTTTTGCTGATGGATCGGAAGAAGTGGAATTACTGGCTGTTGTGGATGTACTGATGAGAGGCGGACAGGAGGTAAAGCTTGTTTCCGTGACCGGACAAAAGGACGTGGTAAGCGCCCATGGAATAAGGATTCAGGCGGATCTTGAATTTTCAGAGGCGGACTTAAGGGATGCCGATCTTCTCTTTCTTCCCGGGGGCATGCCGGGAACCAAGAATCTGAATGCCCATGAAGGACTTTTAAATGCTTTAAAGGAGGCCTGTGCCGGGAATAAAAGAATCGGTGCAATCTGTGCGGCCCCCAGCATTTTGGGAAATCTGGGGCTTCTGGAGGGGAAAAAGGCGACCTGCTTCCCCGGGTATGAGTCAAAGCTGAACGGAGCCATATATACCAGGCAGGGAGTTGTCACCGACGGGAATATAACAACGGCCAGAGGACTGGGCTATGCACTGGATATGGGGCTTGAACTTCTGGGACTTTTGACGGATGAAAGCCAGGCACTGAAAATTAAGGAAGCCATTCAGTACAGCCGGATATCAATGTAACACAGCGGGTGAATGTTATGAGGAATCGATGGATATTGCCGGTTATAGCTTCTGCTTTTTTCTGTCTTCTGACCGGATGCGATAAGAAAGATCCATATGGACTGTCGGAAAAGAATCCCCTTACCCTTACCATCTGGCACTATTATAACGGTGTCCAGAAAGAAGAATTTGACGATCTGGTCCAGCTCTTCAATGAAAGTGAAGGCAGGGAAAAGGGGATCATCATTAAGGCGTTTAACAAGGGGAGTATTGACGAGCTCAGCAGCCAGGTGAATGACAGCATTGAAAAGAAGATCGGCTCCCAGCCGCTTCCTGACATTTTTTCCGGCTATGTGGATGAGGTCTATGAGGTGGACCAGAAAGGCTTGGCGGCGGATTTAAGCCGCTATATGACCCCTGAGGAAATTTCAGAATATGTGGATGCCTACATGGAAGAGGGCAGATTTGACGAAAGCGGAGCCATTAAGGTATTTCCAGTGGCAAAATCAACGGAAATTCTTGCGGTCAATCAGACGGACTGGGAGAAGTTTGCAATGGATACGGGAGCTACGGAAGAGGCTTTCTCCACGTGGGAGGGAATTACCCGTCTGGCAGGCGACTATTATAAATGGACTGACGGCCAGACAGAGACGTCGGACGATGGAAAGGCTTTCTTTGGCAGGGACGCCTTTGCCAATTATATGATTATCGGAAGTCTGCAGCTGGGGCATGAGATCTTTCAGGTGGAAGACGGGAAAACGGTCCTGGATTTTGACAAAGGGGCTATGAGAAAGCTTTGGGATAATTATTATGTTCCATATGTAAACGGATATTTTGGCTCATGGAAATTCCGGAGTGACGATGTGAAAACGGGGCGGCTGGCGGCGTTTGTAGGCTCCACCAGCGGTATTGCATATGTCCCCACGTCCGTGACCCTGGAGGATGCAAATTATGCCATGAAGGTCAGCCTTTATCCTCTTCCCAATTTTGAGGGAAAGGTTCCTGTGGCAGTCCAGCAGGGGGCCGGAATGATGGTGTTCCGGTCAGAGGAAAAGCGGGAGTATGCGGCAACGGTATTCTTAAAATGGTTTACAGATATTGACCGTAATATGAAATTTGCCATTGGCTCCGGTTATCTGCCGGTGAAGAAAGAGGCAGGAAACCCGGAACGGTTAAAGCCGTTCCTGGAGCAGGCGGGAGAAAACAGCAGCGTATCCAGGAATCTGGTCATCGGCCTTGATACTGCCAATACATACCGGCTTTATACATCGAAGCCCTTTAAAGGCGGCGACCTCGCCAGAAGCGTGCTGCAAAGGGCTATGGACCAAAAAGCCAGAGAAGATCATGAAAAGATGTTGGAACTGATGGGGCAGGGGCTCAGCAGGGAAAGCGCGGTTTCGGAATTCGTGACAGAAGAAAATTTTAATAGCTGGTATGAGGACACGAAAAAGCAGCTGGAAGCAATTGTCGGAGAGTAGTTTATGAAAAATAAGAGAAGTGGGTCCATCCGCACCCAGCTGCTGGGGCCGTTGCTGGTCCTTTTGGTCCTACAAGCTGCAGTTATTGCGGGAACGCTGCTGTTTGGCGGCGTTTCCATTAAATTAAAAAGTAATGAGATTCATATATTGAGCGAGAACACGGAAAATGCAAGGCTCAATCTGGAAAAGGAGACATTTCAGAAATGGATCAATGTGCTGAGTAATTCCACCTTTATAAATTCTGAAATTCAGAAGGTTTTGGAGGAGGAAGGAAAGCGCTCCGGAGATATTTTGACGGATTACGAGTTAAATAAAAAAATTTCCGACAGGCTCATAAAAAAGTCCATAGAGCTTCTTCATATGAGCAATTCCACAGGAGTCTTTCTGGTCTTAAACGGACCGGCGGCCGTCAACAGCCCTGAAGAGATGAAAGCGGGGTTTTATATCCGCAATTCCAATTCAGAGGGATATTTAAAGGACAGTTCTTCCTTGCTGATGGAAAGAGGCCTGCCTTCTACGGCAGGTTTATACAATATTCCTCTGGACTCTTTCTGGGAGCTGGGCTTTTTTGAAAGCGGCAGGGAGGAAGGGTTGGCTTTTTATAATAAGCCTTTTCAAATGGCAGTGAAAAATCATGCGGGGCAAGGGGATGCCATGAAATTCGCTTATTTAAATCCACCTTTCCGGTTGAGCCCAAAGGACATGCAGGTCATCACCCATTCTATTCCAATCATTCTGGAGGATGGGACCATTGCAGGCGTGTTCGGCCTGGAAATGACCTTAAATCAGATGGAACAGCTTCTGGGGGAATATCAGATAAACAGCAGCTTTGAAGAGAGCTGGCTTTTGGGCATCCGGCAGGCGGGAACAGACAGCATTATCCCGGTTGCCTCTTCCGGTTATCTCTATGGCCAGTATTTTAACGAATGTCCCGGCATTGATTATAAGAACAACCCGGTGGAAAATATCAGTGAGCTGGAATCTGGCGACGGCACCAAATGGTATGCCAGCATAAAAAAACTGGAAATTTACGGAAGCAACGCCCCTTTCGGAGAGGAAGAATGGGTTTTGGCCGGAATTGCGCGGCAGAAAGATCTTCTGTCTTTTTATAATATCATCCGCCGCATGCTTTTAAGCTCCATGCTGGTTCCTCTTGTGTTCAGTCTGCTGGGCGCATTTGTCATTGGCAGGATCATAACGGAGCCTATCAGGGGGCTGGTAAAGGAGCTGAGGGAAAAAACCGGAGGACTGGGACTGGTCTTAAAGCGGGTTTATATCCGGGAGATCGACGAGCTGACGGAGACGATTGAACAGCTTAACCGGGATGTGGAAAGGTCTTCTTCAAAGATTTCCAGTATTTTAGAGCATGCCAACGTGCTCATCGGCGTATTTGAGCATGAGACAGGCACTGACCGGGTATTCTGCAGCCGGTCCCTTTTTGAGATGCTGGGCTGGGGCACCATGAGCCAGCCTTACTGCTATTTGAAGCTTAAGCAGTTTGAGGAAAATATGGAGAGAGCCTTACGGGAATAAAAATAAAGGGAGATCATATCCTACAGTGTTTGGAAAGCCCGGAAGGAACCCGGTGGGTGGAGTTTATCCTGGATGAATCGGAAAGCGGAACCGTTCTGGGCGTGTGCACGGATGTGACTGCGGATATAGAGGAAAAGGAAAGGCTGGAGCGGGAGAGAGATTATGATTTGCTGACAGAGCTTTACAACCGGAGAGCTTTCCGGGAGCAGGTGGAAAACGCCATGTTAAGGCGGAGAGACTTCGTTGCCGCTGTCATCATGTGGGATCTGGATAATTTAAAATATATCAACGACACATACGGTCACGATGAGGGGGACCGTTATATTGTTCTGTTTGCCGACTGCCTGCGGATCTTTGCCGAAAAAGGGGGAATTATCTCCCGGTATTCGGGAGACGAATTTGTGGTCTATCTGAAAGGGAAAGAAAAAGAGGAAATCAGGGCGGCGGTACGGGAATTCATGGTGCATATTCAGAAATTCACCCTGGACGTGGAGGGGGGATACAAGTTTCCGGTCCGCGTGTCAGGAGGACTTTCCTGGTATCCCGATGATGCCCGGGATTTTGACACTCTCTTTAATTATGCGGATTTTGCCATGTACATGGTAAAGCATAGCGTGAAAGGGGCTGTCAGGGAATTTGATTTCAACGAGTATACCCATAATTCCTATATGCTTGCAGGCAGCGAAGAGCTGAACCTAATGCTTGAGACGAGAACGGTCCGTTTCGCGTTTCAGCCCATTGCCACAAGGGAAGGAAAGATCTATGGCTATGAGCTTCTGATGCGGCCGGAGTTTGTCAATATGAAAGGGATCAGGGAGGTCCTTAATCTGGCCAGGATTCAGGCGAAGCTTCCCCAGATGGAGGCCCTTACCTGGTTTGCAGGGCTTAAGGCCATCCGGGAAGAGGAGGAGGCCGGCTTATTGGGGAAAGAAGAAAAGCTGTTCATTAATTCCATTGCAAGCGTCTCCATCACCGATGAAGAACGGCTGGAGCTGGAAGAAGAATACGGCGGTCTGCTTCAACGGATGGTCATAGAAGTGACGGAGGGAGAGCCTATAAGCCAAAGTCATATGGAGCGAAAGGTGGACATGGCGAAAGCCTGGAAAGGCCAGATTGCCCTGGACGATTTTGGTACAGGATACAACAGCGAGGCCATCCTGCTTCATCTGCGGCCGGATGTGGTGAAGGTGGACATAAGCATTGTAAAGCGGATCCAGGAAGATCCCAACCGCCAGATTATCTTAAAAAATCTTCTGGAATTTTCCAAACAAAACAATATATGCGTGCTGGCCGAGGGGATAGGGACTGCCGAGGAGCTGGAATTCCTCATAAACTGCGGGGTATCCTTATTCCAGGGCTATTATATTGCCAGGCCGCAAATGGAAATCCGACCCCTGGACCCCTACATCGTGAAGAAAATGCAGGAGTTTTCAGGGAAAAGCTGATTTTATCATAAATAGTACTGGAATTTACGGGACGAGTATGTTATAATGTTAAATTGAAGTGTAACGCCCTGTCGGTTGGCGGTTCACATATATCTCAAGGAGGAACCCATTAATGAGTTTACAAGTAGAAA
>JASGGP010000174.1:0-10009 GCA_047604985.1 Lacrimispora sp.
CGTAAAGCCTTTATTCTGAAGCGCCCATGCAAGAACCTCTGTATTATCCGTTGAGAAAGCATCTCCTCTTCCGTCCAGAAGCGCGTCATAGGCTTCCTGGTACTCGTCAAACTTTAACAGCTTGATTTCCGGATTGTTTTCGGAAAAATAGGTTTCTGCAGTAGTTCCCTTTACCACAATCAAAGTTTTATCCTTTAACTGGGCCACATCGGTTATAAGTGCTGCATCGGGAGAAACAACTCCGAGAGCGACCTTCATGTAGGGAAGGGCAAAATCCACCTGTTCTTTTCTGTCATCGGTTACGGTAAAGTTGGCAAGAATCACATCCACCTTGGCAGATTTTAAATATTCCACCCGGCTGGCAGCCTCCACATATACGAATTCCACCTTATCCTCGCTTCCGAACAGATCCTTTGCCAGACGCTTTGCAAAATAAACATCATATCCCTGGATCTTTCCGTTGGAATCCACATATCCGAATGGGTTCTTGTCGCTGAATACGCCGATTTTAATGGTTCCGGCATCCTTGATCTCGGATAAGGTTCTGGCCTTTGCAGACGCTCCGCCTTCCGCAGTTTTTCCTGCCTGACCCTGGCTGCCGCAGCCTGCTAACAGCCCTGCAGCCACAGTGAGTCCCAGTAATGCTCCCAATAATTTCTTTTTCATAATTGTTTCCTCCAATTTTTTGTTTTATATTTTATAACGCTTCATAATGAAACGTATTTAAAAACTGCTTTGCCCTGTTTGTCTGGGGAGAGGTAAAAAATTCGCCGGAGCGCTTTCTTCCACCACCACCCCCTGATCCATAAATAAAACCCGGTCCGCCACTGCCTTTGCAAATTCCATTTCATGGGTGACGATTACCATGGTCATTCCGTCCTTTGCCAGCTCCAGAACCACCTGAAGAACCTCCCGGACCATTTCCGGGTCCAGGGCCGCGGTGATCTCATCTAAAAGCAGGATCTGGGTGCATGATAAGGGCTCTTACAATGGCAACCCTCTGCTTCTGTCCGCCGGAAAGCTGTCTTGGGTAGGCGTCCTTTTTATCCAGAAGCCCTACCCGTTCCAAAAGCTGCTCTGCTTCCTGGACCAGCTCTTTCTTATCTCTTTTCTGCACCTTTAAAGGCGCCAGCAATATATTTCCCATAATGGTCTTATGGGGGAACAAGTCATAGCTTTGGAATACCATGCCGATCTTCTGACGGATCTCGTAGATATCCCGCTTGCTCCTGTCAATGATTCTGTCCTTGAACTGCACGGTGCCGGAATCAATGGATTCCAGCATGTTGATACATCGCAGAAAGGTGCTTTTGCCGCAGCCAAAGTCCTACGATCACCACAACCTCTCCCTTTTCCAGGGTAAAGGAAATATCCTTTAAAACCGGCAGACCGCTTTCGTAAGACTTCTTAAGGTTCTCTATTTTTAAAATTTCTTCCTGTTTCATTTTCCATCCCCTTTTCAATCCTTTATTTTTTTATCCAGCAAAGCGGCAGCCCTGGAAAACGGGAAACGAGCAAAATACATGATGAAAATAACTCCGTACACCCAGAGCGCCGCATCGGGAACCGTATATCTGGATGAGTCGATGATCTGCTTTCCCACCTTGACCACTTCAATCACTCCGATCAGCACCACAAGGGAAGTGGTCTTGATCATTCTGGTTAAAAGATTCATAACCGACGGAAGCAGCCGCCGTATGGTCTGAGGAATGATAATGTAACGGTAAACCTGAAGCCTTGTCATCCCCAGGCCAAAACCGCTCTGGTACTGATGAAGGGGGATGGACTGAAGGGCGCTCCGGACTAAGTCTCCCATTTCCGCGGTTCCCCAAAAGGTGAATACGATGATGGCCGCTGCCCCGCCGGAAAGATTTACATTCAAATGCTTTGCCGCCCCGAAATAAACCAGGAATAAAAGTACCAGCTGAGGCATGATCCTGACGATTTCCAGATAGATGCGGCAGAAAAACCGGACCGGCTTTTTCCTGCTGGTCATGACCATGCCCAGAAGAATGCCCAGGACCACGGATAAAACCATGGATATGACCGCAATCCGCAGGGATACCCATAAACCGCCCCAAAGCCTTAGAAAATTATTTCCCTGAAACAGTATCCGAATTCCCAAACTCTGCATAACGGACCCTCCTCTCTATCCAGGAACAGATTAAGGATATGGGCAGTAAAATGATCAAATACGCCGCCACCAGCATAAGAAGGGCCTCATCTGTCTTATAGTAAATTCCAATTAAATCCTTTGCCACAAACATTAAGTCAGCCAGGGCTACTGCGCTGAATACCGACGTTTCCTTAATCAGAAATATGATATTTGCGCAGAACACAGGGACCGACGTGGTGACTGCCTGGGGAAGAATGATATGCCGGAACACCTGGCCCCTTGTAAGCCCCAGGCTCAGACCCGATTCCGACTGTATGAGCGACACCTGCTCGATTCCTGTGCGGAAAGCCTCCGCCATGTAGCTCCCTCCCAGAAAGGCCAGGCCTGTTATTGCGCAGCTTTCGGAGCTTAAGACGATCCCGATCTTGGGAAGGCCAAAATATAAGAAGAACAGCTGGATCAGAAGAGGCGTATTTCTGGACACCTCTATGTAGCCGTTTACAATACTCTTTAACACCGGCACGTGAAAAACCTTTACCAGGCTGCACAAAAGGCCGATAAGGGATGCAAGCAGAATTCCCATAAAGGATATCCGGAGCGTCATGCCTGCCGCTTCTACATACAGAGGTACATAAGCGCTTATAAACTCAAAATCCATGGCCTCTGCCTCCTTCCGCTTTCTCTTTTATCTGATACATCCTATAACTTTCCTCCCTTTCTTATTATAAATGGAATCAAGATGCCAGAGCGCGGTTGCTTCATCCTCCTGAACATAAAAAAGCAGGTATGCGCACATACCTGCTTTTTTCCATTTATTTTCTCTCTATTGCAAGATAATAAGGGGAAATCAGATATTGAAACGCGCACATAAATAAGCTGTATTTCTTCTCATGAAGCATCTACAGCAGCAGCTACACATCATCATCTGACCCATACTCTGCCTGTGATCCGTTCTCATATCTTTCTCTCCTCTCTATATTCATACTAAACATACAAACATATATGATTAATATACTGTCCCTTTTCCTTTTTGTCAATCTTTTTATTCAAAAAGTTTCCCTTATCCTGTGATTCCCTGTTTTTCCACCGGCTTCAAGGCTGCTTCGTGATCTTAAATTCTGCGATCAGGTCATTGAGCAGCTGCATCTGGCCCAAAAGCTCCTGGCCCGTAGCCGCGCTTTCCTCTGCTGTGGCAGAGTTCGCCTGTGTAACCATGGAAATCTTCTGCATTCCGGAATCCAGCTCAGAAACGCTGTCCGCCTGCTTTTTCAAGGACTCGGATATCTTTGCCACAAGCCCGTTGATGGTGCTGGTCTGTTCCACGATCTTGCGGAATACACCGGCAGTCTCCTCGGTGTTTTTCTTGCCCTGGGCAACAGATTCAATCGTACTGTTGATTAAATCCGTGGTCTGCTTAGCCGCTTCCGCGCTTTTAGAAGCCAGCTGCCGTACCTCGTCAGCCACAACGGCAAAGCCTTTCCCCGCTTCTCCGGCCCGCGCTGCCTCCACCGCCGCATTCAGAGCCAGAATGTTGGTCTGGAAAGCGATATCGTCAATCATGTGGATGATGCCCTGAATCTTCTTGGAAGAGGTATCAACACTTCCCATGGACTGCAAAAGCCTCTGCATTTCCCCGTCTCCCTCCCGGGTTTCCAGAAGAGCCGCTTCCGCCATGTTTTTCATGGTGAGGGAATGCTCCGCATTACTCTGGATGTGATGGGCTACCGCTTCCAGGGAATTGGAAAGGCTTTCCGTGGTGGATGCCTGTTCCGCTGAATTCTCAGCCAGATTCTGACCGCTTAAGGCCACCTGGGCGGAGCTGGACCTCACCTGGTCCGTGGCCTGCACAATGTTCCAGAGTGTGCTGTTTAAGGACTGGAGAATCTGTTCCAGGGCCGACTGAATGGGGAGAAAATCGCCGCTGTACTGGACAGTGCTCTTTACGGTTAAGTCCTTGGAAGCCACCGCGCTCAGCACATTGGAAATATCCGTTATATAGGAACGAAGTCCCTCTATGGTATTTTGCAGGGCCAAAACCAGCCGGGCGCTTTCGTCCCTGCCCGCTGCCGGTTCAATATCTTCCTTTAAATTTCCCTGGGCCAGCTGCTCAATCCTGTGGGTGGCAGCTACAATGGGCCGGGTGATTCTCCGGGAAAATACGCCGGTGATTGCGATTGACACGAAAAGCAGGGCAACGCCGGTGATTACGCACAGAATCAGGGTATTGCGGAGATTTCCCTCCACCTGTGTCAGGGGCGTGGTAACGGCAACCGACCAGCCCTCCGGCCCTGTAAGAGGAATATAGCCAACCAGGCGGCGTTCCCCGTTATAAAAGCTGAAGCCTGTTCCTGTCTTCCCATCCATCATTGCCTGGAAAATCCGGGCGGTAGGCGCATAAGAGGGGTCCTGCTTTTCCAGTTCAAAATAATCCTTGGGATTCGCCACATTGTCTTCCGTAGGATGGATCACAGTGGCGCCTTTCTTATTGACAACAAAGGCATAGCCGCTTTCACCGATTTTAATATTGGTTAAGTTGTCGCTGATGGTCTTGTATGGAATCGCTCCATACAGAACCTTTCCTGTATCCGCAATAGGGGCTGCAATATAAAAGGTCAGCCTTTGCTCTCCATTTAAAAAGGGATCTGAAATGTAGGCCGCCCCGTTTAACGCTTCCTTAAAAAATGCCTGGTCCGCAATCTGATCTCCCCTGTCATTGGTTCCCTGTCCATCCGCTATGGTTATGTAATCAAAGCCTGAGGCTGCCGCTTCTTCATCCAGCATGCTTTTTTGCTCCTGGCTGGAAGTCTTTCCATCGGTGAGAAAGCTTTTTAAAGCGGTTATCCTCATTTCGCTGCGGTAGATGTTGAGAACCGAGTCAATTCCCTGCTGGTACGCCGCAGCAAGATAGGAAGAGTTCTTTTTTGCTTCTGTTGTGGAACTTTGATAATACAGAATCGAAGAAATGCCTGTCAGAAAAATAACGGTAAAAATCAGCAGCATGGAAATGAAAAGCAAAAGCTTGTTTTTTAAGTATCTCATGGTACTTGTGCCTCCTTAAATTTCTCTTTCGTATATTGAATTCCTGTTTTGCCTGCAGTATATTCGGCATGTTTTCGAAAGTCCATGATTCCCTGCCATACTGCATGGTACCCTGGGAAGATTATGGGTGCAATATTCAGAGAATTATAGGATCAAAAACTATCGTGCTATTTTTTTAAGCACTATGATACTTTATTATACTTTGGACATTATAACATAAATCCCCAAATCAGGCAACTATGGGCATTTTTCATTATTGATATTATCAAAATGCCGGAATTCCTTTTTCTCATCAGTATAAGACTTCTTTTTTCCGATGTCAAAAAGCTTTTGTGTTATTGGCAAAAAATCCGCAATAGAATAGGCCTGGGATCAATCCTTCCACAGTATAATGCCAAACTGCATAAAAAACAGCTGTCCTGCCTTTTACGGCAAAACAGCTGTCTTTTATGAATGATAATATTTGTGGTCTCCCGGCTTTTATTTTTAAAATCAGACGGGTGGTTTTTCCCGTTTGCCCCGGTTTAATATTTCTCAAAGCCGTCATAAGAAACGGCAGGAATCTCTGAATCGCTGTTTTCCGCCAAATCGCAGAAAGCCTCTTCCCCATCCGGCATTCCGCTTTCACTGTGAAACTTGAATTTTCCCATCTCCTGCTGCAGCATATGGGCCTGAGCGGCCATTTCCTCACTGGAGGCGGAGCTTTCTTCTGCGGTAGCCGCATTGTTCTGCACCACGGAGGAGACCTGGCTTAAGCTGTAGTTGATCTCTGAAATGGCATTGACCTGATGGGAAGAAGATGCCTCAATTTCATGAATGGCCTGAACCGCAAGCTGGGCTTTCTCGGAAACAGTTTTAAGAATCAAAGTTCCCGCAGATGCGTATTTTTCTCCTTCGGAAACGGTTCTGACTGAATGCTCGATTAAGTCTGCCGTTTTCTTTGCGGCCTCTGATGATTTTGTCGCAAGGTTGCGGACCTCATCGGCTACAACCGCAAAGCCCTTGCCGGCTTCCCCGGCTCTGGCTGACTCCACGGCTGCGTTAAGCGCCAGGATATTGGTCTGGAATGCGATATCCTCGATAACCTTTGTGACGCTGGATATTTTTTCAGAGGAAGTCCCGATATCCTTCATGGCTCCGTGAAGCTTCTGCATATGCTCATTGATTTCCTCTACTCCATCTCCTGCTTCCTTAACATATACCGTGGCTTTTCTTACATTGGCTTCATTCTGTTCAGCTTGCCTTGCCACGTTCGTAATGGAAGCGCTCAGCTCTTCAACCGTCGCCGCCTGCTCCGTGGCTCCGGAAGCGAGCTCCTGGGCGGATAAGGACACCTGCCCTGCCCCGGTATTGACCTGATCCGCTGCAGTATTGATTAAAAGCAGGGTATGGCCTAAGCTTGTACTGATTTTCTGGAGCGCAATTCCAAGAACATCCTCTTCCGAGCGCAGAGGCACTTCCTTTGTGAAATCTCCAAGGCTGATGCTTTCGGCGATTGTGACCTGCTGGCGGATGCTTTCTACCATTCCGTTAAACGCATTTGCCAGCTGGCCGATTTCATCCCTTGAAGAAATACTTTCCAGGGATACATCCACATGTCCCAATGCAATTCTGTTTGCAGAGCCTACAATCTCTCCAATAGGCTTACTTATCATTTTCGATATCCTTACGCCCAGGAATACTGCTGCAAAGCCTCCCAGCAGAACAAACACAACCTGTGTTATGATCGCAAGAAATGCAACTTTATTATTCTGTCCGTTGATTCCCTTTATCACTTCCATCCGGTTGGTCAGCAGGGTATTGCAATTATCGAATATAATCTGAATTTTATCTTCATTTTGAGATAATGCCTTTAAGGCCTCCGACTGATTGCCTTTCTTTGCAGATTTCAGGCATTCCTGAATTGCTGGATCATAAACATCGTTAAAATCCTGGACCGCAGTATCGAGCAGGGCTAAGGATTCTGAATCCGAGGAATCCATGGAACTGCGATAGGCTGCCGCCTGATTTAAAAAGCTGTCCTTTCCCGAAAGATAACTTTGCTCCAGATCGCCAAGCCGCTTTGTGTTGCCTGTGCGGATCACCATTTCCCTGGAATCGGAACGCAGCTTATAAAGGCTTTCGATCGCATAAACCATGTCATTCATTGGGGCGGTTTTGGTCTCATAGCTATATTTATCCATCCAGGCGATGCGGAGCATGCCGGCAAGGCCCACAAGGCCTACAATCACCATAACTGCAGTTATAATTAAAAATCCTGATAAAATCTTACGGGATATGCTGTAATCTCTAAACTTTTTCATTGGTAATACCTCCTCTTTTGTAGTATATCTCCGGTATTGCAAAAACTTTCCCTTTTCGTTTTTGCAGCCACCTTCCTCTATTTCTCCCCTTCTGGCGCGGCTGTAAGGCCAGACAGTTACAAATTGTCTAAAATTGACAAATTTTGACAAATTTTATTATACAACACCCTATAGAGAATGTCAAACCTGTGGTAAAAACGAAAAAATAAGCATTTCAACATAAAACAATAACATTTTTATAAAATTTTAACTAAAAATCCCACAGTCCTGATAACTGTGGGATTTTTTAACCGAATACAATGGAACATTTAACGGTATGAATTGGTGATAATTCCTAATATTTTCCTGAATTCCAGATATCTTCACCAGGTATGGCCTGTTCAAGACTGACGGGCCCGGAAAGGGACGCTGTCTCTTCTTTCAATCTGAACTTATTCACTTCCCGCTGCAGGGCCTGTGCCTGGGCGGCAAGCTCTTCACTGGATGCTGAGCTTTCCTCCGAAGTAGCCGCATTGGTCTGTACAACGGCAGACACCTGGAACAGGCCTTGATTGATCTGCTCAATCGCCTGTGCCTGATGCACAGAAGCCGCTTCAATCTTTTGTATGGACTGATCCGCAAGCTTTGCCTTTTCCGCCATTTCCACAAGGATTTTGGCTGTCTCTCTGGCGATGCTTTCTCCATTGAGAACAGTTTCCGAGGAATGCTGGATCAGTTCGCCGGTCTCCTTTGCAGCCTCAGCGGATTTTGCAGCAAGATTGCGCACCTCATCGGCAACAACCGCAAAGCCCTTTCCCGCTTCTCCTGCGCGGGCCGCTTCGATGGCCGCATTCAAAGCGAGAATATTGGTCTGAAACGCAATATCTTCAATGACCTTTGTGATTGAGGTAATTCTTTCCGATGATTCGGATATGTCCCTCATGGCCGTATTCAAGTCTTTCATCCGCTCGTTGCTTTCATTGATTCCTGCGTCGGCCTGGGATACGTATTCCGTAGCCTTACGGACGTTGGTGACATTTTCATCTGCCTGGTGTGCCACTCCGGTAATGGAGGCATTGAGCTGTTCTACCGTTGAAGCCTGCTCCGCTGCGCCGGAGGCAAGGGACTGGGAAGCGCTGGAAACCTGCTGGGAACCGATGGCCACCTGGTCGGAAGCATTTTTAATCATTGTAAATACTGAATTTAAATTATGTACAATCCTGTTTAAGGAATTTTTAATGCTGACAAAGTCGCCGGAATATTCCTGCTTTGTTTCCACCGTGCAGTCTCCCTGCTCCAGGCTTGTCAAAATAAACGACAGTTCTTCGATGGTGCCTTTCAGCCAGTTTACTGTCATCGTAAAGGACTTTGACAGCTTGCCGATCTCATCCTCAGTTGCAACCTGGGCACCTCTGAATGTAAATCACCTTTGCAAGAGCTTCAATCCTGTTCACCAAAGCTACAATCGGATCAACGATAGGTCTTGATATCCGGAATGCAAAAGCAATGGATAAAAGAATGAACAAAATCATCATTGCAACGGTGATGGCAATGGAAATGTAAAAGCTGCCAAGCATCTCGGTGGTCTTAGCGGTAACTCCGATGGCCCAGCCATTGGTGTCCGGAATCGGCATATAGCTGACCACCTGCTCTGCTCCGTGAATCTGAACCTTTGTTATACCGGTCTTGCCTGATATCATACCCTGGACCATGGTAGATAAGCTGGCAAGGGAAGCATCTGTTTTAGCCCTTTCAATATAGTTCACCTGATCCGTTACGTTTGACCGGACCTTATGGGCAATGTATTTTCCGTCCTTATCCGTGATAAAGCCGTAACCGGATTTTCCGATTGCTACGGCATCAATCATTTTGCTGAAGGTCTCGGCGTCCAAAGTCGCATAGACCGCCAGATTCTCCCCCCCGCGGGCCAGCGGTGCTGCAAGAGTCAAAACCAGACTCCCGGTGGAAGAATTGACCATGGTAGATGATATGTAGATATTTCCGGACATAGCCTCTTTAAAGTAATCCTGCTGGCTCACATCCTCCCCGCTGGTAGACTGTCCTTTGGAATCAGCGATATCCAGCTTCACAAAACCGTCTTTTTCGGAAAGCTTGGTAAGAGCCTTCTTCCTTGCCTCATCAGATAAATTGACATCTGTGACTGCCGGATCCTGGGAAGCGGAATATATTCTGCTTTTGTATATTTCAATGGCGTTTTGAACGGAAGAACAATAGGCAGTTGTATTCTCAAGCAGCCGGATTTTCATGTTACTTAAGGCATCATTGTACGATATAACGGCGCTTGCGATTCCGCAAAGAAGTGTTATGGCGACCGATAAGCCGATAATGCTGGCAAGAAGTGTTTTCTTAATTGACTTTGAGCCGGAAATTCCCTTTTTCAATCCTTTCTCTTTCTTCTGTGATGTTTCTGTTTTTCCATCATTCATTTACAGTTCCTCCGCTATTTCATACTCATGTAATAATTGGTGTATTAGAATACTTAAAGCCATACAGAAGATTAAAAGCAATAAATTAGGTATTTTGTTGCTTTTTGGTTTTCAATTTATTTAAT
>JASGGP010000175.1:0-9995 GCA_047604985.1 Lacrimispora sp.
AACGACTTGTGGAAGCAGATCGGCGGCTTTGATGAGAGATATGCTCCTGCCTACTGCGAGGATTCAGACCTGGCCTTTGAGGTGAGAAAGGCAGGCTTCCGGGTGGTTTATCAGCCTTTGTCAAAGGTTATCCACTTTGAAGGCATATCCAACGGTACCGATGTTAACGGCACGGGCCTGAAGCGGTACCAGGTGGAAAACAGCCAAAAGCTTAAGGAAAAGTGGGCCGCTGAGTTTAAGCAGCAGAGTGAAAATAACGGAAATCCCGATCCTTTCCGAGCCAGGGAAAGGAGCCAGGGCAAGGATATTATTCTGGTGGTGGACCATTATGTGCCCACCTATGACCGGGATGCAGGCTCTAAAACAACTTTCCAGTATTTGCAGATGTTCCTGGAAAAGGGATATGTGGTAAAGTTCTTAGGAGACAATTTCCTTCATGAAGAGCCCTATTCCACGGCCCTGCAGCAGATGGGAATTGAAATTCTCTACGGAAAAGAATATCAGGCCAGAATCTGGGAGTGGCTGAAAGACCATGGCGATGACATCAAGGTGGCGTACTTAAACCGCCCTCACATCGCCTCAAAATACGTGGACTTCCTCAGGGAGAAGACAAACATCAGGATCATTTACTACGGGCATGATCTCCATTTCTTAAGGGAAGGCCGGGAATATGAGCTGACCGGGGACCCGAAGCTGAGAGAATCTTCGGAATACTGGAAATCCGTAGAGCTGCGCCTCATGAGAAAGGCAGCGGTTTCCTATTATCCATCCTTTGTGGAGCGGGATGCTATCCACCAGATTGAGCCTTCCATCAGGGTAAAAGCTATTGTGGCTTACGCGTTTGATAAGTTCTTAACAAGCATTCCCGATGACTTTGAAAAGAGGGAAGGACTGCTGTTTGTAGGCGGCTTTGCTCATCCGCCTAATGCGGATGCGGTTTTGTGGTTTGCGCAAAAGATATTCCCTCTGATCAGGGAGCAGCTTAAGGTGAACTTTTATATTGTAGGCTCCAAGGTGACCGATGAGATCAAGGCCCTGGAGCAGCCGGACAACGGAATTATCGTAAAGGGCTTTGTTTCTGAGGAAGAGCTGGCAAGGCTTTATGCCGACTGCCGGGTTGTGGTGGTTCCCCTGCGCTACGGGGCAGGAGTTAAGGGAAAAGTCATAGAGGCCCTGTACAACGGCGCCCCTGTGGTCACCACCTCTATAGGAGCGGAAGGAATAGAAGAGGCGGAAACGGTGATGAAGGTGAGAGACGAGCCGGAGGAATTTGCCGGGGAAGTTCTTTCCCTGTACCGCGATACAGACCGCTGCAGACGGATGAGCCAGGAAACCCAGAGCTATATCCGCAAATACCATAGTATCGATGCGGCCTGGAATGTGATCGGAGAGGATTTTTAAAACAATGTTTTCTGGCCGCATGGTGATACAGACAGGCGGCCAGATTTTTCATTTACGCGGGTAACGAGCCGGACGAACATGCCTGCATGTTCATTGGGCGACCGCCGCGATAACGGGCAAAACTCGCAGAGCGTGTTTCGTCCCGTTTACGAAAGTGGCGGGGAAACTCACAAAACGCGTTTTACCTTGTTTTACGGGAAGGGGGAGCAACAAATGGAAGAAAAGAAAACGGAACGGCTGCTGTTCTGGGATATTTTAAAGGGGATCGGAATTGTATCCATTGTTTTCGGGCATTCCCAAAACCTGGGAATCCTTATACGGGCAGTGTACTATTACCATCTGGCCATATTCTTTTTCGTGTCAGGTTATCTGTTTAACGAAGAACGGTATGGCGACAAGCCCTTTGAATTTTTTGCCAGACGCCTTAAAAACATGTGGATGCCCTATGTCTGCTATGGGGGCCTGTTCGTTCTCTTACATAATTTCCTGACGGTAAACCGCCTTTTTCCGTCAGAGTATTACGGCCGGAAAGATATGCTCTATGCCCTGTCGGACACGCTTTTCCTGCATTGCAGCGAAGGCCCGGCCGGAGCCATGTGGTTTATCCCTGTAATGCTGGCGGTGGGGATCGTTTTTTCCGTTCTCTTATGGTTTTGCCGGAATTATCTGCCCTCCCCGGCCCGGCCCTGGGCTCTGGCATTTTTCTGCGGGCTGGCAGGCTTTGTGGGCGTGATTTTAAATCGCGGGGGTATCCGCCTGGATTACCATGTCCAGACAGCGCTTCTTGTGGTTCCGGTCTATTACGGAGGCTATCTTCTGCGCGTAAAAAAGATTGACCCTGAGAAATATGTAGCATGGCCCGGTGTTGTCTTCTGCGGGGTGCTTCTTTCCTATTTCCTGCTGTCTACCAATGAGAGCGTGGAGCTGTCCGTCAATGTGATTCCACGGGGAGTGAACTTCTATGTCATTTCCGCAGCAGGCATCTATCTTTGCTGCTTTGCGGCCAAATGCCTTCAAAAGCATCCGAAGGCAGGCGGGGCAGCGGCTCTTCTGGGGAAATACTCCTTTGACATCATGGCTCTTCACTTCCTTGTCTTTAAGGTGGTTGACTGGATTTACGGGCTGCTCATCAATGACCCCATAGAAAACCGGGTCAGATTTCCTCATTCTTATGGAGAGCTTCATCTTCTTTACCTGGTTTTGGGAGTGGTTCTCCCCGTCGTTCTGGCAATTGCCGCCCGAAAAGCCATTCACAGAGCAGGCCATGATGTGAGGCTATGGGCAGGAAGCCAGGAGAAATGATCTCTAAATATAGTGGATTGTTCCAGCAGATATATGATATAATAACAACGTTTAGACATATTAACCGTGAAAATGACAGCAGGAGGATAAGGGAATGCAGGCAGTATTGCTGGCAGGCGGTCTCGGCACGCGGCTCCGGTCCGTGGTAAAGGACAGGCCCAAGCCAATGGCCCTGATTGAAGGGAAACCTTTTATGGAATATGTGGTATTGGAGCTGATCCGCCATGGAGTGACTGAAGTCATCTTTGCGGTGGGCTATAAAGGTTCCATGGTGGAAGAATATTTTAAGGACGGGTCGGCTTGGGGAATCCGGACTTTTTATGCCTATGAAGAGGAACTTTTAGGAACGGCGGGAGCCATTAAAAATGCGGGAAGCCAGGTGACGGAAGAGAGGTTTCTGGTTTTAAATGCAGATACCTTTTACCAGCTGGACTACACCCGGCTCACCGCCTTAAGCGGAGAACGGGAGCTTGACATGGCCCTGGTTCTGCGGGAGGTGCCCGATGTGTCCCGCTATGGACAGGCTGTTTTAGAGGACGGCTGGCTGACGTCATTTGATGAGAAAATAGAGGAAAAGTGTCCCGGAACCATAAACGGGGGCGTTTACCTGCTCCGCCGGTCCTTATTGGATGATATCCCGGAGGGAAAGGTCTCCTTAGAGCATGACATGATCCCCAAATGGCTTTCTGAGGGAAAGAAGCTTGGAGGTCTTGTCAATGACGGATATTTTATTGATATCGGAATTCCGGAGGATTACTACCGGTTTATGGAAGACGTACAGAAAGGACGGGTGAACCTATGATAATCAGGGGACGGGCCCCTTTGCGGGTCAGCTTTGGCGGCGGCGGAACCGATGTAGCGCCATTCTGCGTGGAGCAGGGAGGCGCCATCATTGGCAGCACCATCAACAAATACGCATACTGTTCCATCGTGCCCAGGGAGGATGACCAGATCATCGTTCATTCCCTGGACTTTGATATGACAGTCAAATACAACACCAAGGAAAACTACGTATACGACGGACGGCTGGACCTCGTAACAGCGGCACTGAAAGCCATGAATATCAAGCAGGGCTGCGAGGTGTACTTACAGTGCGACGCGCCTCCAGGCTCAGGCCTTGGAACCTCCTCAACCGTTATGGTGGCTCTGCTCACCGCAATGGCTAAATGGAAGGGCGTGGAGCTGGATGGCTACGCCATGGCAGATCTGGCCTATCAGGTAGAGCGGGAGGACTTAAAAATTGACGGCGGATACCAGGACCAGTATGCCGCAACTTTCGGCGGCTTTAACTTCATCGAATTCCACGGCCGCAATCAGGTGGTGGTCAACCCTCTGCGGATAAAAAAAGAAATCATCCATGAACTGCAGTACAATTTACTGCTTTGCTATACGGGCAACATCCACGTGTCGGCCAACATCATCAAGGACCAGGTTATGAATTACGAGAAAAAGGACCCCTTTGACGCCATGTGCGAGGTCAAGGCCCTGGCCTATGCCATGAAGGACGAGCTTCTTAAGGGCAATTTATACAGCTTTGGAAAGCTTTTGGATTATGGCTGGAAAAGTAAGAAACGCATGAGCAGCAAAATAACCACGCCCCAGATTGACGAGCTTTACGAGGAGGCCTTAAAGGCCGGAGCCTTGGGCGGAAAGCTTCTGGGAGCAGGCGGAGGCGGCTTTCTTCTGGTATACTGCCCTTACAATGTGCGCCATAAGGTGGCGGCCCGCATGGAGGCGGCAGGGGGACAGCTTACGGACTGGAACTTTGAACTGAGGGGAGCCCAGGCTTGGATAACCGATGAAAAACGCTGGGATTACCAGGAAGTAAAGGTTTCTATCCCCGACGGGGAATACCGTTTTAAGCTGTAACTGTAAGAAAATATTTTAGGAGAGCCCATGGATAAGATCGTATTTTTAGACCGGGACGGGACCATTAACGAGGAAGTGGAATACTTGCACCGGCCCGAAGACCTAAAGCTGCTTCCGGGAGTGGCCGGGTCATTAAGACGGCTTAAGGACCGGGGCTTCAAGCTGGTGGTGGTCACCAACCAGGCGGGAGTGGCCAGAGGGTATTACGGGGAAGAGGATGTAATCTCTCTTCACCAATACTTAAACAGTCTCCTTGCCCAGGAAGGGGCGGAAATCGACCGTTTCTTCTACTGCCCCCACCATCCGACCCATGGAATCGGAGAGTACCGCAGGGAGTGCCATTGCAGAAAACCGGAAACCGGAATGTTTGAAATGGCGGAAAAATATTTTGAGGTGGATAAAGCCCGTTCGTTTATGGTCGGAGATAAGCTTCTGGACACGGAAGCCGGAAAGCGGTACGGAGTGGCCGCAGTTCTTCTGGGGACAGGTTATGGAAAGGAATTGCATGACGGCCTTACCGGAGAACAGAAAAGGAATTCTTTCGATCACTATGCCCCAACTATGAAAGAGGCTGCGGACTGGATATTGAACAGAGAAAAAGAGCGGAATGGATGAAAGAACCATGCACCCATTCCTGTATGTGCTGTGAAGAACGCACAGAATGGAGGAAAACATGGAACCTGTAATGTATTTAGATGAGCTTGTGGAACGCTATCCGGCATTGGGCGTAGTGAAAGACCAGATTCTGGAGGCTTATAAGATATTAGAGGCGTGCTATGAAAACGGCGGAAAGCTTCTGATCGCAGGAAACGGCGGGAGCTGCTCCGATGCGGAGCACATTGTAGGAGAGCTGATGAAAGGCTTTGTAAAACGACGCCCTGTTTCCCAGGACTTCGCCAAAGCCCTTTTGGAAGCAGACCCGGACCGGGGAGAGGAACTGGCAAAAAAGCTTCAGGGAGGTCTTCCGGCCATTTCCTTAACCGGCCATCCAAGTCTTTCTACCGCCTATTTAAATGACGTGGACGGCGATTTGATCTATGCACAGCAGACTTGCGGATATGGGAAAAGGGGAGACGTATTTCTCGGCCTTTCCACCTCCGGCAATGCCCGGAATATCATGTATGCCATGGCAGCAGCCAAGGCTCTTGGAATGAAGACCATCGGCCTGACGGGAAAGGACGGAGGAGCTTTGAAAAAAGCGGCGGATGTGGCTATCGTGGTCCCGGAGGAGGAAACCTTTAAAATTCAGGAACTCCACCTTCCGGTCTACCATGCACTCTGCCTGATGCTGGAGGAGCGGTTCTTTTAAAAAACATGCACCGGCATACCGATACACCCGATACGGCGGGGCCAGCTTTGCCCGGAAAACATGGGCGGAAAAGAGGAAACGATGGAAGTGAGACAATGGAAAGCTGAATGGAAAAATGAGGTCATCGCCGCTGTGCTTTTGCTGGGGTTTGCCTTTTTCATCAATAGGGGGATTGAGATCAAGGGGCTTTATATGGATGACCTCTATTTATGGTCCTGCTATGGAGAGCAGTCTTTCCGCCAGTTCGTATTTCCCCTGGGAAGCACCAGGTTCCGCTTCGTATACTATCTGGCGTCCTGGCTGGAGCTCATGGTGGTGGGAAGCCATATTGGCTGGTTTGTGCCCATTAACATCCTTTTAAATACCTGCATTGCCTATACGGTATACCGGTTTGGAAAAAGGTTATCAGGCGGCAGATGGCTCATAGGCTTTCTGACCGGAATTCTGTACCTGCTTTCCCGGATGTCCTACTATCAGATCAGCCAGGTATACGGTCTGATGGAAAGCCTGGCGCTGTGGGCTGCCATAGGCATTTTCTACTGCCTTTACCGCTACGTGACAGAGGAAGAGAGCAGAAAAGGACTGGTTCCCTGGGCCGTTGCCCTGTACTTTTCCGTCTGCTTCATTCATGAACGCTACATGGTCCTGCTTCCGCTGTTTTACGCTGCTTTTCTCATAAAAAAGGAAAAGCGCAGAGCCCCGTGGCTTGAGGTCACCGCGGCCTTTCTGGCGGTTTTAGTCATCCGCTTTTTTACCATCGGGAGCCTGTCTCCTGCGGGAACCGGAGGAACAACGGTTGCGGACACTTTCAGTATTTCCGGAGCTTTCCGCTTTGCCTTAAGCCAGGTATTGTATATATTCGGGATCAACGCAGGCCCCAGCCATTTAAGCGGCTTAAGCTGGGGGGAATCTCCTGTCTGGATTCATATTTTTGTGGTATTTGCAGATGTTTTTCTTCTGATCATGACTGTGGTCTTTCTTGTATCTGCCATAAAAGACCGGAAACGCCTTAAGGAACGGCTGTGGATTCTTTGCCTGTTTCTCCTTTTTATCGCCCTCTGCATCGCCTCCTCCAGCGTGACCATCCGTGTGGAAACCCGTTGGATTTACGTATCCATGACTGCCGCCTGGCTCTTTGCCGCCACAATGTGCGGAGTGGTGGCGCCTAAAAAAGAGCCGGGAATGAAGCTCACAAAGCCCATTCTTTACTGCGGACTGTTTCTGCTATACGGCATTATCATGATTCCTGTGGAAAGCTTTTACCGGGGAAAGTATGAAAACCTGTACTACTGGTCCAATCAGCTCCGGTATAACTCCCTTGCAGAAGAAACATATGAAAAATACGGAGATGCCATCTTTGGAAAAAAGATCTATATTATCGGGAATTCCTACGAAATGAGTGATTTCACTGCCAATACCTTTTTCAAAACCTTTGACAAAAAGCGGCAGACCGAAGGCACGGAGGTGAATTTCATACAGTCCATCCATGACATCGGACTGGTGCTCCCAATATGCTCATTCTCAGGGAAGACCCGGACCACAATGCCTTTCAGGATATTACGGATTTTGTCCGCAGCATAAAATTGGAGCCGGTTTATGGCTATTATGAGGATGGGTGGCTGGATGAAAGCGCCAGGATCCGCGTCATGGCAGGAAAAGAGGGCAGAATTGCCCTAAAGTTTTACTATCCCGGCGAAATTACCGGCCAGGAACACATAACCGTGACCATTGACGGAAAAGAAGAAAAGGTCATTCCCATCGGCGCCAATATCGTAAACGCCGAGATTGAGGCTTCCCCTTTCCAGATTACAGAGCTGGCCTTTGAAAGTAACTTTTTCTATAAGGATGCCTCCGAGCAGAGAGGAGAGAAGCGCCTTTCCGTCGTTGCCGAGGTGACGGCAAATTAAGGAAGCGTCCGCAGAATAGAGGAAAAAATGAATCGTAAATATCTGTATTATGTATTTCCCCTTTTGGGTACGGCTTTGGTGCTGTGGTACGTCTTTTCGGCCACCTGCGACGGGATTTATTCGGACTATGTCCGCCTTGTAAACAGCTATCTTCCCGACGTGTGGAATCCGGCTAAGTTTTTTGTACCGGATATCCTCACCAGGATTCCCATTAATTACCTGGGAAGGATTATTAACATAGCCCTTTTTGGATACAACACCATGTTTGACCGTGTTCTGGGTGTCCTTGCCCTGGGAGGATCCGGCGCAATGCTGGCCGGCTATTGCTGCCGGAAAAAGGTTTCCCTTGTCTGGTTTGCCCTTTTTATGGCAGTTCTTTTCAGCCTCAATAAATGGGAGATGCTGGACAACGGAAGCGGCTGGACCCATTTTTTATCCTTTGTCTGCTTCTATTACCATTACGAGCTTTTGGACCGGGTATGGAGCAGCCAGGAAAAAAAACATGACCATGGAAAGCTTATAATCCTGCCTTTCCTCACCACACTGTTCATCGCAGGCCCTTACTGCGCGATTTACTCTGTGACGGTTATTCTGGCCTGCGGCCTGATGTTCCTTTTAAAACGGCGGGGTCGGAGAGGGCCTTTCCTCCTGTACGGCCTCTGCACCCTTATTCCGCTGCTTCTGTACCTTTGGAGCAATTCCTATGCGGTAGAGGATCATGCCGCCCCTGCAGAGGTATCTCTTTTCACTCAGCTAAAGGAAACACCGGGATTTTTTGTGCGCTTTTTTGTAAAATCCTTTTCTTCCATGGTTGTGGGCGGGGAACGGGCAGCGGAAATCTTTCACACCAATATGCCCTTTCTTGTTCTCGGAGCCCTTGTCATCCTGCTGTACGCCCTTGCCCTGTGGTACAACTGGCGTTACCGCCTGTATGAGGAAACCCTCTTTCCGGTGCTTCTCCTTGTGTCCGGCGGCTTAAACCATGTGCTGATTCTGGTGTCAAGGTGGATCTTTCTACAGGAAGATTACGGTTTGAGCTCCAGATACGCTCTCCAATTCCAGGCCGGCATCCTGGGGATTCTTCTGACCTTTGCCCTGGTGCTGAAAAAGAAGAGAGCAAAAGCGGATATTCTTTTGCGGACCGTGGCAGCCGCGGCCTGTGTCCTCTTTCTTCTGGGAAACTGCTACACCACCTACATAGAGGTGAAAAAGGCCCCTGCCCGGAAGGACAATTACGAAACAAGGGCGGAGCTGGCCTTAAGCTTTGAGCAGCATACCGACGACGAGCTCCGTGGAGGCTTTGAATACCGGACGACCAGGCCGGACAGCGGTGAAAAGGTGCGGACCGCTTTAACCATTTTAAAAGAAAATGGGTACAGCGTATTCCGCCCCGGATTTAAACAGGAAAAATGATAGTCGGAGGCAGCTATGAATCGATCACAAAAACGCCGCCTGGGAGTCTTTCTGTTCATGGGACTTTCAGCGGCAGCGATCCTTTATTCTCTGGACCGGATTTTAGACCAGGAAGCTTTCCAGTGGATCATGGGACAGAGCGAATATAAGACCATGATGGCAGAGACAGCAGAGCTGTTTGCTGCTTTCTGTTTGTCTGGCTTTCTTCTTCCAAAGAACCGGCAGAAGCTTGCTGCGGCAATTCTTATAACCTCCGTCTTTCTATGGGCCCATATGGCCTTTACTCCCGTGGCGGTCACTGGGGTGTATACTGCATACATTCTGTTTTTCGGCCGTTTCCTCAGGAATAACCTGTTTAAGCTTCCTCAAAAGGATGGGATCGCCTCCGATTTTCTCACAGGAACTGCTTTTCTCTTAGGAATATTCTGCCTTATGTCCGCAATCGGTATTGGGGGCATTGAATATTTAACAGTTTTTGTTTTTGCCAGCGCCGGAATTCTGGTTGTTTTGATATGGCTTTCCCATTCAAAGACAGGAAAAAGACAGAGTTTTTTCCATGAAAATTCCGAAGCCCAAAGCTCCAAAACCGTAGATTCCAAAGCCATAAATTCCAAAGCCATAAATTCCAAAACCATAAATTCCAAAGCCATAAATTCCAAAGCTATAGATTCAAAGGCCATAAATTCCAAAGCCATAGATTCCAAAGCCATAGGCCCCAAAATCATTAGCTCCAAAATCATAACCCCCAGTTCCCTGAATTCCAAGGAAATCTTTCTTCTGGCATTCCTCTTAAC
>JASGGP010000176.1:0-9985 GCA_047604985.1 Lacrimispora sp.
CTGTTCATCTGAGCTCATGAAGTAATAGATGTTGTAATCCAGCACCATGTCCCCCGTAAATAACCGGCGTTTTTCTATATCCAGAAGCGCAACACAGCCATAGGAATGGCCCGGTATATGAATAACCTGTATCCTTTTCCCTCCCAGGTCTATGATTTCATTATTCTTAATAAACTTAACCCTGACGCCGTCAAGGGAGCTGTTATAATAGTCTTCTTTGGATATGAATGATAAAAATTCAGGCATTTTTCCTGCCCGGTATTCAACCGCTTTCTTTTTCATATCATAATTATCATTGATTAAAAGCTTTCCATAGTCCAATGGATGAATATAAACTTCGGGATAATGAAAACTGCCCAGAGCATGGTCCGGGTCACCGTGGCTTAAAACCACCATCACCGGCAGACTGGTAATAGAGCGTATAATCGGCATTAAGCTTTCATACCCATATCCTACATCAAACAGCAATGCCTTATCCGCACCAATCATCAGGTAACAGTGTACTGATTTTGTTTCTGTCATTACATAGAGATCTTCTGCTATTTTTCTTGTCTCAATAATCTTTGTAGAATACATTCTTTTCCCTCCTGACAATGTCAAATTTCTAATCCGCCCTCAGATATAACCTTTTTAAACCAATGAAAGCTGTCCTTTTTATATCGTTTCCCGGAACCATTTCCAAAATCGTCCTGATCAACAAAAATAAATCCGTATCTCTTGGACATTTCAGATGTACCCGATGATATTAAATCAATTGGGCTCCACATGGTATAACCTAATACATCACATCCTTCTTCTGCTGCCAGTATAATCTGTTCCATATGATCCTTAAGATACTCTATCCGGTATTGGTCATGAACTGTATTTTCATTATTTAATGTTTCCACCATCCCGATGCCGTTTTCCAATATGAATAACGGCTTTTGGTATCTGTCATATAGCTGGTGCATGGTATACCGGATGCCGACCGGATCAATCTGCCAGCCCCATTCCGTGCTCTCAAGCTTAGGATTTTTTAATCCCTGTCCTAAATTGCCTCCGGTCTTTTCCTTCCCTTCCGTATCATAACTGGTGACAGTGGACATGTAATAGGAAAATCCCAGGAAATCTGACGTATTTTTTTTCAGGATCTCCATATCCTCTTCTTCCATCTCTATGTGAATGTGATTTTTTTCAAAATAATTTACCATGTAATAAGGATATTCTCCATTTACCTGGACATCTAAGAAAAACAAATTCATCATCCGGTCGCTGCTTTGGTTGTAAAGAACGTCTCTGGGATCACAGCTGTACGGATAAGAGCAAATATCTGCAATCATGCAGCCAAACTGGAATTGGGGATTGATTTTCTTACCGGTTTCTATTGTTTTTGCAGCCGCTATAAACTGATTATGCACTGCTTTATAAATTCTTTCCTCATAATCAGAAGCATCCTCGTAAATCATTGCAACGGACTTAAACGGGGCCATTCTGCACATATTGATTTCATTGAATATGATCCAATATTTTACCTGGTCTTTGAAACGCTCCATAACTGCTTTGGTGTATTTCGTAAAAATACCGATCAATTCCCGGTTGCTCCATCCCCCGTATTTTTCATACATTTCTAAAGGAGGATCAAAATGAGCCAAAGTAACCAGTGGTTCCATTCCATATTTTCTGCAGGTATCAATTACTTCTTCATAATATTTTAAAGCGTTTTCGTTTGGATGCTTCTGGTCTAACTGAGGGAATACACGGGCTATGGATATGGAAAAGCGAAATACCGTAAAACCCATTTCAGCAAAAAGAGCAATATCCTTCTTGTAGGTATGGTAAAAATCGATCCCCCAGCGTTTGGGATATAGTGCCTCTGTCTCAGACTTGGCTTCCCTTATGGTATCTTCTGTGATTTTGGCCTGACCAAAGGTCTTCCTTTCCCCCGGTAAAATCATTTTTACAGTCTCGGGAAATGTCATGCTCTTCCCGTTAACAGTGCTGGCTCCTTCTGCCTGACAGGCGGAAATTGCTCCGCCTATCAGAAATCCGTCAGGAAATTTATGAAACATAATGGTCTTCCTTTCGTATATTATTTCACCTATAAAGATTTATTTTGATGCTTTCGGTTCTTCAAAACCCAGCATCCATGTTGCGGCAAAGGTGACGATTATGGTGATCACAGCCGCCAGAACTGCCATTATAATATTTTTAGATCCTGCCGGATCAATGAAATTCGCCATAGCAAAAAAGGAAGGCGCACCAAAGGAAAACTCTCTTACATTAAATAGTGCACATACGATTCCATTTGCAATACAGCCTATAAAGGTGGCAATTAAAGGCTTCTTTAACCGGAGGCTGATTCCATACAGCGTTGGTTCCGTAACTCCGGCAAAAAATGCCGTCACCGCACAGGAGGAAGCCGTTTGCTTCAGTTCCGGATTCTTTGCCCTTAAAAATACTGCAATTGCCACGGCAAATTGTGAAAAATTCATTCCAATAAAGGCCGGCATAAGAAAATTATCATATCCAAAGGTCGCCATATTGGTAAATACCAGGGGAAGAAGTGCAAGGTGGGAACCGGTTAAAACAAGGAGAGGCGCCAATGCGCTGAATAAAAAGGCTCCCAGCCACGGTACGGTGTTATATACCAGTGCCGTGCCGTTTGCTATGAGGGTACCTATGGCGCCGCCAACAGGACCTGTTACGCAGATAGCAACCGGTAGCATGATCCGCCCGGTCAAAAGCGGGTTAAATACGTAACGCACCGCCGCCGGCACCAGCTTTTCAATCAATTTTGTCACATACTTCAGCGCCCATACGGTTAAAATAATCGGTATTAATGAATTGGAATAATTAACCTTATAAACCGGCAGGCCAAAAAGGGTAACGGCTGTCTCCTGGGATGCCAGGGTCATAACATCCGGATACATCAGGATTCCTGCCGCAAATATAGCCATAATAGGACTTACCTTAAAATACATTGCAGAGGTATAGGCCAGAATAAATGGTAAGAAATACAATCCGACCTTGGATAAGGATGATAAGTAAGTCATGGTTGTGCTGTCAGATTTCACTCCCAAAAGCCCTAAAATTGAGATAAGAGCAGAAACCAGACCGCTTGCCACAATGGCGGGACTTGCAGGGCCCACAATCGCGGACATGGCCCCCATGAACACTTTAAAAATATTCACTTTTTCATTGCTTGGTTTTTCGTCCTCCGTCTCGTTCCCCATATCATGCTTTTTCATAATTTCTTCATAGACCTTTGATACTGTGTTTCCGATAATAATCTGATATCCGTCCATGGATTTCTTAGTGCCAAGAACACCGGAAATCTTAGTGATTTCTTCTTCCGGAAATTTTGTTCCGTCCTTCATGGTAATGCGAAGCCTTGTTGAGCAATGCTGCATTTTTGTAATATCTTCCCATTTTAACACAGCCATAATCTCATCCGCTATTCTCTTATTGTTCTCCATAAATTTACCTCCCAATTGAAGTATTATATCTGCTACAGCTTAATCATATTAGATTTTGAGAATTTTGTCAATATTTAAAGAATATATTTTGGGAATTTTCCCAATTCGTTTTTTCAATATACTTTTCATTATCTGAAATTTATTATATAATAATCATAATTTCAGGAGGTGGCCTATGCCGGATATCATGCAAAAAATCGAGCTAAACGTTGAAAACTATACAAACGCCGAGAAAAAGGTCTATGATCTCATCATCAATAAACCTTTTCTGATTGAGAAATATACGATTGTAAAGATAGCTGAAATCTCAGGTTCTTCCAAATCTGCAGTGCTGCGGTTTTGCCAGCGCCTGGGATATAAAGGCTACAGCGAATTCAGATACGATATGGTAAAGTATTTACATAGCAAATCTGACGCGCCCTTTGAAGAACTGGGTATAGTTCCTCACATTACCAATAATTACGCCAACGCCTTACAGGCCCTTAATGATGTAAATATGTCTCTGGTCAATGAACTTATTAAAGACATAAAAAAAGCAGATCTCATTCAGACCTTTGGTCTTTTTTATTCTGCCTTACCGGCACAATATTTTCAGAATATGTTTCAAAGCTACGGGAAAATCATTATGACAGGCACTGATGAGATATCGGTCAACAGGTCTGCCTTTACATTGACCAATAAAAGTCTGGTCATAAGCTTCTCCATAAGCGGAAGTAAAAATTACACCACTGCTTTCTTTAAAGAAACAAAAAATATTGGCTACAAATCTTACCTTATTACGTGCAATCCCTATGCCCATAACAGTAAATACGTCAGCAGAACTATTGTTTTGCCCTCTATACAGCCAATTAACCAAAATACTTTAAACGAGCACGCTCTCATAATGATATTTATTGAGATCATCGCTTATCTTTATATCAGCGAAAACTGATCCCCAGACAGAAAGAGTGTAATGAAAAAGGCAGGTTCCGAAGAACCTGCCTTTACGCCCTTATATCCGCTCTATATAATTCTTAATAACCCTTAAGATTGCGGCATCAGAAACCGGTTTATCAATATAATCGTCAATGATCCTCTTCCGTTTTGCCTCCACGATTTCCTTGGTAATCCGGTCCGTCATAATGATGTATATGATTTCCGGGTACTGTCCCCTTAAGGACATGCAGAAATCCATACCGCTTTTTCCGGAAATATACTGATCCGTTGCAACGGCGTCTACCTTTTGTTCCTTTAATATCTTCCTGGCTTCTTCAAAATTCATGCACGTCAGAAGACTCACATTGAGCTTGCTGAAATTTTTCTCCAACAGCCTTAAGATCTTTGGATTGTCATCCACGATCATAAGCCTTAAGGCGTCCCCGCTGTCCGCCGGTACTGCCTCCTGGTCCTCCTGTTCTTTCCGCTCATTGGCGGGAAGAAAGATATGAAAGACACTGCCCTTTCCCATGGTGCTTTCAGCAAAAATATAGCCTTTGTGGGAATGAATGATCTGCTCCACCAGAGCAAGACCCAGACCTGTGCCGTTTCCGTTTTTCTTTGTGGTAAAAAATGGGTTGAAAATCTGCTCCAGCACTTCCTCACTCATGCCTTCCCCGTCATCCCTTATATCAATGCGAAGGTAATACTTCCACTCTTCCGAAACAGAGAAAATCTTGTACTTTTCCAGTTCTTCCGCCCTTACCTTACTTCCTTCTATTACAATATTGCCTTCCTTATGACCTATGGCGTGGATGGCATTCACGCCGATATTTAAAATCACCTGATTCAGCTGTGTTTCATTTCCTAAAAAGCATTCATCGGTAAAGGCAATTTCATCCTTTAGGTGTACATTGGCCGGGCAAACGGAGCTTACCATTTTTATGGCCCTGTGCATGACCTTTGCGGCATTGATGTTTTTAAAGGCTGTCTCCATATTTTTTCTGCTTAAGGAGGATATCTGCTGGATAATCTCCTTTGCCTTTACAGAAGCCTCATAAATTTCCAAGGCATTGTCATAGTCTTCCGAGCTTTCAGATAAGTCTCCCATGAGAAGCTGGGCATAGCCCATGATCGGGGTCAGCAGATTGTTGAACTCATGAGCGATACCGCCGGTCATGGTTCCCATGACCTGAAGCCTCTGCCGGTGGGCAATGGTCTCCTCGCTCTGGTGAAGCTCCTCTAAAACCTTATTTAGCTCCAGCAGATAAGCGATTTCTTCCGTATCCTCTTTCTTCTGCAGCCACAGTTTTCTGATATAAAATACCATTCCAAGAACACCTGCCAAAATTCCGAAAAAGACCATTCCAAGCTTAAGGAATCCGGTAGCCACCGGAATATAGATATCGTTATAATCGATTACCGCACTTACGATCAGAAAGCTCTTTCCTATGACGGCCGGTGAATAAGCGCTTATTTTTTTCACCTCCGGGGCCCCCGGTTCTCCCCACCAATAGGAATAATACTCTGAAACTCCTGATTTTCCTTTATTCTGGTCTTCGATCATCTGTTCCAGGCTGGTTAAATCCTTGCCGGGGAACATTTCCTGACGGCCGGAAATCACATTAATTCCCCACTGGTTTTCCTGGGGATGAGCCAGAATGATGCCCTTAGAATCCTTTATTACCACATACCCGTTGGTTCCCAGGCGGATATGGGAAACCAGGGATTGATAATAATTTCTTTCATTGATAACCACGGAAATAGATTTGCCGTCTGAAATTGTTTTTCTTAAGAGAAGATACATCTCTCCATTTTCCAGCCTGCTCTGCCGGAAGCTGGTTTGCTGGTCAATCTCCGTAATGGAAAAGGTCTTTGTCACTCCATACCCATTGACGCTTTTTAACAGCTTTCCGTTCCCGTCTTCCACAATCACATCATAGACAAACCGGTTATGGTATTTGACGTAATCCTCCAGAAGCTTCCAATCCTTCTGGCCTGTTTTCTTGTATATTTCTTCCTCCATGGCACACAGGGAAGTTAAATCAGACTGATATCCCTCAATAAATGCCTTGAGATTTTCCCCCATGGTCTGGGTTGTTAAAACCATCTGCTTTTTCTGATTGTCAATGATCGTTTCCTCGTATTCTCTCCAGGTGCTGAATACGAGATAGGAAAAGATAATCAGCATGGCTGCCATAATCCCAACCAGAAATACAACCGTATATTTTTTATTATCTTTTCTGTCACCCATAAATCTTCCCCTTGATTACCTTTCCTCATTGACTTGTCTTCCGGTTAATATTATAATAACAATATCAGTGCTATTTCGATAAAATTCTACTCAAAATATGATTTGGAGGATATTATGCCTGATAAAATACTAATAGTAGATGACGATCCTGCGGTATGTAAATTGCTGGAAAAAGTCATGCACAGCAATAATTTGGAAACTACCATTGCGGACAGCGGCCTTGCCGCATTGAATTATATTAAGAATCATTCTTATGATCTGATTCTTATGGATGTAATGCTTGGTGATATGGAAGGCTTCGAGGTCATCAAACGGCTGCGCAGCCAGGGCATCCAGACTCCGGTCATGATCGTAAGCGGAAGAAATGAGGATTACGATTCCCTTTACGGGCTCTCTCTGGGAGCCGATGATTACATCACAAAGCCTTTCCGACCCTTAGTCCTGGGCGCCAAGGTGAAAGCATTGATCCGCCGCAATAAAAATCAGGTACTTAATCAATCCGATACTTTGGAATCCGGTCCTTTCACGTTTAACATCTCTTCCATGCGTTTTTATAAAAATGGAGAGGAGATCGTTCTCTCTTCCAAGGAAAGCAGCCTGATGCTGCTGTTCATAAAACACCCCAACCAGGTATTCACAAAGGATATGATTTATGAATATGTATGGGGTGACAATATCGCCGTAGACGATAATGCAATCATGGTGTACATCAACCGCCTGCGCAGTAAAATTGAAGAAGACCGGCAGAAGCCGGTTCATATTGTAACAGTCAGAGGCTTAGGATACCGATTTATCCCCTAGGCCCCTGGCTTTTTTTCTGTTTACCAGATACTCCAGCGTCGTTTCAGGCACCAGCCCCCTTATTCGGTCAAACTCCCCTTTTTCATACCACTTTCTTACCGTGGATGCGCTGATGGCCTCTCCCTCATAATCCTTCCGTCAAATTCCGTCACAAGGATTCCATACTCAGGCAGTAGTTTCATTTCCTCATTGTAATGGCCGTAACCTGGCACGAGGCTCAGTTCCCCAAAGCGCTTTGTGATTCCCAGCAGGTGCATCCGTTTGCCGAACAGCTCCAGTCCAGACGGGTTTCTTTCCGCCAGCCTTTTCCTTACAAAATAAGTGGGAAAGGTGGCTGCGGATATGACAAAATCGGACTTATGGACACAGCCCTGGGCAAATCCCTTGTTCCGCTGAGAACCATCCGAAAACGCTCTTCTGCACTGAAATAGCTCCGGTTGTCGGAAAGGACCAGTACATGAAGATAATCGCACTGCAAAAGAGCCTGCTCTATGAGATATCTGTGCCCATAGGTAAAAGGATTGCAGTTGACCACAATGGAGCCTATGACCCTGCCGGGCTTTAAAGCATCCTCAGGGGACTCCTGAATCAGGCGTTTTACAAATTCTTCAAATCCGTTTCTCTTATTTTCCATAAAGAGAACCCGGTCTGTCATAAGAACCGTATAAAACCCCATATCTTCAAACATTTCTTTATTACCCGGCTTTGTGTAAATGAGAATATGGGATCTTCCGTTTTCAAATTCATACTGGACAAGGTCTGACAGAATCGTCCCTGACAGCCCCAGTCCCCTGGCCTTTGGATCAACGGCAATGCACTTTAATACGTTTTCCTCCGCCGAACCGGCTGCCAGAATCCGGTAATTCTCATCAAGGAGACACACGCTGTATTCAACCCCTCTGTCATAATCCAGATCATTCTTCTTTAAAAACTCCTTTAGCCGCTCCAGATCATTCCCTTTGAGCGGCTTTCCTTTTAACTCCATAAATTCCATAGAATACTCCTTTTAACCGGTGGTCTTTAAGAGCTGCGCCATAAATATGGTTACAGCCAGAAGATCCGCGCATCCTCCGGCACTTATGTTCCGTTTAATAAATTCCCCATCCATGCGTTTCAGAGTCAAAATGCTGCTGTCTCTGTAAACCCCTTCGTTTCTTAAAAAATCTTCCGCCAGACCCTGTATTTCGGAAAGAACTTTGGGATTGTGCCTTGAAAGGATATTTGAATCCGCTACCCGGCTCATAAGCATAAACAGGGCTTCCAGCTTGATCAGATTCCAGTCCTCCCTTTCCCTGATCCTTTCCATCATCCTTGGAAGAGATATTTCCAGCACAGAGGAATAACCGCTTATGGCCTCTCCCCTGGCGCCCAGGGTTCCGTATTGCTCCAGGTTTTTCTCCCCGTTGCTGGTATATTGCTCCATGTTCTCCATTTCCCTGATCAGGGTCTCCCTTACCATGGCCTGTTCCATTTCCATAAGGGCTTTCAGGGTCAGGCCTTTTCCCGTCCATATGCAGGCTCCCGCCGCTCCGCTGAGGATTCCCATATGAAAAATCAGGCCTTTGTGGGTATTGACCCCGTCCGTCGCCTGATACATGGCCCTTTCGGCTGAAATTCCTATCCGCCGGATGTTTTCAAACAGCAGCCTTGGAGCCCCCGGAAATATCATGCCTTCCAATGCCATGGAAGCAAAATAGGGCTCCAGGGCCGCTGCGCTGCGCTCAAAGGTGGAAACATCCATATCCTTATGGGCCCCTGTGGAATACAAATCCACCAGGCCAGGTTGGGGAGGTAAACCTCCTCCAGCAAAGCCCGGTAAGCCATATTTCCGATGCGTATGGCAGCCTTTTCCAATGGATTTCCTGCATTCATCTGTAAATGGCTCAGCATTTCTTACTCTCCTGAATTATTCTCCTGAAAACCGGAAAGGTTTCACCTTACGCACCACATCCATGATCGTTCCATCCCGGCCCTCAATGATGCCCACAATCTGATCCTCAAACTGTACAGGCTCCGGCTCTCCCACAATGGAATAGGCGATGTCCCTCAGCTCTTCAATGGTCTTAAAGGGCAGATCCATATTTTTAGCGTATTCAAGCAGATCCTGTCTTCTGGGATTAATCGCAATGCCATAATCTGTGATTACCACGTCCACGGATTCGCCGGGGGTGGTGACTGTAGTCACATTGGTGCATACCGCAGGAATTCTTCCCTGGAGAAGAGGGGTAATGACAATGGTGCACTTGGCTCCCGCCGCAGTATCCGGATGGCCGCCCTGGGCCCCGGTGATCATGCCGTCTGATCCCACAACCACATTACAGTTAAAGTTGACATCCACCTCCAGGGTAGCGAGGATTACAAAATCCAGCTTGTTCACAACAGCTCCCTTGTTGAAAGGATCTGCATATTCTCCCGCGCTTATGCGGAAATGCCTGGTATTGATAACCGATCCCACTGCATCTAAGTCAAAATCCTGGGTATCTAAAAGAGCATTTACCTGATCATTCTCCAACAGGTCACACATAGGCTTTGTAAGGCCCCCCACACCGAAGCCCATGCG
>JASGGP010000177.1:0-9964 GCA_047604985.1 Lacrimispora sp.
TTAAATGCAGAAATATTTAATACTAACAATTTCATAGAATCAGTTAAAATGGTTATTGATATGTGGGGAACATTATTGGGATTTATAATTACGGTAGTTTCAATTTTAGTCGCATTTACGGGAAGTAAGCTGACTGAAGAAATAAAACAGACCGGTCATTTTAAAACTGTTTTGTATGCATATATAATGACGTGTTTCAACTTATTAATAGCCATTTCGGTATTTATTCCAGTTGTAATAAATAATCTTTATTCTGAAGTTTTGTTTGGTGTATTTATTGGTGCGCTAATTGTAACATTAATCGACGTTGCTTTGTGCTTAGTTTTTTTATCATTAGTTGTATATACTATATTTAAATAAATCTCCACAGAGGCGGTCAACCCCGTCTCTTTTCTTTTGGCGGATTATATCGCAATACTCAAAAGGCATTTATATTACCTGGACCATAATTTCAAGACGACAACGGAGCGGTGACGCTTACGCCGGATCAAGACGGGGCCCTGCTGGGGTAATGCAATAGGCGGGTGCCCGGTATTTCGGGCCCGCCCATTTTGGGAGTGAATTATACCATTTCTGATTGTGTTTTTTGACTGCATTTTGACTGCATGAAGCATGGTTTTGACTGCATTTAGGTGGTAATAGGTGGTGAGGCTAAAAGTCCCTAAAACCTCGATTTTAAGCGGAAAAACACGTTTTATAAGGATTTGTAAAATAGGCTCTATTAAACTGTAATAAATTGTGATAATATATTAAGAAAGAACAAAAGGAGATGCAGTATGGTCGAGAAAGCAGTCGCATTTGCAACCAAAGCCCATGAGGGGGCATTTCGGAAAGGGTCTGAAATTCCCTATATCGTTCATCCATTGGAGACTGCGGTCATCGTTGCATTGATGGCGGTAGATGAGGAACTTATCTGCGCTGCTCTTCTTCACGATGTAGTAGAAGATGCCGGAGTTACGGCTGCGGAGCTTGAGAGGGAATTCGGCCCCCGGGTGGCGGGGCTTGTCATGGAAGAGACGGAGGACAAGACGAAAAGCTGGAAAGAGCGGAAGGGCGCCACTTTGATTCATCTGGAAAATGCCTCCAGGGAAAGCAAGATTCTTGTCCTGGCGGACAAGCTGAGCAATCTGCGGACCACGGCCAGAGATATCCTTTTTGTGGGAGATGATGTCTGGCTGCGCTTTAATGAAAAGAAAAAGTCGGAGCACGCCTGGTATTATAAAGGGATCGCCCAGCGCCTTACAGAGCTTCAGGAGTTTCCGGCTTATGAGGAATACATAAAATTGTGTGAAAAGGTTTTTGGATAAAAATGCAGGGCTTCCGGTGAAGAAGTCCTGCATTTTTATGGGCAAGAGTTGTTAAGGTTTTTACAATGTATTTGCCCTGTCCGCAACATTCTTATTAAAGTTAATGACCTGATGCTCATAGGTGGTTTCCATAAGCGGTGAGGTGATGATAAAATCCGCGGTGGCCCTGGTGTTGGCGATGGGAATGTCATAAACCTGGGCAATGCGCAGAAGGGCTTTTACGTCAGGGTCGTGGGGCTGGGCGGTTAAGGGATCGGAGAGAAGATCACCAGATCGATCTTTCCTTCCACGATTTTTGCGCCGATCTGCTGGTCCCCTCCCAGAGGGCCGCTGTTATAGCCCTTTACGGGAAGACCTGTCTGATCCGTTATCATGCGGGCGGTGGTTCCCGTACCGCAAAGGTCGTGTTTTTCCAGAGTGCTTCTGTGCTCCTTGCACCAGCTGATCAGGGACTGCTTCTCATTGTCGTGGGCGATCAGGGCGATGTTTTTTTTCTTCCCAAGTGTAAATGTGATAAAATCTTCCTGTAACATTATGTCCTCCTGTATGTATGGTTTTATTCCGGCGAAAGCGGCAGGCCGGGTCAGACAAGCTTAACTTTTGCGGCTGCCCTTGTCCCTTAAGAGGGCACAATGCTCTGCAGGGAATAGGTAATGGAAAGGTCTTTTCTTGAATATTCCTTTTTAAAGGTCTGGATAATGCGTTTTAAAACCATTTCCCCGTTTTCATAGGTGGCGGTGGGGAGCAGGATCAGATACTGGCTGACGCTGTATCTGCAGAAAGCATCCCCCCGTCGCAGGGAAGAGCGGATGGACTTTTCCAGTTCATCCATGGCCCTGGTCTGAACGGCGGGCTTTAACAGCTCGCCCTTTAAGTTGCCGATGGTCAAAAGGCATAAGAAGATGGAGTCCCCGGTACGCTCTACGGCTCTCATTTCCAGCTGATAGATGTTCCGGAACACGGCGGGCTCGCAATAGAAAGCGCCCTTGCTTGAGCCGGTTTCCAGAAGGCTTTCCTGCACGGTGTTTAAGCTCATGGTGATTCCGTGCTTTTTATCGCTGATAAGCTTGTACAGCTCTTTAAAGCGGCTGGAAGGGGTAATGGCAAATTCATTGTAAAACATTTCATTCACATGGTGGTAATGCTCCAGGGCCTGGATCTGATTGCCGCTCTGGTAAAGGGCCTGGATCAGGTAATAATGGGCCTCTTCCTCGTAAGGATCAATGGCAATGGCTTTCTGGCACAAATCCATAATGGCAGAATACTCCATCCGTCCGGACAAAAGAAACAGAGTATTGCGGATCAGCTTCTGGTAGAGGGCGTGATAATAAGCGTGGACAGGTGCAACCCAGGACTCCCATTCTGATTTCGGAAGAAAGTTCCCTTTATAAAGGGAAAATGCTTTCAGACAAAAGGATAAACGCTCGTCCTCTGAAATGCTGGAATCGTCCGCCTGAAGGCACAATTCCTCGAACTGGTCGGTATCGCAGACCGTGGTTAAATCCTTTGTCCATCCGTAGGTCTTGCGGTTTTGGAAAATCAGCTCCTGGGTCGGATATCCAAGGGGCTCCAAAAGCTTGCGCACCCGGAACATCAGGGTCTTTAAGGCTCCTGCCGGATTGTTGCTGGCCTCGTCTTTCCAAAATAAATCAATAAGTTCCTCCACTGGAATGTCTCTGCCGCGGAAGGTAATGAGATATTCCAGAAGGCTCCAGGGCTTCTTTGCCTGGTTGTTCTGGTCTGTAATGGTCTTCCCCCCGATGGAAATGGAGAATCCCCCCAGCATATTAACATAAATGATTGGCTTTTGCATTTTCATAATCTTCTCCGTAAATGAGTTTTCTATTTTAAGTATATAAAAAACAATTCAAAAAGTCTAGCGCTGCTTATAAAAGATTGTTAATTTTATGAAAATAAGGTATAATTAGGAAGTGAAACATGCTGGCAAATAACTTAGAAGAAAAGAAAGCGGGAATGATATATGAAGAGTAAAAGACTGGCGGCAGCCATTTTTCTGCTGGCCTTTATTTTTCTGGCAGTGGGCGCAGGGCTGCTTTATTCCGATTACCGGACGAGAGCGGAGGCCGAGCGTCAGTATGAAAGCCTGGCAGAACTGGCAAGAGAGCAGACTACGGGAGAGACGGCAGCGGAGTCTGTTAAAATTGAAACAGAATCAGAAACAGAAGAAAGCAGTACATATGCTTCGCCCATACAGTTTGAAGAGCTTCGCAAGATCAATCCGGACATCGTGGGATGGATCAGGATCGATGGGACAGTAATCGACTATCCCATTGTCCAGACCGACAACAATGCCACCTATCTGGATACGGATTTTGAAGGAAATAAAAGCGTGGCAGGGGCCATTTTCCTTGACTTTGAAAGTGAACCCGACTTTTCCGGCAGGCATAATATAATATACGGCCATCATATGAAAAACGGTGCCATGTTTAAGGAGATTGTAAAATACAAGGACGAGGCTTTTTTTAAGGAACACCAGAACATCACGGTCTATACGCCGGAACGGGAATACCATTTAAAGCCTATCGCCGCCCTATATACGGATTCTGCCGCCATCCGCAGGAAAACGGCCTTTGAGACGGAAGAAAGCTTTCAGGCCTATGTGAAAGAAATGACAAAGGGCGGTCCGTTTTTGCAGCTGCCGGAGAAACCGGTGGAGCAGCTCTGGTCCTTTGTGACCTGCAGCTATGAGTTTAACGACGCCAGAACCATTCTGTACGCCAGTGAAGTGCCCCAGGTTGAAAAATAAGGACCGGTATGGTATAACTTAATTTTGTAGAACCGCAGACTGAAAAAGGAGATTTTAAATGGGAAAATATTTTGGAACCGACGGCTTCCGGGGAGAAGCCAATGTCATACTGACGGTTGAGGACGCATACAAGGTAGGCCGTTTTCTGGGCTGGTATTATGGACAGAAGAACTCCGGCGAGGTGTGCAGGATCGTCATCGGTAAGGATACGAGACGCAGCAGCTATATGTTTGAATATTCTCTGGTGGCAGGTCTTACCGCTTCCGGGGCCGACGCATATCTGCTTCATGTTACAACCACTCCCAGCGTTTCCTATGTGGTGCGCAGCGAGGACTTTGCCTGCGGCATCATGATTTCCGCCAGCCACAATCCCTATTATGACAACGGGATCAAGGTCATCAATGAAAAGGGCGAGAAGCTGGAAGAGGATGTGATCGTCGAGATTGAAAAATATCTGGATGGAGAAATGGGAGAGCTTCCCCTTGCAAAACGGGATAAGGTGGGCCGCACCGTGGATTTTGCAGCAGGAAGAAACCGCTACATCGGATATCTGATTTCCATAGCAACCAGGTCCTTTAAGAATAAAAAGGTGGCTTTAGACTGCGCAAACGGCAGCGCCTCTTCCATTGCAAAGAATGTATTTGACGCCCTGGGGGCGGAGACCCATGTCATCAGCAATGAACCTAACGGCTTAAATATCAATACGGGCTGCGGTTCCACCCATATTGAGCAGCTGCAGAAATTCGTGAAAGAAGTTGGAGCCGACGTGGGCTTTGCTTATGACGGTGATGCGGACCGCTGCATCGCTGTGGATGAAAACGGGCAGGTGGTGGATGGAGACAGCATTCTGTACATCTGCGGCAAATACATGAAAGAACAGGGAACCCTTAAGAATAACAAGGTGGTGACCACCATCATGTCCAATTTCGGCTTATACAAGGCTTTTGAGCAGGAAGGCATTGATTACGACAAGACTGCGGTAGGGGATAAATATGTCTACGAAAACATGGTGACCTATGGAAACAGTTTGGGCGGGGAGCAGTCCGGCCATATTATTTTCAGCAAGCACGCCTCCACCGGAGACGGCATTTTGACTTCCTTAAAGGTCATGGAGGTCATGCTGGAAAAGAAAGAGAGTTTGGCAAAGCTGACCTCCGGGCTTGAGATTTATCCCCAGGTGCTGAAAAATGTCCGGGTTCACGACAAGGCCGCAGCCCAGGAGGATGAGGCGGTAAAGGCAGAGGTGGAAAAGGTCGCCGAAAGCCTTGGAGAGACCGGAAGAATCCTGCTGCGCCAGTCCGGTACGGAGCCTGTGGTCCGCGTTATGGTAGAAGCCTCCGATGTGGAAACCTGTGAGAAGTATGTGAATCAGGTGATCGGGGTGATGGGGGAAAGAGGCCATCTCATTTCCTGATAAACAGGGCCGGGTATTATGCAGAATGAACTGAAATTCAAAAAGAAAGAAAGCACTGTCTTTTGCAAAGGCAAATGACAGCGTATTCTTTCTTTTTCTGCATTTACAAAAGAAAAATCAGGCTTTGCCGGGGCGGAACCCACAGAAGGTGTTTCCTTTCATGGAAATTGATTCCTCCGTGCCCGGGTTCGTGTTTTAATTGTAAAAAAGGACAATCCATGGTATGATAAAAGCTGCATGAAGATTGATTTTAGGAGATTCGGCATATGGATAACAGAGATTTTTCAAATATAGGAGACCAGATCCGGGACTCGGTGCAGAACGCCATTGATTCCAGGGATTTTAAACAATTGAATAAAGCCATATCCGACACGGTTAATTTTGCGCTGGACGAGGCCAGGAGCCAGCTTGTTAAGCATACGAATGAAAACAGGAATGGTTCCCCGTTCCCAGGAAACCCCAGCCGGAACTATGGGCAGCCAGGGGGCTATGAGCGGGCCGAAGGGCCAGGCTACCGTGCATTTCAGACAAGCCGCAGCCGGGAAACTTACTCCAGGGAGATTGCAAAGCCGGGACAGCCCGGCCGTGTCGCAGGAATTCTATATACGGTGTTCGGGGGCCTTGGAGTGGGCCTTATGGTATTTCTGATCCTGCTGGTCTGGATATTGGCCATCTTAATAAGACCGGCCATATGGCTTGTGGGAGGGGCTTCCCTGTTCCTTCTTGTTTCAGGAGGTGGCTTTGGATTTATGCTGGCAAAAGGCATATCCATAAGAGAACGGCTTAAAAGGGCAAAAATATACGTTAAGCAGGCCGGGAAGCGGATGTACTGCACCGTTGAGGAACTGGCAGGAAATATAGGCAGATCCCGGGATTTTGTGCTGAAGGATATTCAGAAAATAATTGAAAAGGGAATTATTCCGGAGGCCCATTTAGATGACCAGAAGACATGCCTGATCTTAAGCGATGCCACCTATAAGCAGTATCTGGAATGTCAGAAAGCCCTTAAGGAAAGGGAACTGGAGCAGAAAAAAGAGGAAGAGACCAGACCCAGGTCAAAGGAACTGGAGCAGATGGTGGCCGCAGGCCGCAACTATTTGAAGGTATTGGAGGAAGCCAATGACGCCATTCCCGGAGAGGTCATTTCCCAAAAGATATCCCGGCTGGAAGAGGTGGTCCGGCGGATTTTTGATTCGGTTTTAAAGCACCCGGAGCATATGGAGGAGATGGAGCGGTTCATGGAATACTATCTTCCCACCACCGTGAAGCTGGTGACAACTTACCGGGATTTTGACAGCGTAGGGTCCCAGGGGACCAATATCGCCGCCGCCAAGGAGGAGATAGAGAGAACCCTTGATACCATTAACCAGGCTTTTGAGCGTCTTTTGGACGATCTTTATCAGGACGCTGTCCTGGATATCACCACGGATGCATCGGTGATTCAGACGATGTTAAAAAAGGATGGCTGGACAGAAAGTGATTTTACAGGAGGAAAGAAGAATGAGTAAGGATATTGAAGAGATGTTACAGGCTGCGCCGGAACTGACCCTGACCCCGCTTTCCCCGTTTGCCCCCGAAAGCCCCGGAGAGGTGACCTTGAAAGTGCAGACGGAAAGCGCTTTAAAAGAAGCTTCTGCTCCGGAAGTCAATCTGACACCGGAAGAGGAACGGCAGGTTGGTGATTTCGCGGAAAAAATCGATTTAAAGGATTCCGGCCTCATCCTTCAGTACGGTGCCGGAGCCCAGAAGAAGATCGCCGACTTTTCGGAAGCGGCCCTTGATAACGTGAAGTCCAAGGATTTAGGCGAGGTGGGCCAGATGCTGAGCCAGGTTGTGACAGAGTTAAAGGGCTTTGAAGCAGAAGAAGAGGAAAAGGGATTTTTCGGCTTCTTTAAGAAGAGTGCGGTCCGCTTAGAGGGCGTAAAGGCCAAATATGCCAAGGCGGAAGCCAACATAAACCAGATCTGCAAGGTTTTGCAGAACCATCAGATCCAGCTTTTAAAGGATATTGCCCTTATGGATAAGATGTATGATTTAAATACCTCTTATTTTAAGGAGCTTACCATGTATATACTGGCGGGAAAGAGAAAGCTTTCCAAGGTGCAGCAGGAGGAGCTTCCGGTCCTGTTTAAACGGGCTGCGGACAGCGGCCTTCCAGAGGATGCCCAGGCGGCCAATGATTTATCCGCCATGTGCAACCGCTTTGAAAAGAAGCTTCACGATTTGGAGCTGACTCGGATGATATCCATTCAGATGGCCCCCCAGATCCGTCTGGTGCAGAACAATGATACCTTGATGACGGAAAAGATCCAGTCCACCCTTGTAAACACCATACCTCTCTGGAAAAGCCAGATGGTGCTGGCTATCGGCATCAACCATTCCGAGCAGGCGGCCAGGGCCCAGCGGGAGGTGTCCGATATGACAAATGAGCTGCTTAAAAAGAATGCGGAGGTTTTAAAAACCGCCACCATTCAGACAGCCAAGGAATCGGAGCGGGGGATCGTGGATATGGAAACCCTTAAGAAAACAAATGAATCCCTTATCAGCACTCTGGACGAGGTAGTCCGGATCCAGGCCGACGGCAGGACAAAGCGCCGGGAGGCGGAGACGGAGCTTGCCCGGATGGAAGGGGAATTAAAATCCAAGCTTCTGGAACTGAGCAATTAAGTCCTATAGAACGTGAAATGGCTTACAGCAGAAAATTAATTTTTCTGTTGTAAGTCATTTTTAGTCGTGCTATAATGGGGTAACACTTTATTGCGGCGGGGTATTGCTGTGTCAAGTGATTAAACAGTAAAGGAATGATGAAAGATGGGGTTAGACCTATAAAAGCCACGTTGTTCATTGTCAAGAAATACAGCGTGATTTATCGACTCCAAAGCCTGTGACGGTTTTAGAAGCAGAGCATAGCGTTCCGGCTTCCTGCCGGAGAAAACAGACGAGTTTATGAAGATGGAGGAGAATAATCATGTTAAATTATGAGAGATATAAGCGAATACCGGTATTAGACTACCCGGAGAGACAATGGCCGTGCAAAGAGATTAAGAAAGCGCCTATCTGGTGCAGCGTAGATTTGAGAGACGGAAATCAAGCATTGACGGAGCCCATGGTTGTGGAAGAAAAGATTGAATTTTTCAACCTTTTGATCAAACTGGGCTTTAAGGAAATTGAGATTGGTTTTCCGGCAGCCTCACAGATTGAATATGATTTCTTAAGGCAGCTTGTGGAAAGAAAGCTGATTCCTGACGGTGTGGTGATCCAGGTTCTGGTTCAGTGCCGGGAGCATTTGATCAGAAGGACCTTTGAAGCCTTAAAAGGGGTTAAGAAAGCGATTGTACATATTTACAATTCTACTTCGACTCTTCAGAGGGATGTGGTTTTCCATAAGAGCATGGAGGAAATCAAGGAGATCGCCGTACAGGGAACGGAGTGGGTGAAGCAGTATATGCAGGGCTTTGACGGAGAGGTGGTTCTGGAATATTCTCCCGAGAGCTTTACAGGAACTGAGATGGAATTTGCCGTTGATGTCTGCACCGCAGTACAGGAGTGCTGGGGCGCCACACCGGAGAAAAAGATCATCATCAATCTTCCTTCCACCGTGGAAATGACAACACCTAATGTTTATGCAGATCAGATCGAATGGATGGATACCCATTTCAAAAACCGTGACACCATTATCTTAAGCGTTCACCCGCATAACGACAGGGGAACCGGAATTGCGGCTGCAGAGCAGGCGCTGCTTGCGGGAGCCGACCGGGTGGAAGGCACGCTTTTAGGAAACGGCGAACGGACAGGAAATGTGGATATTCTGACTATTGCCTATAATATGTTTTCCCAGGGAATCAATCCCGGGCTCAACCTTGAAAATATCCGCGAAATCGTTGACGTATATGAGCGCTGTACCAAGATGGAAGTGGGAGCCAGACATCCTTATGCAGGAAAGCTTGTCTTTACCGCATTTTCCGGTTCTCATCAGGATGCCATCAACAAGGGCGTCCAGGCCATGAAAGAAAGGAAAAACGCTTACTGGGAGGTACCTTACTTACCCATCGATCCTTCCGATATCGGCAGGCAGTATGAGCCGATTGTCCGGATCAACAGCCAGTCCGGCAAGGGCGGCGTAGCCTTTGTAATGGATACGTTCTACGGCTTCAGGCTTCCAAAGGGAATGCACAAGGAATTTGCAGATGTGATCCAGGCAATTTCCGAAAAGCAGGGCGAGGTTGCGCCGGAGCAGATTTTGGAAGAGTTCAAGAGCAATTACTCCGAGAAGAAGGAGCCAATCCATTTCCTCAGATGCCAGATTACGGAGGCAGAGGACGATACAGAGTTCTCCACCCTGGCAAAAGTCCGCTATACGGACCACGGAGTGGAAAAGGTCTTCGAGGGAGTCGGAAACGGACCTATCGACGCGGTGCAGAAGGGCCTGGAAAAGGAGCTTGGCATCGAGATCAGGGTTCTGGATTACAACGACCA
>JASGGP010000178.1:0-9942 GCA_047604985.1 Lacrimispora sp.
AAGGATCTTGTGGTTGTATGATCGTGTGGGTTCAAGTCCCATCTCCCGCATTATTGTTTTTTGAAAGAGGCCGGTTCTTGAGAACCGGCCTCTTAATCGTTAATGCTAAAGTTATCAGGCTGAAAGGTGCAGGATTGTCTCCTTTTAAGCCTGATATTTTTATGCGCTTCCAAAGACATTGGGCACATTCATCCAAGCTTTACAAAATAATCATTAAAATATTATAAAAACCGCTGTTTATGCATGTTTCAGCAGATTGTGTTTGCATTTTACAGTAGTGGATAATACAATAAGAGATAGAATAGTGCAAGGAGTGAAACCATGGAAAATAAAGAGATAAATAAAAAATCTTATATAAAAGTAATTGATTATATCAAAAGCCAGATCAGGGAAGGCAAATTGAGCATGGGGGGGAAACTGCAGGCGGAAAGAGATTTATCACTGACCCTGGGTGTCAGCCGTAACTCTGTACGGGAAGCCATCCGGACCCTGGATATTATGGGGATTATCTCCAGTCATCAGGGCGCCGGTAATTATCTTACCGGTAATTTTGAAAACAACATGGTTGAATCTATGTCAATTATGTTTCTCTTAAATCAGATTGATTATAATCAGATTTCCCAGTTGAGAAGGGGTCTGGAGATGCAGGCTTTACTTCTGGCAATTGACAATATTTCGGACCAGGAAGTGGAAAAGCTGGTTGAAATAAACCGTATACTGGAAAGTGAAACTGAAGAAAATAACATTATTCTGGATAAAAAGCTCCATTACAATATAGCCATGGCCTCCAATAACAGGCTGATTATTGACATCCTGCAGGCACTGTCTGAACTAATTGATCAGTTTATTGTCGATCTTAGAAGAGAAATTCTGAGTTCGCCGGACAGCAAGCAGGTTCTGAAAGAAGCTCATACGGAAATGGTCCAGAGCCTGATTAACAGAGATAAGAACCTTGCTTATGAAGCAATTAACAAACATTTTGGTGTAATTGACGAAAAGTTACGTTCGAATGAAGCAAAATTAATTAAAATCAACGGTTTAAAGTAAAAATAGACAAATCATTTGTGAAAAAAATGACGTTCATTGACATGGGCAAAAAAGAAAAGTATAATTAAATTACAAAAAGTGGTCCTACCAATTCAAGCTTGATTGGTGGAACAGGGGTGTTACAAAGATTCTCTGTTTTGTGGCAGCCCCTTATTTTTTACGCCAAAAATTGGTACTACCAATTAAAATCACGTGATTTCAGCAAGGATACTAAGAATAATAGAATCTATGCCCACAGAAGGGCAGATGGGAGCCAGATATGAACATGACTTTCGCTTTTATCTTAGCTTTACTACCGATCATATGGCTGATTGTAGCCTTAACCGCTCTAAAGATTCCGGGTTTTAAAGCCTGTTCCATTGCACTGGTTATCGCATATGTACTTGCGGTATTTGTCTGGAAAATGCCTGTACTCGACAGCTTTACCGCAGTCGGGGAAGGAATTGCTCTTGCATTGTGGCCGATCATTATTGTAATTATTGCTGCGATCTTTACTTACAATGTCTGTGTCGCCACCGGCAGGATGGAAACTATTAAAAAAATGTTGGCAAGTGTAACAAACGATAAAAGAGTATTGGTACTGATCATTGCCTGGGGATTCGGCGGATTCATGGAAGGTATGGCAGGCTTTGGCACTGCAGTAGCAATACCGGCCAGTATGCTGTGGGGCCTTGGATTTAACCCTGTTTTTGCCGCAATCGTATGCCTGATAGCCAATGCAACGCCTACTGCCTTTGGTTCCATCGGGATACCGACCACAACCCTTGCCAAAATAACAGGTCTGGATGTATTCGGTTTATCTACCAATACGGTATTGCAGCTTGCCCCCCTGATTATTCTCACTCCGTTTATACTGGTGTATTTAACCGGTAAGTCAGAAAAGGGCAAGTCAAAGAATTCCTTAAAAGGGATTACGTTAATAACACTGATTTCCGGAGTGTCTTTCCTGCTTCCGGAATATCTGGTAGCCAGGTTTTTAGGAGCTGAGCTGCCTGTAGTAATCGGCTCGGTATGTTCCATGTTATGTACGGCAGGTGCAGCGAAGTTATTCGGTAAAAAAGACATTGATCCCGAATATCGTCTGGAAGAAAAGAACCATGACAGAATAACCGGTAAAGAAGCTTTGGTTGCCTGGAGTCCATTTTTATTAATTTTTGTATTTTTACTTGGAACCTCCAAAATGATAGCTCCGTTAAATGAACTGCTGGCTGAGGTCAAGACCACAGCAAATATTTACACCGGTAAAGATGCAGTTCCTTATGTCTTCTCCTGGTTGACAACACCGGGACTCTGGATCATCCTTGCAGCTTTTATAGGCGGTAAAATACAGGGTGCAGGATTGGGTGAAATGTTGAGCGTATTGAAAAATACCATGATTCAGATGTTTAAAACAGTGGTGACCATCATATCCATTATGGCTACGGCGAAGTTAATGGGCTACAGCGGAATGATTGCTTCCATATCACTTATGTTTGTTACGGTTACCGGTTCCTTTTATCCGTTATTTGCACCTCTGCTGGGTTCCATCGGGACATTTGTAACCGGCAGCGGTACCTCCTCCAGCGTATTGTTCGGTGGGCTGCAGGCAGAGACTTCTACGGCACTTCATTTAAACCAGGCATGGATATCTGCATCCAATACGGCCGGAGCCGTTACGGCAAAAATGATATCACCCCAGAGTATTGCAGTTGCAGTAGCAGCGGTGCAGTTACAGGGAAAAGAAAGCGTACTGTTAAAGGGCACCTTTAAATATTATGTGTTATTCCTTCTGATCGTTGGTATATTCACATTTGCGGGGGCACGGATGCTGGGATAATAAAGCGGCAGAAAGCAAAACAGCACAACAGAAATGAACTGTATAAACTTATTAAATATAAAAATCAGTATAGGCAGTCAAAAAAGGAAAAGGTGAAAAGTATGAATATTCTAGTATGTATCAAGCAGGTTCCTGACAGCAACAAGGTAGAAGTAGATCCGGTTACAGGAGTATTAAAACGAAACGGCGTAGAATCCAAGATGAATCCCTATGACTTATATGCCATTGAAACGGCACTTAAATTGAGAGAGAAAATGGGCGGAACCATTTATGCACTTACCATGGGACCGGGGCAGGCCGCCGTAGTAATACGGGAAGCATTTGCCATGGGTGTTGATAAAGGAGTTTTAATCTCTGACCGCAAGTTCGGCGGAGCCGATGTTCTTGCCACAAGTTATACAATTTCCCAGGGAATCAAATCCATCGGTGACTTTGATCTGATTCTGTGCGGAAAGCAGACCACTGACGGAGACACGGCTCAGGTAGGACCGGAGATTTCCGAATGGCTGAATATTCCCAGCGTTTCCAATGTATCCAAAATTGTAGAAGTCGATGAAAAATCAATTGTAGTTGAAATGGATATGACCCACGACATTGAAATTACCAAGATACAGTTCCCCTGTCTTCTGTCCGTAGACAAGGATATCTTTATGCCGAGGCTTCCCTCTTATGTGATAAAACAGGAGACCAGAGATCGTGAGATTGCAGTTATCAGTCTGGCAGATTTAGAGGATAAAGACGAACTTAACTATGGCCTGAATGGTTCACCGACCCAGGTACAGCGCATATTCCCGCCGGAAGTGAATGCTCACAGGGAAATGTATCATGGCACCGGCGAAGAACTTACTGGACAGCTGTATAACAAATTACAGGAATTAAAATTCATATAGGGGGAATCGCAATGGCAAAGTTAGTTATAAATCAAAGTTTAGTCGGGAATATACAGGAAGTAATCAGTATCTGTCCTTTTGGAGCAATGGAAGAAAAGAATGGGGAACTGCTGATCAATGCAGCCTGTAAAATGTGTAAATTATGCGTGAAAAAAGGCCCGAAAGGCGCCATCGAATATGTGGAAGAAGTCAGGGAATCCATTGATAAAGATAAATGGAAAGGCATTGTTGTCTATGTAGACCACATTGACGGCGTAATCCATCCGGTAACCTATGAATTGATCGGTAAGGCAAAAGAACTGGGAGCTAAAATAAACCATCCGGTATATGCCCTCATGATGGGCAGCAATATAACCAGGGAATGCCGGGAACTGCTTCATTATAATGTCGACAAGGTGTATGTGTATGATCAGGAAAAACTGGCACGCTTTATTATGGAGCCATATACGGAAGTCTTTGAGGATTTTGTTAATCAGGTGAAACCTACGGCAATCCTGATGGGCGCCACTCCCGTAGGACGCCAGCTGGCGCCAAGACTTGCAGCCAGACTGAAAACCGGTCTGACGGCAGACTGTACCATACTTGATATTACGGAAGAGACGGACCTGGTCCAGATAAGACCTGCTTTCGGCGGAAATATTATGGCACAGATACTGACTCCCAACCATAGGCCTCAGATGGCTACGGTACGTTATAAAGTAATGGATGCACCGAAGAGAAACGAAAAAGAAACAGGAGAGATTGTAGAATGCACCATCCTTTCCGAAAAACTTGACAGCAAGGTTGAAGTTCTGGATATCATTGCCAAAGAAAAAGAACAGTTTATTGAAGCTTCTGAAGTACTGGTAGTTGCGGGCAGAGGTGTAAAGAAAGAAGAGGACCTTAAGCTTTTACAGGAACTGGCAGATCTTTTAGGCGGACAGCTTGCCTGTACCAGACCCGTGATGGAAGCCGGATGGCTGGAAGCAAAGCGTCAGGTAGGCTTAAGCGGCAGAACCGTAAGACCGAAGCTTATTATCACCTGCGGCGTATCCGGATCAGTACAGTTTACAGCCGGCATGAACAATTCGGATCATATTGTTGCCATTAATAAGGATGAAAATGCACCTATTTTTAAAACTGCTCACTATGGTCTGGTAGGCGATTTATATGAAATCATTCCGGACTTGATTAATCAGATAAAAGCATCACAGAAAGCAGTGTAAAAGGAGATAAATTTTATACTCCGGCATGAAGATCAGTAATGTTTTCTGTGAGAAAGTAAATCGTCTGTCAGCAGATTTTTATATGGGCAAGGCATGGAGTCACTTAAAAATATGCGCAAAAACCGTGCGGAAATGGAGAAAACAATGAATTATAAAAGATTAGACCAGGAAGATTTAAGTTTTATAAATAATATCATAAATGATCCGGAAAGAGTTCTTTATGGAGAAAATATCAATGAAGAATACAGCCATGATGAATTAAGCGATACGGTGAGCTTTCCGGATATCGTTGTTAAAGTAACCTCCACGGAGGAAGTCTCTGCCATCATGAAGTATGCCTCTGAAAACAATATACCGGTAACTCCAAGAGGATCCGGTACCGGCCTTGTGGGAGCTTCCGTAGCCATGGAACATGGCATTATGCTGGATACCAGTTTAATGAACCGTTTTCTGGAACTGGATGAAGATAACTTAACCATTACGGTGGAACCGGGTGTTCTGTTAATGGAATTGGCCGCATACGTACAGGAAAGAGATTTATTCTATCCTCCGGATCCGGGTGAAAAATCAGCAACCATCGGCGGGAATATCAGCACCAATGCCGGCGGCATGAGAGCCGTAAAATACGGTGTAACCAGAGATTATGTGCGGGGGCTGGAGGTTGTGCTTCCCGACGGCAAGGTAGTGGAATTCGGCGGTAAAGTTGTTAAAAACAGCACAGGTTATGCAATGAAGGATTTAATGGTTGGCTCCGAAGGTACACTGGGAATTATAACGAAAGCCACTTTAAAGCTCCTTCCCTTTCCGAAAAAAGCCATCAGTTTACTGATTCCTTTCCCTACCCTGGAAGCAGCTATCCGCACGGTGCCTTTAATTATCAAGTCCAAATCCATTCCTACTGCCATTGAATTCATGCAGAGAGAAGTAATCATAGATGCAGAGAAATATTTAGGCAAGAAATTCCCGGATAACAGTGCAGACGCATACCTGTTATTAAAGTTTGACGGTAATTCTACAGAAGAAATCGAAAAGGATTACGATAATGTAGCAAAAATCTGTCTGGAACAGGGTGCAGTTGATATTTTAATATCCGATACCAACGAAAGAGAAGAATCCATCTGGAAAGCCAGAGGTGCATTCTTAGAAGCTATCAAAGGTTCCACCACTTATATGGATGAGGTAGACGTAGTTGTTCCCAGAAGCTGCGTCAATGAAATGGTGGAGTATATCCACAATCTTCACAATGAAGTAAACATCCGTATTAAGAGCTTCGGTCACGCCGGTGACGGTAATCTCCACGCCTACATCTTAAAAGATGATTTAAGTGAAGAGGAATGGGAGAAGAAAATGAAGGCCGCCATGGATAAAATATACGGCAAGGCCAGAGAATTAAACGGTCAGGTGTCAGGTGAACACGGTATCGGTTATGCGAAAAAATCTTATCTGATGGAAGCTATGGATCCCGCAACAGTAGAAATTATGAGAGGAATCAAGAAAGCCTTTGACCCCCAAAATATTTTAAATCCCCATAAGGTGTGCCAGCTGTAAAGCAGTATTACGTAAGGCAGAAAGCAGACCGTTCTGGATTCAGAAAGGTAAATTCTGACACCGGAGCGGTCTGTTTTTTTGTTTTTCTTATCTGCACTGTTCTTATTCCATTTAAGTCTGTCATTGCCGGTCACAAAGGAAAAAATGTGCTATAATAGGAATCAAATAAAACTTTCAGGAGGGTATCTATGGGTTATAAAGTACTGGTAGCAGATGATGAATACATCATCCGCCGGGGGATTATCAGCTTTTTAAAACAATACAGCGATTTTGAACTGGCAGCGGAAGCAGAAGATGGGGAGATGGCTTTTGAACTGGCGAAGGACATTTCGCCGGATGTTTATTTTGTTGATATTAATATGCCGTTTTTAAATGGCCTTCAATTTATAAAAAAGTTAAAGGAGATAAATCCCAGGGCAGTGGTGGTGATCATTACCGGCTATGACCGGTTTGAGTACGCCAGGGAAGCTTTGAAGCTTGGAGTTTTTGAGTACCTCCTCAAGCCTTTGATGGAAGAACCCTTTGATGAGATGATTCAGAGGATCAGGGAAAAGCTGCAGAAAGAAGAAAGTGAGGATAAGTACCTTGATTGGGCCAAGAGCATGCTGGCGCAGAACCGCACCTACCTTGCTTCCAACTTCTGGCAGAAGGCCCTGGAAGGGCACTATACAAACGAAGAGATCAGGGAACGTTCCCAGTACTTAAACCTGTCACTTCCCGAACCATTTACCCTTACGGTGGTTTCCCTGGAATATCAGAAGATGGAGGACGTAAAAGCCACCTGGAATGAGGACCTGCTGTTTTTTGTGGCTGAGAATATTGCAAATGAGATGTTTCATGGACTGGTAAACCCTAACAGCTGCCAGGACAGACACGGTAATCTGGTGGTGATCTCAAAAACAGCGCCCCAGGAAACGGCAGAGGAGCAGGTGGAGACCTACTGCAATATGCTGGAATCCCATTTGCCGGTGCGCAGCGTGGTGATCCAGGTAAACGGAGATGATTACGGAGCTCTGGCCGAAACTTATGAAACGGCTGTCAGCCGGCTGAAAGAGCTGGAAGCAGGTTCTCCTGTGATTAAGGACGTGAAGCTCTATATCGAGGACAATTATTCAAGGGAGGACTTTTCCTTTCAGGATGCGGCAGGCCATGTGAACCTGTCTGTCCCTCATTTGAGCAGAATGTTCCGCAGGGAGATGGGAGTCACTTTCATCGATTATTTAACCGGCGTCAGGATCCGCAAGGCCATAGAGCTTTTGCAGAATGACGAGCTGAAAATTTATGAGATTGCAGAGCTGACCGGATATGCAAACCAGCATTATTTCAGCAATGTATTTAAAAAGAATTTAGGGGTCAGCCCTGCGGAATACCGCAGATTAATTAAAAATGACAGCCAGACTGTCTCCATGCAATGATTTTATACCTTTTACTCAAATTATTGCAAAGACTTTCTTTCCTCCTTCCGGCATAATAAACATATGATTCAAAGAAAAAAAGGAGGATTATAAGAATGAAAAAAAGCTTTTTAAGCGTATTGCTGTGCGCTTCCATGGCAGCGGCTTCCTTAGCCGGCTGCAGCAGCGGAGCCAGCAGCCAAAGCGCAACCACGGCAGCCCCCCAGACTACGGCGGCGCAGGCGGAAACCACCGCGAAGGCAGAGGATACAAAAGCAGAAGAGACAACGGCCAAGGCCGCTGACACAGCAGGAGAAAAACTGGTAGTGGGCTTTGCCCAGATCGGTCAGGAATCCGGCTGGCGTGATGCGGAAACCCTTTCCATTCAGACCTATGCGTCTGAAAACGGGGATAAGGTAGAGCTCCTTTTTGCCGATGCACAGCAGAAGCAGGAAAATCAGATTAAGGCAATTAAGAACTTCATCGAACAGGGCGTTGATGTCATCGGTCTTGCACCGGTCGTGGAAACCGGCTGGGATCAGGTGTTTGCTGAGGCGAAAGAGGCTGGTATTCCCATTATTCTTCTGGACCGGAGAGCGGATGTCAGCGAAGATTTATACGCAACCTTTATCGGCTCTGACTTCATTGAAGAAGGCAAGATGGCTGCAAAGGAAATGGCGAAGCTGCTGGGGGAAACAGGAAAGATTGTTGAGCTGGAAGGCACCGTAGGCGCTTCCGCAGCAACTGACCGTAAAACAGGATTTGATGATGAAATCAAAGCAAGCTATCCTAATATCGAGATCATAGCTTCCCAGACCGGTGATTTCACCAGAGCCCAGGGAAAAGAGGTTATGGAGTCTTTCTTAAAATCCAATAAGGATATCAAAGGCGTTTACGCACATAATGACGATATGGCCCTTGGAGCAATCGAGGCGATCAAAGAAGCAGGATTAAAGCCGGGCGAAGATATTAAGATCGTTTCCATCGACGGCGTTAAAGGAATCTTTGAAGCAATGGCAGCCGGGGAAGCTAACTGTACCGTAGAGTGTAATCCGCTCCTTGGCCCCCTTTTATTTGAAACGGCAGCAAAGCTGAAAGCAGGCCAGTCTGTTGATAAATGGGTGAAATCGGTAGACGGAGTATTCACCGCTGATATGGCAGCTAAGGTACTTCCGGACCGCAAATATTAAACCGCGGGGCTGTTGCAAAAGTATATCATTATTTTTGCAGCAGCCCTTTTTATTTCGTCTCGTTTGAAAAGGAGGAAATGCCATGAGTGCTGGGAATCAGCTGTTGACAGCGAGAAATATATCCAAGGCCTTTGGGAAAGCGGTGATTGCTCTGGCCGATGTGCAGTTTGATTTAAACCGGGGAGAAATACATGCCCTGCTGGGGGAAAACGGTGCAGGAAAATCAACCCTCATTAAAGTGCTGACCGGAGTGGAAGCTAAGGATCAGGGAGTAATTGAACTGGATGGAAAACCCATTAATCCTAAATCCACCCAGGAAGCGCAGAACGAAGGGATTTCAACGGTATACCAGGAAGTCAATCTCTGCCCCAATCTTTCCGTGGCGGAAAATATTTATATTGGGCGGGAACCGAGAAACCGGTTTGGAACAATTAATTGGAAAAAAATCAATGCCGATGCCAGTGAACTGCTGGAAAAATTTGATTTACATATAAATGTCACGAAAAACCTGGACCACTATTCTGTGGCCATCCAGCAGATGGTGGCCATTGCAAGGGCCAGCGATATTGATGCAAAGGTCCTGATTCTGGATGAACCCACCAGCAGCCTTTCTTCCGCCGAGGTAGAAAAGCTGTTTCAAATCATGCGGAAGCTCCGGGAGGAGGGTATGGGGATTATTTTTGTCACTCATTTTCTGGATCAGGTTTATGAGGTTACCGACAGAATCACCGTTCTTAGGAACGGAAAATATGTGGGAACCTATTTGACCAGGGATTTACCGAGAGTGGAGCTGGTGGGAAAAATGATAGGCAAGGATTACGCGGGCCTTAAGGAATCCATGAGCGCAAAGAA
>JASGGP010000179.1:0-9920 GCA_047604985.1 Lacrimispora sp.
AGAAGAACGGATGAAACGCCTTAGGGATTCCGGCATATCGGCAGATGAATTCAACGCTGTTCTGGAGCAGAAGCGTAGCACCTATACCTCCCGCCGGAAAGGGCGCCGCCGGGACCGTTTTAAATTTCGTTAGGGAAAAAAGGGGATGATATGAAAAATTTCAGAGGCTTATCAGGTTTATCAGAAAAAGACCTTTTGCGGAATGTTTTTATAACCTTCCTTTTCCTGCTGTTTGCCACCGTTATCTCCTATGCGATGATGTTTATCGCAGGCTATACTGGCAAAGTGGAAATCGTCTACATGATGGCAGTGGTCCTGATCTCCCGTATGTCCAACGGCTACCTGCCGGGAGTGATCGCTTCCTTTCTCAGCGTACTCTGCATCAGCTATGGATTTACCTATCCCTACTTACAGCCCGGCTTTAATATGAAAGAAACTCCGTTCGCATTTTTTGCCATGCTGGCTATTTCCATTATTATAAGCGCCACTACCAACCATTTAAAGGATCAGAACCGCCTCATCGGAGAGCGGGAAAAGCTGTTGATGGAAGCAGAAAAAGAGGCCATGAGGGCCAACCTATTGCGGGCCATATCCCATGACCTCAGAACTCCCTTAACCGGGATTATCGGAGCCAGCAGCACCTACTTAGAAAATACCGACAGCCTGTCCGATGAGGAAAAAGACCGTCTGATAACAAATATTAACGAGGATGCCAACTGGCTTTTAAATATGGTAGAAAACCTGCTCAGCGTTACCAGAATCCGGGATACCGGCCCCCAGGTGGTCAAGCACTTGGAGCCTCTGGAGGAAGTGGCCGCAGAAGCCATTGAACGCTTTCATAAAAGACTTCCGGGGGCCGCCGTACAGGCCACCGTGCCGGATGAGCTGGTTATGGTGCCCATGGATGCCACTCTGATCGTGCAGGTCATTATTAACCTTCTGGAAAACGCCGTTTACCATTCCAATTCAACGGATCCGATCAGGCTGACCATTTTGGTCCGTGACGGCTGCGCCTGTTTTGAAGTCCATGACCGGGGCGTGGGAATCCAGCCGGAACGGCTTAAAACCTTATTTGACGGCAATACTTCATCACCGGCCAGCAGCTACGATTCTCACAAAGGAATGGGAATCGGCCTGTCCATCTGCAAAACCATTGTTACAGCCCATAACGGAAGTATTTCAGCAGCCAATGAAGAACAGGGAGCAGTTTTTACGTTTAAATTACCATTGGGGGAAAATAGCTATGAGTAAATTAACTATTGTCATGATAGAAGATGAAAAAAATATCTGCAACTTTATTGTAAGCGCATTGGAAAGACATGATTATAAAGTGAATACCGCCAACAACGGGCGGGATGGGCTGGCCCTTATCAATTCCATCTGCCCGGATGTGATCCTGTTGGACTTAGGGCTTCCTGATTTGGATGGAATCGATATCATTAAAAGTGTGAGAAGCTGGACCTCCATTCCCATTATCGTCATTTCCGCCCGGACCCAGGAGCAGGAAAAGGTGGCTGCCCTCGATTTCGGCGCGGACGATTACATAACAAAGCCCTTTGGCACCAGCGAGCTTTTAGCAAGGATAAGGACCGCCCTGCGCCACGGCAAATCCACTGTCAGCACCGTTGACGGCTCCGTGGTACAGTCCCCATACCAGTGTGAAGAGCTGTACATCGACTTTGCCAAGCGCCTGGTCTCTCTTAGCGATCAAAAGATCCACTTAACCCAGATCGAATACAAGCTGGTCTCCCTCCTGGCGGAAAACTCCGGCAAGGTCCTTACCTATGATTATATCATCAGCCATATCTGGGGGCCTTACGCGGACAGCAACAATCAGATTCTCCGGGTCAACATGGCTCATATCCGGAGAAAAATAGAAACCAACCCCGCCGAGCCAAAATACATCTTCACGGAAATCGGCGTAGGATATCGGATGAAAGAAAGTGAAATCTAAGGATTTCCTTTCTTTTTATTCATCTTCCGGGTCTTCGTCTTCTCCACCCGCTTCTTTTTGGCCTCTTCTTTTTTTATATAAATCTCGCCTACGTCCCCGTCTTCCATGAGCCTCATGGTCTTGACCACGTAGATTCTGCCGTCATCGGCTTTCCTCATGCGGATCTTCCCTTTTACATTTCCATGGACCGGACAGCACCCCAGGGCCGTATAAAACTTCTGGTTGGTGGAAAACCACCTGATCTTCTTTCGCAGCATCCGGTTGCACTTACAGCAGACCAGATCTGTCACGGTCTTATCCCCGATGGCCTCAAGCTTTGACTCAAAGGGCCTGGAAATGTATTTGGAATACCCTGGAAACACCAGATATACCTCCTCCTCCTTATTCTCCGGCAGGCGGTAATAATCGGTTGACCAATATTCCTTAACCTTTTGAAAATCCATATGCCTCATGACAAGCCCGGTATAATGGGCGTCATCCATGGCCCGGTGAAAGGGCCTTTCCTCCACCAGCCCCAGCTCCAGGACAGCAATGTCTAAAGACAGCCGTTCCTTTCCGTCGCCGCCGCACAGACTGTAAAGCTTCTGTACGTCATAGTAGAGAAATGGTTTTGGAAAGGGGTTGGAAATCCCGAAAAATGCCATGTTCCGCTGCAGCTCCGTCAAATCCATAGAGCCCCAGGTACAAAACACCGCTTCCTCCCCGCACCATGCCAGGAATTCCTCTATGGCTTCTTCAAAGCTCTTTCCCTCTTCCATCAGGACCTTTTCATCCAGATGGGTCACCTCCAGAATCTTTTCATGGAGTTCGGGATACACCCTGGGCTTTATAAGACGCCGGAAAGAATCTGTTTCCTCCATGCGGTCATTTAGGCGGACCGCTCCGATCTCTATGATCTCAAAAGGGAAATGCTCTACCGTCTCTTCCTTTCCCCCGGCGCTCTGGTTCCATTCCAGATCCAGTACAATATAATTTTTCATAATTAAAATCCTTTATTCCGTCAAACGTTTCAGTTTCTCACGCATCTTTTGCCTGCGCCGGCTGGTCTCTTCCAGATCCAGCCGCCATCCTCCGGGCTCCTGGGAAAGGATGTCCCCTTCCGTCACGCCTTCCGGCAGCTGGCTTGCACAAAGCTTTATCTGTTCCCCATTTTCATCTTCACAAACAGCAATTCCTTCTTCGATTCTGTCTACGGTATACTGCATACATTATCCCTCTTTCCAGATCCGGCCTTGGCTCTAAGGATGACAGATCTGGCAGGGCTCGTACCCCATCCCAATCAGCTCATCCCTGGTTCCTGAATATTCCTCCCGGTTCTCCGCCTTTATGGAAGCCGCCGACTTGCACTCCGGGAGATGGAACTTTTTCGTGTTGGTATTTACCACATACTCCCGGATGTCAGACCCGGGCTTTGTTTCCTGGGTGGTGCCGCTTTTCCCGGGTTCTGTTCCCTGGATGCTGCCGACCTTATTCCCGCTTTCTGTTCCCTGGACGTTACTGCTGTTTTTCCCATCCTCTCCTTTAATCTCAGGAAAAGTCACCTTTGTTCCGTCGCTTACCGCTACAATGGTTCCAAGCTGGTCCGTCCGGACAGCCTTGATATTGCGCTTTTTTAACATTTCTAAAATCTCTTTATGAGGATGGCCGTAATCGTTGTTCTTCCCGCAGGAGATCACTGCATAATCCGGGTCCACCAGGTCCATGAACTGATCCGAGGAAGAGGTGCTGCTTCCGTGATGGGAAAGCTTCAGCACATCGGCTTTTAGGGTCAGGCCATTGGCCGCCATATCCGCCTCCGCCTCTTTTTCCGCATCTCCGCAGAGGACAAAGCTGTTTTTTCCATAGGTCAGCCGGATTCCCACAGACCAGTTATTCAAATTATCTCCATAATCCCTGATTGGAGCCAGGATTTGAAACGACGCGCTTCCCAGCTCGTAGCTGTCTCCCACCTTTGGAAGAGTAACCTTTAAATTCTTATCCTCAATGGCATCCAGCAGCCGTTCATAAGTCTTTATGGTATGTTCCTTTTCCGGCAGAATCACCTTGCCGATATCAAATTCCCTGATAACCGCCTCCAGGCCTCCGATATGGTCTGAATGGGGATGGGTCCCGATCACATAATCCAGCTTCCCGACTCCCTGTTTTTTTAAATAGGAAACAACCACCTGTCCCTGATCCCGCTCTCCTGCGTCTATCAGCATGAAATGCCCGTCTTTTTCTATGAGGGTACTGTCCCCCTGGCCTACGTCAATGAAATGCACCCTTAAATCCGTCCCTGAAACAGGCCCTGAGGCTGCCGGGGGACTTAAGGCCAACTGGCTGCATCCGGCCATACAAAGCGTAAAAAGAACGGCAACAGCCGCCAGCAAACCTTTATAAAACTTTCTTCTTTTCTTTTCTGCCATTTCCGTCCGCTCCTCCGTGTTATTATATGCCAGAATCCTTCATCCTACAAGCATTTTTCTTTTCCCCAAAATAAAGAGTCCGCTTGCAGACTCTCGCGCCGGAGCGCGGTTGCTTCAGCAACCATATTTCATTGGCGCGGAATGCGCATCCCCCGGAGGGTTTTTATCGTATAGGGCGAACTTTCCTATACGATAAAAAAGGCGGACTGCAAAAAACAGCCCGCCCGTTTTTCAATCTGATACCGGCTTAAGGAATCCGCGCTCCGTCGGCTCCTACCTTATAGCCGTCCGGCGTGGTCTCATCAGCAAGCATACGCCCGCTTTGGACATCGCAGTAATACTGCTTTCCATTCCAGCTGATCCACCCTGCAGCCATATACCCTTTTTCATTGAAGAAATACCACTGTCCGCCAATGCTCTGCCAGTTATTCACCGTATAGCTGCCGTCGCCGTTTAAATACCACCATCCGGTCTGGTCCTGCTTCCAGGTTCCGGAACCTTCATTCCCTGAAGTCCCATTCCCTCCGGCTCCATTCACACGGTTCTGCTCCGCCGCGGCTCCGTCGACGTATTTCACAGGAGATTCTTTCCATTCACCTGCATTTTCCGGATTTTCCTTGTTCACCGGACGCACCCGGAAGGTATAGCTTCCCACCTTTGTCATGGCTTCGGCAAAATCCCACTTAGTGTCGCCTGTTTTCTTCACCGTTCCCACGGTCTTCCCGTCACGGTACAGCTTTACCTCATAGCTCCCCGCTCCGGCAGCCGGGCTCCAGCCAGCTATAGTCCCAGTGCTCCAGACCGCCTCCTGGATGTCCTGAGTAAACCGGCTGACTTTCGGCAGATCAATGGTCACCGTTAAGGTCTGGCTGGAATCCTCCTTCTTCTGGCTTACATAAGTTCCTCCGCTGATTGTAAAGCTGCTGCTGGTTGTGGCAAAATAATACCCGTCCTGGGCATACAGCTCCACCTCCAGCCTGGGCACGTCCTCTCCGCTCCACTGAAAACCGGCATTGGTAAATTCATAACTTCCCACTTCGATCTTGCTGTTTTTTACTGTTATCTCCACCTGCTGGTCAAAAATGGAGCCTCCGGGTATGGTATCCGCCTCTACAGTTAAATTTACCGCTGTAATCTTTTTTATGGCTGCCAGGGAGGTCATACAGTTAAATCCTGATGCCAGCGCTGCCGCAAGCACGAATGATAAAATTCTATTTCTATTCATAAAAAATCCCCCTTCTTTCTTTTTCCCCGCCGTGCTTTCCGGACAGGGGCCGCCACGCTTTACCGGGCGTATAAGTTCACCCTTAAGGCGCCTACTCTTTAGGACTCTTTTTTCCGGCCCTACAGCTGCACCCTCAGGGAATTTCCGAGTAACATACTTTGCTTTTTTGCTGTAACCATTATAACCCATTTTCTGGTATTTGTGAATGACTGAGAAACCGTTTTTCCTGAAATTGCTCGAATTCCGTCGATTCAAGAAAATGTTAAATAAATAACATATTCATTTTTCTTATAAATCTTATAAGTTTTTCCGATATATAACATAAGTCAATTACTATGCTCTCCGCTCCACGGAGACTGAAAAACAATTGGAAAGGGACGAAAAAGATGAACAAACAAAACAATACCCCCGGAGATATTCAAAGGGAAAAAGGATCATTTCTTAAAAGCCTGTCAATCAGCCAAAAGCTGATTCTGGGTTTTGGTTTAATGGTTCTGCTGATTATAGCCTCCGACGGCCTGTCCGCATTAACCACAAAGAATACAGGATTTCAGGTACAGCGGTACTATCACTACACCGTACCAAATACAAACAGCACATGGACCATGAGGTTCAGCTCCGTATCAGCTCAGAAGTACATGCTGCAGGCAGTTCTTGAGAGTGATGCCCAGTCTGCCCAGAACAACTTAGACAAGGCCAAGGAAGAAGCAGCCAACGCCGTTTCTGCCCTGGAAAGCTTTGCAGGCAACCAGTCCTCCAATGCCAGAGACAATGATATTGCCCAGTTAAAGGATCTCTTTTCACAGGCCGATTCCGCCAGCGCAGAAATTTCAGATCTGCTGAAAAGTCCTTCCGATGCCAACAGCGCTAAGGCCTATGATCTGTATACCAGCAATTATCTTCCGATCATGGATAAGATCCAGGAAATCCTTGTAAGCTTTTCATCCATCCAGCAGAACTTTGCCACAGCACAGAAGCAGGAAGCAGTAAGCCTTATGAACAAGGCCTGGCTAATTCTTTCCCTGTCCCTTATTATATCTCTCTTAGTCGCACTTTTCATTACATACAGAATCAGAAAGTCCATCCTCGTACCGATAAAGGAAATCGACTTTGTATATGAGGAAATGGCAAAGGGGAATTTAAATGCACAGATCGCCTATGACGGTCAGGATGAACTGGGACGCATGACCCAGAATATAAGAAATACAAATGCCATCATAACTTCCTACATTCACGACATCACCGAAAAGCTCAATCTTCTGTCCCAGGGAGACTTACGTTTCTCCATGGACCTGGATTATGTGGGAGATTTTAATGCCATTAAGAACGCAATTTTAAAAACAGTATCCTCTTTAAACCAGACCCTGGTGCTCATTGACACCGCCGCCGGTCAGGTGAATACGGGAACCGAACAGGTTTCCTCAGGTGCACAGGCTCTGGCAGCCGGTTCTACGGAGCAGGCATCGTCCGTAGAGGAACTGTCCGCATCCCTTTCCAGCATTACCGCACAGGCCAACAGAAACTCGGAGAACGTAAAAAAGGCCACCCAGTATGTGGAGCAGACCAGCTTAAACGTGAAAAGCGGCGGAGCGCATATGCAGCAGCTTACTGAGGCCATGGACAATATCGGTTCCGCTTCCGACCAGATCACCAACATCACAAAGGTGATTGAGGACATTGCATTCCAGACCAACATCCTTTCCCTTAATGCAGCAATCGAAGCCGCAAGGGCAGGTACGGCAGGAAAAGGCTTCTCCGTAGTAGCCGATGAGGTCCGCAACCTGGCCGCAAAATCAGCAGAGGCCGCAAAGCAGACTGCAGAGCTGATCCAGCACTCCGTCAGCGCAGTAGAGGAAGGTACACAGATCACCAAGAAGACCGCTCAGATCCTGAAGGACATTGATGAAACCACCGGCCTGATCAGCGGCATTGTAAATAAGATCAATACAGCCACAGCCGAACAGGCCTCCTCCATTGAAGAGGTACGCCTTGGGCTGGAGCAGGTATCCGCAGTAGTGCAGACCAACGCAGCTACCGCCGAGGAGAACTCCGCCGCCAGTGAAGAGATGAGCGCTCAGGCATATACCCTTCGGGAAGAAGTTGGAAAATTCCAGCTGAATGATGAGCCAAAGGAGTATTTCTCTCCCAGCGCTTCCAAAGCTTCCGCCTACATGGATGATTTCATGACAGAATCAAGTAACGGAAAATATTAAGTCCAAATTTCAATAGGAACTTCTGATTTCTTCTCAAGCCAGAAAACAGATCACGAAACACTGAATTCAATACTGAATCCGCAGAAAGAACGGAGCATGTCAAAAATGCATGCCCCGTTCTTTTTTTCCGGTTGCCGTTTCTCCGCGGACCGGCCATAATTTCTCAATTTCTTCGTTTATTTTAACCCTTGTTCCCTGCGAATTCCGCCAATGCCTTATTAAATTCATCTTTCTGATCATAGAATGAAGCATGGCCGCTGAATTCAAAAGGCAGCAAGGTAGAATATCTTATATACTGGTGCTGGATTTCTCCCAATACATACGGTACCACCTTGTCATGGATCCCGTGAATAATCAGGGTGGGAACAGTAATTGCATTTAAATCTGAAAACAACACCTCTCTAATCCAGGTATTGGCAATAGCCGCCGTCGCCCAGCCGGCTGCCTGCAGGCCGATCTGGAAAAACCAATCAGAAAACGGCTGAGTGATATGCTGGAAGAAAAACATATCTCCGAAATTCCTCAGCATATTGGGGCGGTCAGCATAAGTACCGTCAATAATCTGGAGCACAGCCTCCTTGTCAAGCCCGTAAGGGAAATCGGGCCGTTTTATCAGACTGGGGGCTGCTGCTGCAAATAATGCAAGCCTTGACACCCCATACCCTTTATGCCTTGCCATGTACCTTATGGCAATAGCTCCTCCTGTGGAATGCCCTGCCAGGGTGATATTCTGTAAGTTCAGCGCGTCGATGACCTCTCTTACGTCATCTGCAAGCCGGTCATAATCATAGCCGCAGAATGGTTTGTCGGAATCTCCAAAGCCCCTTGTGTCGATTCCGATACACCGGAAGCCCATTTGAGGAAGAACATCAAACTGATATTCAAAAAGCTTATGACTCCCCGGCCAGCCGTGAAGAAATAAAATCGTTTGTTTGCATTCCGGATTCAAATCCTCAACAAAAATATTAACATTTCCATCAACTGTTATATAATAGCCCATGATACCATTTCACATAATCTTTTACCTTATACTATTCTCTTTCCCAAGGGGCAGTTACGTTTTTTTACCGTATGCATAAAAAAAATCACCTCCCATATCCGGCAGAAAACTCCTGTCAAATATAAGTGGTGACTCCTATACCCGCCGCATGGCTTAAGTATTTTTTACAATGACTGCTTCAATCACATCCGCAGCGTGCTCGCAGGTATCGCAGCATTTTTCCAGCTGCCGGTAAACCTCGGACCAGCCCATGGTCTCCAAGGGATCTCCGTCCCGGGTAAAGAGCTTGCGGAATGCCTGCATATACAGGTAATCTCCCTGCTCCTCCAGACGGTTGATTTCAATAATGTCCGTCAAAATCGTTGAAGCTTTTCTGAAATTCGCAAATTCTTTAACAATAGAATATACTTTCTCACAGCACTGTCCCACAACCTTCAGCATTTCCATTGCCTCCGGGGTAATGGACCGGATGTTGTACATGTAAATCTTAATCAGCACGTCCTCAATTGCGTCGGTAATATCGTCAAGCTCTCTTCCAAGGGCAATGATATCGTCTCTCTCAATAGGAGTCACGAAATCCTTTACAACCCGTTTCATAAGCTCATGGGTATGCCTGTCCCCTTCGGACTCCAGCCCGTGCAGCTCCTCAAGCTGATCGGTCAGATTGTCCGGATTAAAATCCGTCAGAATTTCCGTCAGCATCTTTTGCGTTTTCAGCGCTACCTCCGCCATATCAACAAACAGTGAAAAATATTCGCCGCCGCTTCTTCTCGCCATGTTCCGTTCTCCTTTCACATTCTCTGCCCTTGCTCCTTGGACATGAATGATTCACTTTAAAAAATAAGCAAAAACAGATGTGTCATCAAAAATCCGACCAGTCCGCAGCCCGGAAAGGTCAGTATCCAGGCCAATGCCATTTCCCTGGCAACGCCCCAGTTTACGGCGCTGATCCGCTTGGATGCTCCTACGCCCATCATTGCCGTGGTCTTTGTGTGGGTCGTGCTGACAGGCATACCGGTCAGGGTTGAAAACAACAGGCATGCTGCTGCTGCAATATCCGCTGAAAAGCCCTGATATTTCTCCAGCTTTACCTTGCTCATTCCCACGGTTTTAATAATCCTCA
>JASGGP010000180.1:0-9830 GCA_047604985.1 Lacrimispora sp.
TAATCAGTCCGCCAATCCATTTTACCATAATAAAAATTGCTTTATCAAAGGAAGCCGATTCTAAAAACGAGTCGGCTTCCTTTATATATCATGTTATACGGTACCCTTAAACCTTTCTTTCTGACTTTTCTTTTTTAGAAACAATTGTGAAATAACAATAAAAATCTGGATTTTTCATCATTTTAGATGTATAATATGCCTATAACAGAAGTCCCCCAAGGCATACCCCTTGTCCCCAAAACGGGGACAAAGCAAGGCCCCTTACGGGCATACCTCTATGTTCAGAAAACCTGAACAACAGCAAGGAAATGGAAGGAGTGACCTATATGAGCGGAAATTTAGTGATTGCGATAGGAAGACAGTGCGGAAGTATGGGAAAGATCATCGGACAGAAGCTGGCGGGAGAACTAGGCATCAAGTGTTATGACAAAGAGCTGTTGTCAATTGCTGCCAAAAACAGCGGATTATGTGAAGAGCTGTTTAAGACACATGACGAAAAGCCCACCAACAGTTTTTTATATTCCCTGGTGATGGACACATATTCCATAGGCTTTGGTTCCTCCGGTTATATGGATATGCCGATCAACCACAAGATATTTCTGGCCCAGTTTGATACCATCAGGCAGCTGGCTGACGAAGAATCCTGTGTAATTGTAGGACGATGCGCAGATTATGCCCTGGAAGACTATCCGAACCTTGTATCCGTATTTATTACAGCCAATGACGATGACAAGATCAAGAACCTAAAAGAGCTTCACAATTTAGACGACGTAAAAGCCAAGGAATTTATGGTCAAAACAGACAAAAAGCGTTCCAGCTACTACAACTATTATTCCAACAAGAAGTGGGGAGACGTGAGAAGCTACGACTTATGCATCAACCGAAGCACCGTAGGAGTGGATGGGACTGTTAAGCTGATTCACAATTTCGTTGACGCAAAGATGGAATGGAACAAGGCGAACCGTTAATGGAAGATATCGATTGAATCATAAAAAGGCGGATATTTCTGTGATACAGCAAAGATATCCGCCTTTTAGTTTATGAATTTATACTTTCTGTACAGGAAATAAAAATATTTGATATAATATTGTTGACATTGTATATGGCCTATGGTATTGTCTGAATATACAAAATAATGTAAATTGATAAAGGCGAGTGATCTCATGAATAACAAATGTTTAGAAGCAGGAAACCTATATCAAAAATTAGGTCTGGTAAAAAATTTGCTGGCCCTGGATCTTATGTCCAGAAATGCAGGGGACCGGATCCTGCCTATCTCAGAGTACCAGAATAAGTTCGGGGTATCCAGAGGGACCATTCAGAACGCGTTTGCCTGTTTAAAAGAGTGCAATGCTGTGACATTGGAAAACCATGGACATCAGGGAACCTGCATCAAAGAGATTGATTATAAGAAGCTGCAGGAGAACTGCATGCGCAAAGAAATCCTGGGAATTATGCCTCTTCCCTATTCCGTGACTTATGAGGGGTTCGCCACGGCAATGTACATCCAGTTCGCACCGCTTAACTTTAATATGGCTTACGCCAGAGGTGCGGTAGGGCGTATTGAATTGGTGGAATCAGGAACCTATCAATTTGCGGTTTGCTCCCAGTATGCGGCGGAACAATCTATAAGAGAGGGAAAGCAGATTGAGGCTGCAATTAATTTTGGGCCGGGCAGCTTCCTTTCCAGACACGTGCTTCTTTTGGCGGATTCCAGATATGACAGCATTCAGGATGGCATGAGAGTAGCATATGACAGCAACTCCATTGACCAGAGCTGCATTACCAGAAATATTATACATGGCAAAAAGGTTACCCTGGTTCCCATCCGGGCCCAGCAGACCGTCAATGCCTTAATGGATGGTATCATAGACGCCGGCATATGGAACTATGACGATATCCAGGAACATAACCACAAACCGTTAAACGTCGTATTTTTGGACGAATCTGATTATAACAATCTGTTTTCCACGGCTGTCATGGTGATCGGAAAAGAGGATGAATATCTGAAAGCACTGTTGGAAAAGTATGTGAGCGTACCAAAAGTAGTAGAAATCATCCGGGAGGTAAGGGAAAAAAGAAGAGAGCCTTATTTTTAAAAGGGCATCTTTTTGAAGCAAAGTACAAAATAATGTATATTGGGGCAAGGAGGAAATCCCATGGAAGTAAAAGATATTTTAAACCAGCGACTGGACATTCTGGAGAAGAATCATGTGATCTGCAAAAAGGTTGCGGATTATTCCAGAAAAGCAGTGGTACGGATCCTGGAAGAAAAACCTGATGCAGAGGAGGATAAAGCGGCGATGTTCATCACTCATCTGGCCATGGCAGGGCAGCGAATCTTAGACGGGGTCGTAGAGCATCCTCTTGACAACACGCTCTTAGATGGAATTAAAAAGGAGCCAGTTTACCAAAGAGCTGTAACGTTAAAAGAGGAGCTGTTAAAGGAAACGGAAATCCAGTTCCCGGAAGCAGAGCGGGATTTTCTGACCGTTCATCTATGCAATCTGCTTTCATAAAAAAGGTATCAGGGCCGAATGGCCTTTATATGAAATGATACAAGGATAAAAAGGAGGTTAGAAGCAATGAAGATTGTGGTTGGTGGTCAGATTGACAAGGAAGAAATTGCAAAGTTGGTGGCCCTGCAGTTGAATGACCGCGCAGAGATCGAGATCAAGGGGGATTTAGATGCTGCGCTGGGGGTAAAAAACGGGAAGTATGATTATTATGTAGGTGCCTGTAATACCGGCGGCGGCGGAGCGCTGGCTATGGCTATGGCCATGCTTGGTTCCGGGCTCTGTTCTACGATTTCCATGCCAGGAATGATAAAGAGCGGAGATTTTATCAGGGAAGAGGTACAAAAAGGCAAAAAAGCATTTGGGTTTACAGCACAGCACAAAGAAGAGGTCCTTCCGGTCCTGTTACAGGCGATCATTGAGAAAGAGGAGGTTTCATAGTTATGGAATACATAGTCATTGCATTAATCGGAGCGCTGGCTTCCGTTTTATCCAATCAGGGAATTGCAGTGTTTAACGACGGTTTCCGGCCAATTGTGGGGCAGTATTTTAATGGAGAGATCAACCGGAAAGAATTGGCAGCCATGAGCTTTGCCATCAGCTTCGGCCTGGTCATTGGTTTTGGCATACCGACATCTATTGCAGCAAGCATTATTTTGATCCACTGCCTGTTGCTGACTACAGATATCATCGGATCTTTCTGTAATAACAGCAGAAACGGGATGATCCTCTCCGCTGTTATCGGAGCTGCTTATGGCTTAGCAATTCTGGCCGGCCTGGAGTTTGTTGTGAAACTGTTCAGCTATATGCCATATAACTTCACCGGTGACTTAGGAAGCGTTTCCGGATATATAACGGTTGCATTTGCCGTGTTTCCTGCGGTAGGCATCGCTTACCAGCACGGATTTAAAAAAGGCATGACCGCAGGAATCCTGACCCTGCTTGTATATTTTCTTGTTAAGAAATTCGGTACTTTTACCATTGGTGCCGGCAAAGTCTCTTTGAACGCAGAAGGCATGGCAATGCTTGCAGGTATGATTATGATGATCCTTTATGCTGCTCAGCAGAAAGGAACGGAACATTCCAATGAGGTACTGACCCAGGGCTTTGAGGGCAATATTTTACGCATCCGTAAAAATTGGCTGCTGCTGGCTGTTATGGGCGGTTTGATTGCAGCCGGAACCAGTCTTTCCATCATTGCCGGCGATCCCGCTTCCCTGGCGCTTTTAGCCAACCAGGAATACAGCAACGCCGGATTAACCGCACTGGCAAGAGCCATCGGTTTTATCCCCCTGGTATTTACTACAGCCATTGTTACAGGCGTGTACGGCGTAGCCGGCTGCACCTTTGTGTTTGTAGTCGGACTGTTCCTCCATGGAAACCCGGTCTTTGCCTTTGCAATTGGATTTGCAGTCATGGTGGCAGAGATTTTCCTGATCAATATTTTTGCAAAATACATGGATAAGTTCCCTGGAGTCAAGGATATGGGAGAGTATGTGAGAACATCCATGAATAAGGTTCTGGAAATTTCATTGCTGGCAGGAGGTATTGTTGCAGCAGAAAAGATGGCAGCTTCCTCATCGGGATATACCGGAATCGGAGCATTGTTTGTCATCGGAGGCTTTTTGTTAAATAAGAAAGCGAAAAAGCCCATTGTTGACCTGGCTGTTGGTCCTGTGGCATGTATCATTTTTGGAGTATTACTGAACCTGCTTCTCATAATCGGTCTCATCGCAGTCCCGGCGGCAAAATAGTCCGTGAATTGATATGAAAAAACTTGAAACATATGCAAAGAAAACATTTTTGGCACTTAAAAATCCCTATTGCACCGTAAACCAGGTAAACCCCAGCGTCATTGATCTGGTCGCTCCATCTCTTGAGAACCATGGGTTTGCCTGGTATACCGGGATCAAGGATACTCCTGTCATTCCCGATCAACTAAAAGAACGCCTTAATGAAAGCGGATTTTTAATTCATACCGCCGATAAAATGGCATTGGGCGGAAGAGCGGTGGATTTACAGCTTATTAATCCCATTACAGGAAAATGGATGACTGGTTCCAGCAGCGGCACAGCTCTTAACGTATTTTATGGAATCAATGATGCAGGAATCGGAACAGACGGAGGCGGCAGCGTACTGGCACCTGCCGCTGCTCTCAATCTTTATGGATTCATCTCTCCGTTAATAGAACAAGATCATATGAAGAAGCATTCAAAATCGTCCACTGACGGAATTGTATTTTCTCCCAGTCTAGGTGCCATTACCAGGGATTTAAAGACTCTGGAACAGGTTTTAAACCCGTTGCTTGGAATAAGCCTGACAGAGGAATCCAATGATTGGAATAACGGTTGGGAATGGATAGAGGTTCCAAAGGGCGGCCAGCCGGATATTTATGGGTGCCGGGAACCATTGATCCAATACTTAAACGGAATCATAAGACCGGGAATCATTCTGATCTCAAGGGAAGGACCGGTGGATGTGAATGCCATGGGAGACAGCATTTACGGCCATTTTGATATGGAGACAAAACGGAGCCAGGCTCTTTCGGGAAAAGGACTGATGCGTGTGGTCAATATGTGCGGAAAATCCGCACTGACCCTTCCTTCCAGTGAACTGGGGCGCTGTACCGTTCTGATCTGTGAAAGTAAAAAAGAGGATATTGAGGCAATGTTCCGAAAGGCCAGATTGCTGGCCGGCAAAAGATCCCAACTGATCCAGCGGTACTTTTTGAATTTTGATATGTATTTTTAGCGCAGAAAAAACGGGTCAAATGATTCATTAGGAGACAAATTATGGAAAAAGGTTATACTTTGATGCACGAACACATTACCATAGACTTATCCGGGGTAAAAAAAGACCAGGATTGCCGGCTGGACTGTTTTGAGGAAACGAAAAGCGAGCTTTGCAGTCTGTATCAGCTTGGTGTCAGACGCATTCTGGATGTGACGAATATTGGTATGGGTAGGAATCCGGAATACGTGGACCGAATGGAAAAAGCCACCGGCATCCGGATCCTGCAGTCGACCGGTTTTTATAAAGAGCCGTTTCTTCCTGATTTCGTGTACTCCAAGTCTGAAATGGAGCTGTCGGAACTGGCAGTGAAAGAAATGACAGAAGGAATAGGGGCTTCCGGCATCAAAGCAAGGGCCATCGGAGAATTTGGAACCAGCAAGAACACCATGACAGATATGGAAAAAAAGGTGTTTCACTCCATGGCTGTGGCTGCAGTACGCACTGGTGCCTTGGTTACCACCCATACCACCCTTGGAACCATGGCTCTGGAACAGGCCGTATATTTAAAAAAAGCCGGGGTAAAGCCGGAGAAGATTATAATCGGCCATTTAGACCTTTCCCAGGACACGGATTACATTCTTTCGGTTCTGAAAAGAATGTGTTAACATCGGGTTTGATACTGTGGGAAAAAACAATTACTGTCCTGATCGGTTCCGCGCAGAAACCTTAAAACGGATCGCGAAAGAAGCTATATCTGGACCAGGTAGTATTATCTATGGATATAACCAGAAAATCTCATTTAAAAAAATGGGGAGGGCTGGGTTATGCTTATCTGTTTGAAACCTTTCTTCCCTTGCTTCGGGAATATGATTTATCTGAGGAACAAATCGATATGCTGCTGATTGATAATCCGGACCGGATTCTGAAATAAGGAGGAAGAAAAAATGCAAACTTATCCCTTATCCAGCATTTCAGTGGAATACGCGGCAAGGCTGCAATTCAAAGTAATTGACTGCATCACAAAAATATTCAGCGGCCATGAAATTTTAAACCTGGGAGACTTAGGAGTTGTCCCGGGGCTTAATAAGCCATTGACCACAAAAAAGGCAGAACAGGTGATTGCAGACCTGTTTGATGGGGAAGCATGTATCCTGGTACGAGGGGCCGGAAGCGGAGCGATACGATCCGGACTCCACAGCATGTTAAAGCCGGCTGAAAAAATCCTGGTACACAAGGCACCTGTCTACAGCACCACTGCCACGTCCTTAGAAATGTTAAACCTTCCGGCCGTAGAGGCGGATTTCAATGATCCGGGCGATATACTCCGGGTGATGAAAGAAAACAGGGATATTAAGGGAGCTCTCATCCAATACACCAGACAAAAGCCGGATGACCGCTACGACTTATCCCAGGTAGTAAAAACCATCAAGGAATGCAGCCAGATTCCCATATTGACCGATGACAACTATGCTGCCATGAAAGTGAGCCGGATCGGTATCCAGTGCGGAGCAGACCTTTCCTGTTTTTCCTCATTTAAGCTGCTGGGCCCGGAAGGGGTTGGCGTTATCGTTGGAAAGGCATGCTATATTGAAAAGCTTGTAAAAGAAAGTTATTCCGGAGGCATGCAGGTTCAGGGCCATGAAGCCCTGGCTGTTCTCCGCGGCCTGGTCTATGCTCCTGTGGCCCTGGCCATCCAGGCCCGGGTAAATGAAGAATGTGTAAGGCGGCTGAATGCAGGTGAGATCCCTAAAGTAAAACAGGCATTTTTAGCCAATGCCCAATCAAAAGTACTTTTGGTTGAGTTTTATGAGAACATTGCAGAAAAGGTCCTTAGTGAAGCCGAAAAGCTGGGTGCAGCGCCGAATCCGGTGGGTGCAGAATCAAAATATGAAATGGTCCCCATGTTTTACCGGGTATCGGGCACCTTCCGGAATTGGGATCCCACACTGGAAAGCCGTATGATCCGGATCAACCCCATGCGTTCCGGGGCAGATACCATTTTACGCATTATTAAAGAAGCAGTAGAAAGAGTGATATAAATGTTTTTAGAGCAGACCATAAAAAGAAACCCTGAACTGATCAAGGCCTCCTTTGAACTTCATCAGAGTGGACAGATCCAACCGGATTCTTATGTAATAGATGTGGATACCTTTTTAAAAAATGCTTCTATTATGTTAAAAGAAGCAAAGGAAAAGGAAATCCGGTTGTTTTTCATGCTGAAGCAGGTCGGAAGAAATCCCTATCTGGCAAGGAAACTGGTGGAGCTGGGCTATGAAGGAGCCGTTGTGGTGGATTATAAAGAAGCCAGGGTTATGATGGATCACCGGATTCCCATTGCAAATGCAGGTCATCTGGTGCAGATTCCTACTGCCCAGATCGAGGAGATCGTAGCATACCGCCCTCAGATGATTACGGTATATTCCGAAGAAAAAATCAGCCAGATCCATCAGGCAGCCAAGAAACTGGGACTTTTGCAGGAGATCATTCTCCGTGTTACCAGCGATTCGGATATGATCTATTCAGGGCAGACAGCAGGGTTTCATCTTGAAACCTTAAAAGAACTGGCGGAACGGGTCAAAACACAGTATCCCTGTGTAAGGATTGCAGGTGTCACCTCTTTCCCCTGTTTTTTATATGAAGAAACTGTCCATGATCTGATCCCTACCAGGAACATGGAAACAGTAAAGCATGCGGCTAAGATTTTAAAGGAGTGCGGATTCCATGTAACTGTCATCAACACACCATCTGGTTCCTGCACCTGCGCCCTGAGCAAGATAAAAGAAATGGGTGGAAACTGCGCCGAGCCGGGCCATGGCCTGACAGGAACTACACCGATGCATGCGGACCATATGCTGGAGGAAGTCCCATGTGTTACTTATGTTAGTGAAATATCCCACAATTTTAAGGGGCAGGCCTATTGTTACGGCGGCGGATATTACAGGCGCTCCCATGTAAAGTCTGCTCTGGTTGGGACCTCGTTTGATAATTATACAGAAATGGGTGTTATTCCGCCTTCCAACGAAAGCATTGATTATCATTTCGGCCTGACGAAAGGGATGGTAGGAGATACTGTAATCATGGCATTCCGTTACCAGATCTTCGTTACCCGGTCGGATGTGGTGCTTGTGGAAGGATTGAAAAAGAAAAAGCCAAAAATTGTTGGAATATATGACAGCATGGGGAGAAAATTATGAAAAAAAGATTTATAGTCATCGTTTTGGACGGATTCGGCATCGGCGCCATGGAAGATGCCCGTCTCACCAGACCGGGAGATGAAAAATCCAATACCCTAAGAAGCATTCTGAATGACTATCCCGATTTAAAGCTTCCGGCACTGGAAAAGCTGGGGCTCATGAATGCCTACGGAGAGGAAAGCGCCTCCATGAAATACTCATCCGAAGCCAATTTTGGAAGCTGCGGGCTCATGCATTTTGGGGCAGACACATTTATGGGCCATCAGGAAATTATGGGAACACTTCCAAAAAAACCGGAAGTCCATCCCTTTCAGGAGAAGGCAGACGCAGTAAAAGCACATCTGGAGGCGAATGGGCATCAGGTAAAGGTCATAGAGCGGCAGGGACTGCGTTATTTGCTGGTGGACCATTACGTAACCGTAGCAGATAATCTGGAGGCGGACTTAGGGATGTGCTACAATGTAACGGCTCCTTTGGATCTGATCTCCTTTGAAGAGGAATATGCCATAGCCAGAAAGGTAAGAGAAGTCGTAACCGTAGGCCGGGTGATTGTGTTTGGCGGAACCGGTAATACCATGGAAGACCTCTGGAACGCCGAAGAAGTGAAAGAAGGCCGCTTCATCGGCATTGCCTCTGCAAAATCCAAATCCTATGATCATGGCTACCAGTGCAGACACTTAGGCTATGGAGTAGATCAGAACGTACAGGCCCCGACGATTCTCACAAAAGCAGGGTTTGACTGTACCCTGATCGGAAAAGTGGCGGACATTGTATCCAATGACAGGGGATTGAGCATTTCCTGCGTACCCACGCAGGAAGTGATGGACCTTACGTTTAGGGAAACAGAAGCCATGAATCAGGGCTTTTTATGTACCAATGTGCAAGAAACAGACTTAGCCGGGCATTCCCAATCCACCTCAGTTTACAAAAAGATCTTAGAAATCGCAGACCAGGGAATCAGCAGGCTATTACCGGTACTGACTTACCAGGACATTCTGGTAATTATGGCCGACCACGGAAATGATCCCAATATCGGTCACAGCAAGCATACCAGGGAACGTGTCCCCCTTCTCGTTTATAAAAAAGGAACAACAGGAAGAAGCCTTGGAAGCAGAAAAACACTGTCTGACATTGGAGCAGCCGTATGTGATTATTTTGGCACAGAAGCTCCGCAAAACGGAGAATCATTTCTGCCGACTTTAAAGAACTGACGGTAAAGAATTCAGTACGTAAAAAAATCATGAGGGAAACGGCCAAGGCCGCACCCCTCATGATTTTTTCTTTCCCTATGAAATTACTCAACCGTCACAGACTTCGCCAGATTTCTTGGCTGATCTACATCCAGATCCTTTCCCACAGAAGCATAATAAGCAATCATCTGCAGCAC
>JASGGP010000181.1:0-9826 GCA_047604985.1 Lacrimispora sp.
GATTGTTTTCGCATCCGGCCGGTTCTCCGGAGAAAAAATTTCCCGGCCCCCGGCTCCCTGGATCTCGTACTCCTGGATGCAGTACAATACGGCTCCCATAAGCTGGTTTGCTTTATCATAGGTGATGGAGGTGCTCTCCTTTCCCGTATATTTATCCGCCAATTCTGCGACCACCGGAATCAGCTCCTCCATCTCAATATTCATCCTCGTCTTCCTCTTCCCCGTCTTCGTAAAGGCCCAGTCCAAAGCGGGCCCGCCTGGCAAGGGCTTCCAGCCCTGTATCCTCCAAGTGGTCCAGGGACCCCTGGCAGGGCCCGTCAAAGCCGGTCTTCATAAAATCAATGAGTTCATCGTCGGTGATTTCATCAAGAGATTCATTCTTATAAAAATAAAAAATGTCCTGGAGCCTGCCCAAGGTTTCCACATAATTGTCCTGATAAATATAAGGCGAATCGCAGAACGCATAAATGAGCTTGGGAAGAATCCCTTCTCCAAATTCCACCCGCTCCTGGTTTTTCAAAACATCCTTTCTCTCCCTTAAAAGCAGAGATGCTTCTTCATCCGTTAAGGACAGCCCGAACTTTGCCGTATATCCGTTGGCCTCTTTTACCCGGGCCAGCTGGCGGCTGGTGCCTGCCGCTTCAAGCCACTTTTCATCTTTCATAAAACCGCTCCCTTCTATTGGTAAATACCAAGTCTACGCCTGAATCCAGCAAATTACAAGTCTTGAAAAAATGTTGATTTTGTGGTATTATATATACACAAGAGATGAGGAATTTTCATCTCTTTTTTCTATTTTTACCAGTATGAGCATGCTCATTATCTCCCCATTTCTCCCATTCTATTTACCTTCCTCTTCCTCTCTTTCCAAATTGAGGAAATATTATAACAATTTCATTAAATTCTCCCTCAATTCTTACGCATTCTTACACCTTTTTAACATCCCTTGACCCTGGAGTAAGTCCATGGTTTAAAGTCATTCCATCGGCAGACAAAACCGATAAAGCCAAAAGTTCTTATCATTGCCTGGAAAACATGGGCAAAAAAAGGAGGAGAAAGAACATGAGAAAACAGAAACTGAAGTGGCTCATTCCCTGCGCTGCTGCGCTTTTTACCATAGGTGCATCCATGACAGCCTTTGCAGCACAGGGCTGGACCCAGGAAAACGATACCTGGGCTTACTATGATTCCAACGGAGACGCGGTGACAGAGGGCTGGCGCAAATCCGGCGACAACTGGTTTTACCTGGATTCTGACGGACAGCTGGCAACCAGCACCATCATCGAAGACAACGACATTTTTTATTATGTAAACTCCCAAGGAGCCATGGTAACCAACGAATGGAGAGAGATCCCATCAGACCAGGACGAAGAAGACGAGCCTGACACCTACTGGTATTACTTAGGAAGCAACGGAAAGGCATACAAGGCTCCGGCTTCCGGGAAAACCACATTCAAGTCTGTTCCCACCACAAAGGGAAATAAAAACTTTGCATTTGATTCCGAGGGAAGAATGCTGTACGGCTGGGTGAATGAAGAATCCACACGCCTTAACGAAGACGATGCATGGAAAGACGGAATCTATTACTGCGGAACTTCCTCTGACGGCGCTCAGGCAAACAATGAGTGGAAGTTTATTGAGGCAGAAGACGAAGACAATACGAAAGATAACTTTGACGGGGCCTATTGGTTCTATTTCGGCTCCAACGGCAAGAAGATAAAGGATACCACAAAGACCATCAACGGCAAAAAATACCGCTTCAATGAAAACGGAGCTGCTGAATCCGAATGGTATGATACAGCATCTGCCTCCACCGCCAGCTCTGCCGACCAGTATTACAATCTTCCTGACCAGTGCTGGCTTGCAAAAGGCTGGTTCAAGGCTATTCCCGGAGAAGATATAGACCAGGAAGCATATGAGGACGGCGAAGAATACTGGTTCTATGCGTTAAGCGACGGTAAAGTGGCAACCAGCCAGATCAAGTCCATCGACAGCTTAAAATATGCGTTCAATGAAAAGGGTGAAATGCTTCACGGCCTTTACAAGCTGACCTTTGACGAGGACAGAAACTTAGAAACCTATGAGGAAATAGAGACTGAAAGCGACTTCCCGGCAGCTGATGAAGCCTGCGAGGTTTACTATTTCGGCAATTCTCCTAAGGAAGGCGCTATGACCACCGGCAAGACCACCATTGAAATCGACGGCGAGGATTACACCTACAACTTCCGCAAGTCCGGCAGCAACAAGGGCTCAGGCTACAATGCCATCTACGACGACAGCATCTATGTACAGGGCCGTTTGATAAAGGCTGACAAGGATGAGAAGTACAAAGTAGTGGAATATGACGGCAAGGAGTACTTAGTAGGAACCTCCGGAAAGCTTGCAAAGGGCAAGACAAACATTCAGGATGGGGACGATAAATACTATAAGACCAACAGCGACGGAACCATCAAAGAATCAGGATACGAAAAGATAAAATAACATAGATAATGTACAAAAGATACACAAAAGAAACGGCAGCGTGGAATATTCCATGCTGCCGCTTTTTTTTGTCCTTTATTTCCCCTATGAGTCCGCATACACCTTCGCCCCTTCATAGATTTCTTCCGAGTCCACGTGGTCAATGACTTTCTGGCCTTCCGAAAGCCCTTCCTTCACCACTGCCTGGGCTGTTGTCTTGTATTCGATTTCCACAGGCTGCTTTTGAGCTCTCCCGTTTTTAATCACAAAGACGTAATCCTGGTCATCCGCCCGAAAAACAGCGCTTGACGGAATCACCAGCTTATCCTCCCCCTGATACAGGGTAAAACGGATGTTGGCTCCATACCCTTCCTTTCCCTCCAGGTCCGAAGTCTCATCCATATCGATCTTCACATGGACCCTGTACTCATCCATTCCCAGAGCTGAGGTCCCCTTAGCCGCATAGTCATAGACCTGGCTTATGGTTCCGCCGTACATCTTATCCTGGTTCCGAAGCTGCAGGATCACCGTCACCTTATCTCCCGGCGATAAGTATGGGGCTACGCTGGTAAGCACGTCAGATTCCGCCTGAACCTTTCCCCTGCCGCTTATGGCTGCGGCAGCCTCTCCAGCCTGTATATAGGACATATCCCGGACCGGAAGGGAGGTGACGATTCCATCCCGGTCCGCAGCTACCACACACTTTTTCAGCCTGTCTTCCAGCTGCTCCATGGTCGTTTCCTGAGACTTGATCTGGGCCTTCAGCTGTTCCTCCACGCTTTCATAAAACCTTCCGTTGATGGTGGTCTCATCAATGCCCTCTGCCCTTAAGCTCTCTAAAAACCGCCGGCTCTCCTCGTAACGGCCCTTTGCCTGCTCCCAGGCCTGAGATGCATACTCATAGGAAGCCTGGTTTTTTTCCCACTCGATTTTAGAAATACTGCCCTCCGCATACAAAGACTGGGAAGCATCAAAAAGGGTTTTTGCCGCCTGGTAATCCGCCTCCTTTGCCGCCACGTCCGTCCTTACGGAATCTAAATACTCCTGAGGCGAAGAAGTCATCACCTGCCCGATCCGGCTTTGCTCCAGCTTGGCCTTATACCCTGCCAGGGTGCTTTCACAAAGGGCCTTTTCATGGAGAAGATCCGTATCATCAATGGTGAACAGAGTATCCCCCTGCTTCACCACATCATTTTCCTTAACCAGGACCTCCTTTACCGGCCCTGATACCTCTGAAACAAGACGGTATTCTCCTCCTGCAGTAATGGTTCCTTCCTCCGTATAACGGTCTTCTACGGTCTGAGAGGCGGCTGCCGCAGTCTCCACCCCGGTTCCCTTTAAATTTTTAAGTACTGAAGCCCCTATGACCAGTACAAGGACGATCCCTGCGGCCCCCAGAAGGTATATTTTCTTTTTTCTGCCATCCATTCGGATTTTCATAAGCCTATTCCCTTTCTTTCAAAATATCCGTCAGCTTTATCTTCTTAACAAACCTGGTCTGAGCCAGCAGGGAAATCCCTGCCATCCCAAGACAGGTGAAAAACGACACCACATAACAGGATGGCCGTATGGCCAGATCAATGGTATAGGAATCGGATATAACCAGATGCTCCAGAAGATATTTTATTCCAATGCTTCCAAGCATTCCGGAAAGGATTCCCAGGATGAAGTAGACCAGCTGCTCAAAGAGCAGAATTCTTCCCACTTCCCTGTCCGTTCCTCCCATTATAATAAACGTTCCAAGCTCCGTGATCCTTTCCCTGATATTAATCATGGAAATATTATAAATGAGAATTCCTCCTGCTGCCACAGCCATAAAGGAAAACATCTGGACCATGGCCATCATGCTGCCCATGATTTCTCGGTAGCTGTCAATGATCCGGCCCGTATCCACCATCCAGGTCACACGGCTGGTTTTTAAAAGCTGCTCCCGGACCTCTTCCATCCTTCCCCTTTCCACCTTTAAAAGAACGGTTTCTGCAATGGGACCGGAATTGAAAAAGCGGTGGAATCCATCTGCCGACATGTAGCAGCCGCCTCCCAGACTTTCTTTTATAATGGCTTTTACCGGAACCTTCACAGCTTCCGCCGTCAGGCCCGGAACAGATACTTCTATAAAATCTCCCTTTTCCAGATGAAGCTTCTCTGCAATCCTGCTGTTTACGATAATCCCATCATCGGGCGGCTGATAAAAGCGGCCGTAAAGGTCCATGATTCTCCACATGTCAGAGCCCTGGTTCAAACCGTAAACCATGGCAAATTCCGATAGGTTTTCATGCTTCACCTCCACCGCCTTCTGAATGACAGCTTCGCTTTTCCTCACTCCGCCAAGGGCTTCCCCCGCCTCTTCTCCCCGGATGGGAGATACATAGCGGTCCAGAGAAATCTGTATATCATAGGTCTGCACCTTGCTGAACTGGTCAAAGTACATCTGATCCGCCACTCCCTTAAAGGAAAAAAGCACGGAAGACATGGAAAAGGGAAATGCAATTGCCAGGACGATCAAAAATCCCCGGAAAGGATTTCTCACCACAGAGCGGAAGCCCATTTTTTCCGTGGCATCCAGCCTGGAAGAGAGAAAGCCGGGAAGCCTTAAATTCCCGCCGGCAGGAACTCTGGCTCTCATGGCCTGGGCCGGAGTGATCTTTAAGATCCCCCTGACGCCTAAATAGACTGCCAGGGTTCCGGTGGCCACCGCGATTGCCATGCCGCTTGCCCTTGTATTCATATAGCTGTGATAAACCGTATCCGGAAGATTAAAGAAATCTACATACATGAGAAACATATACCGGCCAAAGGGAACCGCCAGCACGCTTCCTGCCAGGGCGCCTAAAACGCCTACCTCCACACCCTGGTAAAGGTATGCCAGGATCAGTTCCCCGTCCTTCATGCCAAAGGCTTTCATGGTGCCTATCAGGCTCTGGTCCCTGTCTATCATCTTTTTTAACACCACATAGAGCATGAACACGGAAATCGACATAAAGAGGAAAGGCAGAGCCGTTCCCATGGAATACAGCTCATTGATTTCCCCGTTTACCATGTTATAGCTTGCCTGGTCTTCCTTGGCGGAAAGGGAGACCAGGCCATATCCGGAAAGGCGGTCCATCAGCTGGTAGCGCACGTCCTCATAGGTATATCCCTTTGCCAGCTTAAAGCCCAGCTCATTCATGGAATCCTTCCTGCCTGTCAGTTCCTCCATTCTGCCTTTTTCCATGGAGGCAATATCATAAATTTCCCCATCCGGCACCATGGCTCCTCCGGGAGGAATGGCATATATGTATTCCGGCCCGTAACATGTTCCGGCTAATTCGCATTTTACGCTCTTTCCATTTATCATAAGCGTAAGAGGCGTTCCATTTTCATACTGATATATCCCGGCCATCCTGTTTCCCAGATAAAGGCTGTCCTTTCCCGTTCCCGTCCCTTTTAAGAGCAGCTTATTCAGGGAATCGGAGGAATCATAGGACAGCAAGTGCACCGTCACAATCTCTTTCTGGGAGGGCGCAAACAGCCTGGCATCCACGGCCATTTTTCCGGAAACCTCTTCAATTCCGGGAATTTCCTTTAACCGTTCCAGCTCCACCCCGGAGATTCCCGAGACCTGGGCAAAGACGTCTGCCATGGCGCTGGTGTTATAGTAGCGCTGCACCTGGTCCCCCAAGTTCCTCAGAGTGTCCATCATGGCAACATAGACAAATATGCCGATTGCAATAATGAAAACCGCCCCCAGAAAAGATCCTGGATTCTGTCTGGCGCACCGGACCACGTTTTTGCGGAAGCTTTTCACTACCAGACCACCTCCTCCGGTTTAAGGGGCTTTTCATTTATGCGAACCCGTTCCAGACATCCATCCTTAAAATAAAAAACCCGGTCCGCAATCCCCGCAATGTTCTCATTGTGGGTAATTAAAACCACCGTCTTCTCATACTGCCTGTTAAAATCCGAAAGCAGCTTTAAAATCTGGCTTCCGGTGCCGCTGTCCAAGGCCCCTGTGGGCTCATCGCAAAGCAGGATATCAGGATTCTTGCACAAAGCTCTGGCAATAGCCACCCTCTGCTGCTGCCCTCCTGACAGCCTGCTTGGGAAATGACCGGCTCTGTCCAAAAGCCCCACCTGCTCCAGAATCGTCTCCGGGTCCAAAGGGGCCTTTGAAAGCTCCGCCGCAAGCTGTACATTCTCCAGTGCGGTAAGTCCGGGCATTAAATTATAAAACTGAAAGATGAACCCCGCATGTGCCCGGCGGTAAGCCGTAAGGCTTTTTAAATCCTCCCAGGAAAGGGGCTCGCCCTCGTAATAGACAGCTCCGCTTGTAACGGTCTCAATTCCTCCCAATATATTTAAAAGGGTGCTTTTCCCAGACCCGCTGGGCCCCAGAATCACAATAAACTCTCCCCGGGAAATCTCAAAGGACACATCCTTTAAGGCCTCCACCTTAACCTCGCCTACCTGATAATCCTTGCAGACCTTTTCGGCCCTTATCAGAACCTCCATAAAGCTTTCCCTCCCCTCGTTTCCCCCATCATACACCTATGTTATTGTCAAAACAACCATTCATCAAAAAATCACATGATTGTTTTTCTCAACAATTAAAGGAGTGCCAAACGCCTGCCCCTGACGGAAAACAAACGTCCAACACTCCCTCTTCTTTTTTTTAACCTGTAAAATTACCTGGCCGGCCCATTAATTACCGGTTCATCCCCCGGTACACCTTTTCAGCCGTAACAGGCAGTTCCCTGATTCTCGCTCCCACCGCATTGGCCACCGCGTCCGCAATGGCAGGGGAAGGAGTATTGATCACGATCTCTCCGATGGACTTTGCCCCAAAGGGTCCTGTGGGCTCATAGCTGCTTTCAAACTCCACCCGGATATCGCCCACATCCTGTCTGGTGGGAAGCTTATACTGCATAAAGGAATTCTGCAGCATCTGCCCCCTGGCGGAATAGGTCACATCCTCATACATGGCCATGCCGATGCCCTGTGCAATGCCTCCCTCTGTCTGGATTCTTGCCAGATTGGGATTAATTGTGGTCCCGCAGTCCACCACCGCAACATAGTCCAAAAGCTCCGCCGCTCCTGTCTCCTGATCGGCTTCAACCTCAGCCATGCCCACCATAAACGGAGGCGGCGACACCGGGGAGGTATGGGAAGCTCCGGCCGACAGCATTTCCTCATTAAAGCACATGGCTCTGTTTCCAATGTCCTTTATGGATATTTCTAAATCTCCCTGGGTCTGGTACACCCTCTTTCCGTCAAACTCCAGGCTGTCCACCGGGCAGGAAAGGTACTCCCCTCCCTTTTTTATGATCTTCTCCCGCATTTCATTGCAGGCTTTCATTACCGCCATGCCGGTTAAGTACATGGTGCTGGAGGCATAGGAGCCGGAATCATAGGGCGAGATGTCCGTATCCGTACCATGAACCACGATCTCGTCCGGGTCACATTCCAGACAATCTGCAGCTACCTGTGCCAAGGTGGTGTCACAGCCGGTTCCCATATCAGAAGCGCCGATCAACAGAGTATAAAAGCCGTCATCATTGAGGCGCAGCTCCACAGAGGCCACGTCCACTCTGGAAATAGCGGAGCCCTGCATAGCCATGGCAACGCCCACGCCCCGCACCTTTCCATTTCCCATGTTCACCCGGGGATATTTTTCCTCCCACCGGATCATTTCCTTTGCCCGGGCCATGCACCGGTCAAGGGTGCAGCTATTTAAGGTTTCCCCGTAGTAGGCCGGCATAATATCCCCTTCCCTTACCATGTTTAATTCCCTCAGCTTCACCGGGTCCATTCCAATTTTTTCCGCCAGCTCATTGACCGCAGACTCCACCGCAAATATGCCCTGTGTGGCTCCGTATCCCCTGTAAGCGCCGGAAGAACATGCAGTTTGTATAAACCACGTCATAGGTAAAACGAAATGCCTTAGGCGTCCGGTAAAGGGGAATGGACTTATGGCCGGACAAGCCTACCGTGGTAGGGCCGTGTTCCCCGTATGCTCCCGTATTTGAAAGAGTGTATACATCGATTGCCTGGAGAATTCCAGCCTTATCGGCTCCGATCCTCACATGAACCTCCATCTCATGGCGGGGAGAGGAGGCGATCTGGGATTCGTACCGGCTGTAAACCATCTTGGCCGGTTTCCCGGTCTTCATTGTCACGATTGCCGGATAGACCTCTGCCACCACCGTCTGCTTGGCCCCAAAGCCTCCGCCGATCCGGGGCTTGATCACCCGGATCCTGGATTTTGGAATATCCAGGGCATGGGCCAGAATTCTCCGCACGTGAAAGGTCACCTGAGTGGATGCCACCATATTCAGACGCCCGTATGTATCCAGGTAGCAGTAAGCCCGGAAGGTCTCCATCATTGCCTGCTGGTTCGCCTTTGTATGGTAGACCTCTTCCACCACATAATCACACTGTTTTAATATCTCATCCACGTCACCGTGAGCTTCCCCGCCGGATGCGCATAAGTTCCGGCTGTTGTCCGCCCCTACCGGGCAAAGGCTTTCCCAGCTATCCTCAGGATGAACAAGCACCGGATGGTCTTTTGCCTGTCTGAAATCCAGTATGGGTTCAAGAACTTCATATTCCACCTTTATAAGCCTCATGGCCCTGTCCACCGCTTCCTCTGTCTCACCGGCCACAATGGCTGCCGCATCTCCCACAAAGCGCATCCTCTGATCCAGGATCAGCCTGTCATAGGGGCTTGGCTCAGGATAGGTCTGCCCCGCCATGGTAAAACGCTTCTGAGGCACGTCCCTGTAGGTCAGAACACATGCGATACCCGCTGTCTTCTCCGCCTTTTCCGTATGGATCTCCCTGATCAGGGCATGGGCATGAGGACTTCTGAGCACCTTTACAATGAGGCAGTCCGCCGGGGCCAGATCATCGGTATATACCGGCTTTCCGGTCACCAGGGCCATGGCATCCTTTTTTTCCACAGAAGTATTGACGGTGCGCATTTTATAATTCATCCCTTATTTCCCCTCTGTTTAAATATTTCTTAACGGCCCGGAGCTGTCCCATGTAGCCGCTGCACCGGCAGAGATTTCCCGCTAAATACTCCTTTATTTCCTCGTCCTCCATGGCCTTTTCTTCCTTTTCCATTGCCAGCACGTTCATGATAAGGCCGGGACTGCAGAATCCGCATTGCTCCACCCCTTCTCCGGCCAGATACTTTCCAAAAGCTTCCGCCTCCTTCTGGGCTCCCTCCAGGGTAACCACCTGGCACCCTTCTGCCCTGGCAGCCAGAAAGGAGCAGGAGAGCCTGGACTTACCGTTGACTAAAACCGTACAGAGCCCGCAGTTTTCTGTTTCACAGCCGCATTTCACGCTGTAGCAGCCCTTGCCGCGAAGGAGCTGGAATAAG